>JAJZDH010000007.1 GCA_021828665.1 Thermoplasmata archaeon
GAAGGAGGTTCATGTCCGCTAGGACAGATGCCTTCCGAGGATTCAGGAACCCAGCATCAACCGTGCTTGCCACGGTTGTCTAGGTATGGGAGAACGGAAGCGGCCACCCCCGCACCACCCGCGGAAGGCGGCTTCGACATAGTTATATGGGGGTCCGCCAGCCACCGGCCCCGGGCAGATGCAGGACGGTCGCGAACGGGAGCCCGACCGCGGGGGGGCCGCGGTGGCCATCGTCGGCTTCGGCTACGTCGGGACGATCCTGGGGACGTATCTCGCCGCCCGCGGATCCCGGGTCGTCGCCGTCGAATCCCAGCCCGAGGTGGTCCGCTCCCTTCAGGAGGGGAAGATGCATCTGCGGGAGGCCGGGCTCGATTCGATCCTGCTACCGCTCCTCCGCTCCGGCCGCCTGACGGTGACGGGGGACGCCGCGGCGATCCGATCCTCCTCGGTGGTCATCCTGACCGTCGGCACGCCGCTCGGGAGGGGGATCGCCCCCGACCTCTCGGCGATCCGGCAGGCTTCCCGGGAGATCGCCCCCCACCTCCAGCCCGGGCACCTCGTCATCGTGAAATCGACCGTGCCTCCCGGGACGACCCGCCGGGAGATCGCCCCGCTCCTGGAGGCGCCCGGCGGTCGGGCCGGCACGACCTTCCACCTCGCCTACTGCCCGGAACGGTTGTCGGAGGGGAACGCCCTGCGGGAAGTGCCCGAGCTCCCCGTGGTGGTTTCGGGGATCACCGAATCCAGCGCCCGCGCCGCGGAGGCGTTCTGGGCCTCCGCCGGGCTCCGCACGACCCGCGTGGGGACCCTGGAGGCCGCCGAGATCGTCAAACTCGCCGACAACGTCTGGATCGACGTGACGGTGGCGCTCACGAACGAGCTCGCCCGGGTCTGCGAATCGCTCGGGGTCGATGCCCTCGACGTCATCCGGGCCGCCAACACCCTGACGAAGGGTTCCGGGCACGTGAACTTCCTCCACCCGGGGATCGGTGTGGGCGGCAGCTGCCTGACCAAGGACCCGTGGTTCTTCACCGACCTCGCCGCCTCGCTCCACAGCGAGGTCACCCTGCCGCCCGCGGCCCGACAGGTCAACGAGGCGGTGCCGGCCCGGCTCGCCGACGGGATCGCCGCCGAACTCCGCCGCCGGGCCGCCGGCCCCGGCCCGCGGGTCGCGGTGCTCGGCTACGCCTTCAAGGGCGCGACGGGCGATACCCGGCACACCCCCGTCCAACCGCTGGTGGACCACCTCGCCGCCGCCGGATGCTCGGTGGTGATCCACGACCCCTGGATCGAGGAAGGGCGGCTCCGCCGCGAGAGCGGGGCGGCGACCGAGGGTACGCTAGCCGCCTGCGTCCGGGGCGCCGCGTGCGTGGTCGTGGCCACGAACCATCCGGAGTTTCTCTCGCTGCCGCCCCTTCGTCTGCTGGAGGGGGTGGCGCCGGGGTGCTTCGTGTACGACGGCTGGCATATCCTCGATCCGGACGCCTACGTCGCCGCCGGGTGCGACTACCTCTCCCCCGGAAGGAACCGGACCCGGAGCCCCGCCCCGTGACCGCCGCTCCCGGGCGGTTCGCCCGTCCCGGGCGCCGCCGGTCCGGGCCCCGATCCCCGCCGGCGCCGGAACGGGGCGCCGCGCAATCTTAAAGGGTCGCTGTCCGCTCGCGGGAACCATCGGCTCGAAGGGACCCTCGGGGATCGACGGGAGCGCCGGCGTCCGGACGGACGGCGGCCGTTCCGGGACCTCTCCGCGGCCCCCGTCGGCCCCGGAGCAGGCGATCGATGCGGACGGCGGAGCCCACCGCGCCCCCGGTCGTTCCTCCGGACCGGATCCGGATCCACGGGGCCCAGCCGGTCCCGCGCACCGTGCGGCAGGATCCCCGGGGGTTCCTGATGGAGACCCTCCGGTCGGACGACCGCACGGTGGACGGCGCCCGGTTCCGGATGTCGTACACGTCGCTCACGGTTCCCGGCCAGTTCCGGGACGTCGACCGGTGGCACGTCCACCGGGTCCAGACCGACCGGTTCGTGGTCCTCCTCGGGGAGATGACCCTGGCGCTCCTCGACACCCGGAGCGGATCGCCCACCGAGGGATGGCTCGATGTGGTGCGGTTCCCCGGGGTGCCCTGGGAGGCCCCGAGCTCCGACCCCGCCCGGGAACTACCGGCCCATCTGGTGCCGATCCCTCCGGGGGTCCTGCACTCCCTCGGGAACCTCGCCTCCCGGCCGTTCCTCTACCAGAACTATCCGTCGGAGCTCTACGACCCCTCCGACGAGGGCCGGATCCCGTTCGCCTCCGTCCCGGTCGCCTCGATCGGAGGTCCGTTCTCCTGGGACCTCCTTCGGGCCGGGCGGCGCGGGCCGTAGGAGCTTCTACGGCGGACGTCCTCGTCTTCGGCGCCACCTCCCTCGTCGGGTCGCATTTCGTGGCCCACGCCCCCTTGCGGATCGCCGCCGCGGGCCGGATCGACCCGGCCGCCCGCGGGCTCCGCGTCGAGCGTTTCCGACCGGTGGACCTCGCGGATCTTCCGGCGGTCCGCGAGCTCCTCCGGAACGCGCCGGAACCGGCGGTGGTGAACTTCGCCGCCCGCACGGACGTGGATCGGATCGAATCGGAGCGGCCGGCAGGCCCCTCCCCGCGGGGCGGCCCCGCCTGGACCGTGAACACGGACGCGGTGGCGGCCATGGCCCGGGCGGCCCGGGAGGGCGGCAAGTACCTGGTCCAGATCTCCACCGACTTCGTCTACGACGGGACCGGTGGGCCGTACTCCGAGGAGGCGCCGGTCGCGCCGTACTCCGAGCGGCTTTCCTGGTACGGCTGGACGAAGAGCGCGGCCGAGGCGGCGGTCCGGGCCGCCGATCCGGGCGCGCTGGTGCTCCGGATCGCCTACCCGTACCGGGAGCACTTTCCGGAGAAGCTCGACTTCGCCCGCTGGATGCAGGCCCGGTACCGGGAGGGCACCTTGCCCGGCCTCTTCGCCGACCAGCAGATCACCCCCACCTGGATCCCGGACCTCACCCGGGCGCTCCCCACCCTCCTCGAGCGGCGGACGGCCGGAATCCTCCATCTCGCCTCCCCGTCGGTCACGACCCCCTACGAATTCGGAACCGCGCTGCTGGCCCGACCGGACGGCGGCGCGGAGATCCGGCCCGCGTCCCTGGAGGCGTCGCCGGCCGTCCCGGGACGGGCCCCGCGACCCCTCCGGGGCGGCCTGCGGACCGACCGGGCCCTCGGGCTCGGGCTCACGCTCACCCCGTGGCGCCGGGGGATCCAGGAGATCCTCGGGGAGCGGCGAGGTCCATGAAGGGGCTGCTCCTCGCGGGGGGACACGGCACCCGGCTGCGGCCGCTCACCTTCACGGGCAACAAGCACATGATCCCCGTGGCCAACCAGCCGATCCTGTTCTACGGGCTGCGCCACCTGGCCGAGGCGGGGATCCGCGACGTGGCGATCGTCCTCGGACCGATCCGGGAGGGGATCCAGGAGCGGATCGGCGACGGTGGGGCGTTCGGCCTCCGCGTGACCTACATCGAGCAGGGCCCTCCCCGGGGCCTGGCGGACGCGGTCCGCTGCGCCCGGGAGTTCCTCGCCGAGGACCCGTTCGTGATGTACCTCGGCGACAACCTCCTCCAGCAGGGGGTCCGGCCGTTCCGAGAACTGTACGAGCGCGACCGGCCGGACGCGGTGGTGGGCGCCACGCGGGTGGCCGACCCGCGACGGTACGGGGTGGTCGAGCTCGACGGGAACCGGATCCTCTCCCTCGAGGAGAAACCGGCCGTGCCGCGGAGCCCGTTCGCCCTCATCGGCGTCTACCTGTTCTCGCCGTCGATCCACCCGATCATCGAGCGGTTGACCCCCTCCCGACGGGGGGAGCTCGAGATCACCGAGGCGATCTGGAACCTGCACCGCGCGGGCCACCGGATCGACGTGCAGCGGGTGGAGGGGTGGTGGAAGGACACCGGACTCCCCGAGGACCTCCTGGAGGCGAACGAGCGGGTCCTCCAATCGATGCCGCCCGGGCAGTTCGAACGGCAGGGGACCGTCGCTCCGGGAGCCGCGGTGACGGGATCGGTGGGGATCGGGGCCGACACGAAGGTCGCCGCCGGCTGTTCGCTCGAAGGGCCGATCGTGACCGGGCGCGGCGTGGCCATCGCGGGCGGTGCCCGGATCGGTCCGTTCTCCGCGCTCGGGGACGGCGTGGCGGTGGTCGGGGCGGCCATCGAGCGCTCCATCGTCCTCGAGGGGGCCCGGATCGAGGGGCCGATCCGGCTGCGGGACAGCATCGTCGGCCGGTCCGTGACGATCCGGGCCGGCCCCGGCGCTCCCCGGGACCTCTCCCTCGTCGTGGGCGATGCGGCCCGGATCGAGCTCTGACCCGGGCGGCCCTCGCGCCACCGGCGCGGTCGCACCGGGGGGGCTCCGACCCCACCGGAGCCGGACCGGAGGTCGGGATCCGGGGGAGGGAGTCTCGCGGCGGCGCGCCTCGGGTCGCGCCCCGCCCGCCGACCGGGTTGGCGGATGGGTTATGAGCCCGTGCGGGTCGCGCCGTCGGGAAGCCGGACCAGCATGACGGACGAGCTCTCGGCGAACGGACTCCGCGTCTACAAGACGATGAAGGATCTCGGCATGATCTCCGAGGAGAAGATGGGGACCGCCGAGCGGATCACCCAGTCGGTGAAGCTCCCGAAGAACATGGTCCTGAACGCCCTCCAGGAGCTCCAGACGAAGGGGTTCGCCCGACGGAAGGTCCGGGAGAAGGCGGCCGGCTACCACCTCCTCCGCTGAACCGCCGCGGGGCGCGGCCGGCCCCGCCCGGACCTCGGCGGAAGCCGCGGGAGGGGGGCGCGGGGCGATGGCGATCTACGGCCGTTGCGGCCGGGAGCGGTTCCGGCCCTGGAGGGCCTCGAGGAGCCGGCTCGTGGAGCGCAGGGTGACCTCGGTGACGGCGCTCACCCGGGCGATCTGGGCCCGGGAACGGTGCTCCCCGCCGCGGTCGGCCGCGATGTAGATCAGCGCGGCCACGAGGCCGTGCGCCGGCAGCCCCGAGACCTCGGGATCGTTCAGGGCCTCCTCGAGCATCGTCTCCACATGGGACCGGACCCGGGCGGAGAGGGCGAGCTCCTCGGCGTACCGGCTGAGGAACGATCGGGCGCCGACGGTGGGGGCGGCGAGCGAGAGGCCGTGGTGGATCACCTTGAACGCCCGCCCCACCTCGGCCCGGCGGGTGGCGAGCACCTTGGCCACCTCGCCGAGGGTGCGCGGGATCGCGTAGGTCCGGCAGGCGGCGTAGAGCACCGCGCCCACGCAGGAGGGAAGGTTGCGCCCGCGGAAGAGGCCGTGGACCGCCGCCTCCCGGAACAGCCGCTCGGCCTCGGTGACGACGACCGGCGGGAGGCCGAGCCGCTGACCTCCCTGGACGATGGCGAGCCGGGCCTGGGAACGGTCGAGCGGCCCGTCGGCCGCCCGGGCCGTCTGCCGCTGCATCACCCGCCGCAGGTGCTGGAACTCGTACCGCCGCGCCCAGCCGAGCGGGCGACCCTGCCCGTCCCGATGCCCCGAGAGCGTCGAACCGAGGGCACGGCGGGCGGTGCCGCCGGGACCCACGAAGGGACCGATGCCGCGGCCGCTGCCGCTGCCGTCCGCCCCCGGGGCGTCCCGGACGAACGGCGCCGGGGCCACGAGCTCGGTGCCGGTGACGACGAGGCCGCATTCGGCGCAGTGTTCCTCACCGACCGCCGGGTCCCGGACGCGGAGCGTCGCGCCGCACATGGCGCAGGGGGGGAGCGCGGCCGGCTCGGGGGACGGAGGTGCCGCCGGCGGGTGCGTCATACCATCGCATGATGGCCCCGGACTATTTAGGGTTCGTGGAACTCCGTTCCTCAATTTCTACCGGAATGGTATTTACGCTCTTCCAAGCTTGCCGGCGCCGTGCGCACCGGCCTCGTCCTCGTGGGAGTGGCGTTCCTCGTCGTCGGAGGCGGCGCCCTCGCGGTCCTCTTCACCGTGCCGCCGGAGCCGGCCCGGGACAGCACCGTTTCCATGGCGACCCTCACCCTCGGCGGGGCGTCGCCCTCCTGGAGCTCCCCGCTCTGGGGCCAGAACGGCAGCGACGCGAGCTTTTCCATCTGGTGGCGCGCCACCATCCCGGTCACCCTCGTCCTGTCGGAGGCCGCCGAGAGCCCGAACTGTTTCCACGGGGACCCGCCCTGCCCGGCATCGCCGATGGTGAAGAGCTGGAACGGGAGCGAGGCCGGAAATTGGAGCTCCTCGGGGGACCCGGATTGCCCGTACTGGGTCGAAGCCACCTCCGCCACGGGGGCGCCGGGGACCGTCTCCATCGTGGCCACCGGCCGGGCCTCCGGTCCGGCGCCGGGTCCGGACCTCGAGATGTGGTTCGGCACCCTCTCCGGCCTCCTCCTGGTGGCGGTGGGCTCGATCGCGCTCTTCCTCGGACTCTTCCTCCGGTCCGGCCCGTACCTCCCCCGACCCCCGCCGCCATCCCCTCCGGGGGAAGCGGCCGCGCCCGCCCCGGCCGACCCGCCGTCGGAGCCGCCGCAACCGTACGATCGGGGCCGTTGACCGGTCGGAGCCGCCGGAACCCCTCCGCGCGCCCCGGACGGGCCGCCGATGGTCCCGGGCCGCCCGGGGGGTGGGCGGGCCCGCGGCGGAGGTTATAACGGCCGACCCCTTCGGGGGCTCCGTTCGAGGAGAGGATCCACGATGACTTCGGGCTTGGTCCGGCGACGGTCACCCAACAACAAGAAGCGGGCGCATCGGGCACGTCAGAAGAGGATCGCGCGGCGCCGGCGATCGAACCCGATGCAGGGCCCGTAGGCGGCTCCCCTCGCCCGCCGGCCGGAACCCCCGTTCCGGCCCGGCGGCGCGGCGACGACGAAGGGCCCCCGGCACCGCGCCGATCACTGGGCCCAGAAGAGGCTCCGGATGAGATACCCGAGGCAGAGGTTCGCGAGGAACCCTTCGAGCTCCACGGGATAGTCGTGGATCGCGCAGGAGCGGAATCCGAGCTCCCCTTCGGCGATCAGCTTCTCCCCCCGGAGGATGGAGAACCGGCCCGTGAGCTTCTCGAAGATGGAGTAGGTCAGGCCGCCGTACTCGAAGGTCGTCGGCCCGAAGAGCGTCGATTGGGTCCTCCATTTCTGCTCCCCGATCTGGATCAGGATCTCGTCCTTCTTCGGGTGGTAGGAGACGGTGGCCCGGACCGTCTCCGGCTCGGCGGCGGTGCGCATCTCGTAGACGGTGGAGAAGAGCGCGGCGATCCGGCGGGCCACCGCCCCCGTCGCCGCGACGACGGGTCGTCCCACCCAGCTTTCGGCCCCCACCTGGAGTTCGATGCGATTCTGGAGGACGCGGGCGGTCGCCTGGATCATGCGCCGCTCCCCGAGCGCACATACCGCTATATTTGACCGTCGCTCCGCGGAGCGTGCCTTTCGCGTACCGGCCCCCGGCCGTCGAGATCGACCTCGGCATCGCCTCCTACGTCACCACCGCTCCGGGGACCGGCGGCCGGACGAAGGTCGCCCCCGAGGACTTCCGGGTCCGGGAGATCTCCCAGTACCCCGTGCCCCACCCCGATGGCGGGTTCACCATCCTCCGGGTGGTCGCCCGGGACTGGGAGCAGCACGAGCTGGTCCGGCGGCTCTCCGGCCTCCTGAACCTGGGACCGGGGGCCATGGGGTGGGCCGGCACCAAGGACCGTCGGGCGGTGACCGAACAGCTCCTCTCCTACCCCGGGCCCCCGCGCCCCCTTCCCGAGGCCCCGCTGCGCGGCGTGGAGATCCTCGAGGCGTACCGGGCCCGCCGCGGTCTCGCCCTCGGCCAGCATTACGGGAACATCTTCGACATCACGGTCCGGGAGGTTCCGGGGAGCGTCCCGGAGGCGCGGGCCCGCGCGGACGAAGTGACCCGCGAGCTCCGCCGCGTCGAGCGGTTCCGGAACTATTTCGGCCCGCAACGGTTCGGCGAGGTCCGTCCGGTGACCCATCTCGTCGGCCGGGCGCTGCTCGCCGGGGATTCCGAGGCGGCGGTGGAGACGTACCTCGCCCTCGTGACCGCCGCGGAGGCGCCCCCGGGCCGGGAGGCCCGGGCGAACTACGCCCGGGACCACGATGCGCGGCGGGCGCTCCGGGAGTTCCCGCCGAACTGGAGGTTCGAACGGACCCTCCTCGACCACCTCGCCCGCGGCCAGGGGGCCGACCGCGCCCTCCGGGCGCTCCCGCGCGAGCTCCGCCAGCTCTTCGTCCACGCCTACCAGTCGCTCCTGTTCAACCGCTACCTCAACGAGCGGCAAGTGGCCGGGCTCTCGTTCTCGGTGCCCGAGCCGGGGGATTTCCTCCTCCGGGTCGCCCGCGACGGGACCCTGCCGGCCCACGATCCGGTCCCCGTCGCCGCCGACAATCTCGAGGAGGCCCGGGAGCTGGTCGTCAAGGGCCGGGCGGTCGTGGCGGGGCCTCTCGTGGGCAGCCGGACGCCGGAATCCCGCGGACGACCCGGGGAGATCCTCGAGAAGATCCTCGAGGCGGAGTCGCTGGAGCGCGGCGCCTTCGACCTTCCCCGGCAGCCCGAGGTGGCGAGCGAGGGGGCCTGGCGGCCACTCGAGGTCCCGGTGCCGCCGATCGCCTTCGGGCCGGCCGACCCCCCTTCCGACGCCGACCCGGCGGCGTACCGGCTGCGGTTCGCGCTCCCCAAGGGAAGCTACGCGACGGTGCTGCTGAGGGAGTACCTCAAGACCGGGGCCCGGGAGGCGTGAGGCGCCCGCCGCCCCGGCCCCCGGGGGACCCGTCGAACCAAGCTTAGAAATAGGCCGGGGACGGCTGGCTCCGCCACCACTCCCCATGTCCGCCGATACCCTCCCCGGGCCGCCGCCGTCGTGGCGGCCGATCCCTCCGACGGCCCGGACCGGGACGGCCGGACCGCGCGACCGCCGGGTCCCGACCGGCGTCGCGGACTTCGACACCCTGAGCGGCGGCATCCCCACCGGCTCCGTCGTCCTGCTGATCGGCGAGGCCGGCGCCGGCCACCAGGAGTTCGCCCTGACCTCGGCGAGCCACCTCATGTTCCACCACGACGAGGAGCGGATGCACCGGTTCTTCCTCGGGGCCGCCCGGGGGGATTTCTGCTACCCGGAGAAGGTCGCCTACCTCAGCCTCACGCGCTCGCGCGAGCAGGTCCTCCGGGAAGTGCAGGGTTCGTTCGATCCGCTGTACCTCGAGGTGCTCGAACGGCACCTGAGCTTCGCCGACCTGTCGGCGGAGTACTTCGCCGACTCGGTCGTCCCGTCCCACTGGGCGACCACGCCCACCCCGCTGCTCTCCGCGGCCCCGGGGAGGCGGTTCGACGGCGGCGGCCCGCTGCCGGCCGTCGCCCGGGCGCTCGAGGAGGTGGGGCCCTCGAACGTGGTCATCGTGGATTCCCTCACCGACCTCCTGGTCCGGCGCGGCATCCCGACGGAGGACCTCCTCACCCTGATCAAGGGGCTGCGCCGCCGGGCCAAGGAGTGGGACGGCCTCGTCTACCTCCTCCTCTCGAAGGGGGTCGCCGCGCCCGACACCGAGCAGGCGCTCATCGATTCCGTCGACGGCGTCCTCGCCTTCTCGTGGACGGCGAACCCGCTCCGTTCCAGCCGCCAGCGGGTCCTCGTGATCCCGAAGTTCATGGCGGTCCTCGCCCACGTCCCCCACGAGCACCAGGGACGGTTCGTCGTCCGGGTCAGTTCCCTCACCGGCCTCGTCACCACGCAATATGAGCGGATCTGAACCTCCCCCCACGTCGCGGGCCGCTACCGGCGTGGCCGGGCTCGACGAGATGCTCGGCGGCGGATTCCCCCGGGGCCACGTCGTCCTCGCCACGGGGCTCCCCGGGACCGGCAAGACCTGCCTCGCGCTCCAGTTCCTGCTCTCGGGCGTGGCGGCGGGCGAGAAGGGGCTCTTCCTCTCGCTCGAGGAGGAGACGGAGGCGCTCACCGAGAGCGCCCGCCTGTTCGGCTGGCCCGTGGAGGAGGCGCTCCGCTCGGGCGGCCTCTCGATCCTCCGTCTCGACCCGAAGGAGACCCGGGGCAACCTGCACCGGATCCAGAGCGAACTGCCGCGGGAACTCCGGCAGCTCGGCGTGCGGCGCATCGCCGTCGACTCCGTCTCGCTCCTCAACATGCTGAGCGACGACGAGCCGTCGCGCCGGGCCACCCTCTTCGCCCTCGCGGCGGCGTGCCGGGGCGCCGGGGCCACCACCCTGCTGACCGCCGAGGCCGATCCGCGGCACCCCGAGGTCAGCCGCGACGGGCTCAGCGAATACGTCTCCGACGGGGTCCTCCTCCTCGGCTACCGGCCGGCGGAGGACGGCCACCGCGTGGGGCTCTCGCTCCGGATCCTGAAGATGCGGCGGACCGCCCACCTGCGGTCGGTGCAGCCGTACGTCATCGGCCCCCACGGCCTCGTCCTCGACGCCCGGGCCGTCGACTTCGGTCCGTAGGGCGTCGGGATCCCGACGGCCCGACGGGAAGCGGCCGACCGTCGGGCCGACCCGGATCCCCCGGGGCCTCCCCGCCGGGGCCGTCCCGCCGCCCGTCCCGACCGGTCCGGCCGGGGCTCCCCCCCCGCCGTGATTAAACCTGCCCGGGGCTCCCCGACCGGTCCATGGCGGCCCGGGATCCTCCGTTCCGTCCGGGCCCCGGGGCGCCGGCGGCCGACCCCCGGCCGGACCGCTGGATCGTCTACGTGGACATGGATGCGTACTTCGTCTCCTGCGAGATCCGGGACCGCCCCGAGCTCGCCGACCGGCCCGTGATCGTCGGCCGGGAGCCGACCGGGCCGACGTCGCGGGGCGTGGTGCTCTCGGCGAGCTACCCGGCGCGGCGGTCGGGCGTCCACAGCGCGATGCCCAGCGTGGCGGCGGCCCGGAGATGTCCGGAGGCGATCTGGATCCCGCCCGACTTCGAGAAGTACGAACGGATCGCCTCCGAGATCCGGGACTACCTCGGCCGGTGGTCCGACCGGGTGGTGCCGATGTCCATCGACGAAGCCGCCCTCGAGGCGACCGGCTCGGGGCCGGCGACGATCCGGGCCTGGGCCGAGGAGCTCCGCGCGGGGGTCGCGGAGACCCTCCGGCTGCCCTGCTCGGTCGGGGCCCACCCGTCGGCGATCGTGGCGAAGATCGCCTGCGACCGGGCCAAACCCGCCGGGGTGTGCGTCGTCTCCCCCGCGGAGACGGCCACCTTCCTCGCCCCGCTGCCCGTGCGGGTCGTCCCCGGCATCGGGCCGAAGACCGCCGAGCGGCTCGCGGCGGTCGGGGTCTCCCGGATCGGGGACCTCGCCCGGGTCCCGCCGGAATCGGTCCGGGCGATCCTGGGCAGGGCGACCCGGCCGCTGATCCGGCTCGCCCGGGGGTCGCCGGACCGGGAGTGGTCGGAGCTCCCGGTCCCGAGGGGCCCCCGGCAGCGGAGCCGGGACCGGACGTTCGAGGAGGACCGCCGGGACGCCCCCCGGATCCTCGCCGAGCTCGACGGGATGGCGCGCGCGCTCGCCGACGAGCTCGCCCGGGAGCGGCTCCGCTACCAGAGCCTCTCGGTCCGCATCCGGTGGGAGGAGTTCCGTCAGGAGCAGCGGGGCCGGCGGCTGCCGGCCGCCCAGGAGGGGCCGGAACCGCTCCGGGGGATCGCCCAGCGGCTCGCCCGCGAGATGCTGGACCGCGAACGCGCCGGCGCGGACCGGGCCGTCCGCCGGATCTCGCTCTCCGTCTCCGACCTCACCGAACGCCGCGATCGGCGGGTCGCCCTCGAGCAGTTCGGCGACGGGCCGGCGACCCTCCCGCCGCCGCCGGAGGAACCGCCGGACGACCCCCGCCCGGAACCCTCCCGGCGCTCCCCGCCCCGCGGCCCCCCGTGAGGGGCCGGTCGGAGGCCGCGGGCGCTCCCGGGGGGGCCGGGGCGGGAAGGAGGGCTCCGCCCGCGACCCGCGAGAGCTAAAGCGGGCCGGGCCCCACGGGTCCGCCGATGGTCGGATCTCCGCCCGGGGCCGCGGACCGCGGGGAGGCCGGGCGGCCGCCTCCGGCCGGGGAGCTCGGGGTCCTTCCCGCCTACGGCGGCCGCAGCCTCCCGAACCTCGCCGCGACCCTCCTCGCCCGGTGCGGGCGGACCGAGGGATCCGCGGCGTCGGCCGGTCCGCGGCTCGATCCGGAGCTCGATCCCACGGGAGGCGACCGACCGGAGGGGCCGGTCGTCCTCGTCCTCGTGGACGGGCTCGGGTGGCCCGCCTTCCAACGGACGATCGCCGCGGACGGCGCCCCGGGAGACCGCTGGCTCCGCCGCTGGGGATCGGCGGCCCGCGCCCTCACCTCGGTGTTCCCCTCGACCACCACCGCGGCGCTCACGAGCCTCTCGACGGGGGTTCCCCCCGGCCGGCATGGCATCGTCGGCCACCGGCAGTGGCTGCCCCGGTTCGGCGTCGTGGCCGACATGCTCCGCATGGCCCCCGCGAGCCTCCCCGGGAACGATACCCTCCTCGGGCCCGACTCCTCCCGGCGGGACCTCACCGATTCGCCGACGATCTTCGAGCTCGGTCTCCGGGCCGCCGTCCTCTCCCGGGACCGGTTCGTGGGGTCCGGATTCACCCGGCTGCTGTACGAAGGGGCGGAGTACTGCCCGTACGCCACCGCGAGCGATCTCGCGTACTCCCTCGCCGCGGTGCTCCGACGGCCGGACCCCCCGGAGGCGGTCCTCGTGTACTGGGACGAGCTCGACACCGTCCAGCACCTCCGCGGCCCCGATCCGTTCCTGGTCGGCCTCGAGCTCGAACGGATCCACGGGCTGCTCGGCGCGGTGGCGGCCCGGCTCTCCCCGGAACGGCGGCGATCGGTGGCCCTCTGGATCACGGGGGACCACGGGCAGGTCGCCGCCCCGTCGGCCGCCAACCTGGCGCTCGACCGGCATCCGCCGGTGATGGCCGAGCTCGTGCGCCCTCCTTCCGGGGATCGACGGGCCGGATACTTCGCCGTGCGGCCGGGCCGCGAGGCCACGTTCCGGGAGCGGTTGCGGCCGCTCCTTCCGGAGGCGACGCACTACCTCGAGTTCCGGGAGGCGCTCGCGCGGGGGCTCTTCGGGCCGCCGCCCCACCACCCGGAACTCGAGCTCCGGACCGGCTCCGTCCTCGTGCTGCCGCCCGCTCCGGTCGGGCTGACCTACCGGGCCCCCGGAGGGGCGCTTCCGCGCCGGCCGACGGAAGGGGCCCACGGCGGCCTCGATCCCGAGGAGGCGCTCGTGCCGCTCGTCGCGGGTACGCTCGCCGAGCTCGCGGGGGAGCGGTAGCCCCGCGCCGGGATCGGGGTACGCCCCGGCGCCCGCGGGAACTGTAATGAAGCCCGCCCCGCCTCCGCCCGATTGTGGGCGAACTCCGCCAGCCGATCCTCTCCCTCCTCGGCCATGTGGACCATGGCAAGACCTCGCTGCTCGACCGGATCGCGGGGTCGGTCCGGGCCGCCCACGAGGCCGGCGGGATCACCCAGCACATCGGGGCCATCGAGGTGCCGCGGGAAACGGTCCTCGCGCTCTGCCGCGGAGTGACCCCGACGAGCCAGTTCCAGATCCCGGGGCTCCTGCTCATCGATACCCCCGGCCACCGGTCGTTCGAGACGATGCGGCGGCGCGGGGGCGCCCTCGCCGACCTCGCGATCCTCGTGGTCGATTGCCGGGAAGGGGTGATGCCCCAGACCAAGGAGTCGATCCAGATCCTGAAGCACGAGAAGACCCCATTCGCGGTGGCGCTCACCAAGATCGACCTCCTGGGAGGATGGCGGCGCCCGACGGGTCCCACGCCGCTCGCCACCGTCATCGCCCACTCCGCCCCGGAGTTTGCCCGGAGCCTGGACGAACGGCTCTACTCCGTCGCCCAATCGCTCGACGGGTTCGGCCTTTCGGCCGACCGGTTCGACCGGGTGAGCGACTTCACCCGGAACGTGGGGATCGTGCCGGTCTCCTCGAAGACCGGCGCCGGGGTGCCGGAGCTCCTCGCCCTCCTCGTCGGGCTCTCCCAGCGGTTCCTCAAGGAGCAGCTGATCCTCGACGAGGGCGCCGCCGAGGCCACGGTCCTCGAACGGAGCGAGCGGAAGGGAGTGGGCCCGGTCGCCTCGGTCATCCTGTACCGGGGGGAGCTCGCCCCGGGCGACGAGATCGTGGTCTCCGGGCGCACCGCCCCGTTCGCCACCCGGATCCGCGGGATCTACCGGCCCACCCCGCGCGGGCACCGTGCCGCCGGCGGCCCCTCCGGTCTGCAGTCGCTCGACCGGGTCCACGCCGCCGCCGGCGTGTACCTCGCCGCGCCCGGGATCGAAGAGGCGCTTCCGGGCGGCGTCCTGGAGAGCGTACGGGACGAGGCCGAACGGTCGGCGGCCCTGGACCTCCTGGCCCGGGAGGTGGCGGCGGCGGTGACGCTCGCCGAATCGGGCGTCCAGCTCTGCGCCGACACCCTCGGCGGGCTCGAGGCGCTCGCCTTCGAATGCGGCGAGGCGAAGATCCCCGTCCACGGGGCCGAGGTCGGCCCGGTGACCCGCGCCCTGCTCCTGCGGACCGCCTCGGTCCGCGACCCGCTGCACCGCGCGGTCCTCGCGTTCAACGTCCCGGTCCTCCCCGACGCGGAGACGGATCCGGAGCCGGGCCGCGAGGGGGTGCGGGTGTTCCGGGCGGAGGTCATCTACCGGCTCCTCGAGGAGTACCTCGCCTGGAGGACCGAGCGGGCCGGTGAGATCGACCGGTCGCGGCGCGTCGAGTTCGTCCATCCGGCGAAGTTCCAGATCCTCCCCGGGTTCGTCTTCCGGGCCTCGAAGCCGGCCATCGTGGGGATCCGGGTGCTCGCGGGCGAGCTCAAGCCCGGGGTCCGGATCATGCGGTCCGACGGGACCGAGGTCGCCGTCCTGAAGAGCCTGCAGCAGGAGAGCGCCTCGGTCCGGACGGCGGCGGAGGGCTCCGAGGTGGCCGCCTCGCTCGACGGCGCCGTGGTGGGGCGCACCGTGCACGAAGGGGATGTGCTGTACGTCCTCCTTCCGGAGTCCTCGGTCCGGGCGCTCCGGGAACAGACCCTCGCGCCCTCCGAGCGGGCGGTCCTCGACGAGGTGGTGCGGCTGCGCCGGAGCTCCGAGGGCCCGTTCTGGGGCCAGTGAACCCCGCCCGGGGGCTCCCCGGCCCAAGGGCATCGCCGGAGCCCCCGACGCCGGCGACGCCGGCGGCTCCCCGACCGGCCCGGGCTCACCGCGGCTTCCCGGCCGTCGGCTCCTCCGGCCCGGGGAGGTACCCGTCGGGAGTCAAGGGGAGGGAACGGATCCGCTCCCCGGTCGCGTCGAAGATCGCGTTCCCGATCGCGGGGGCGACGGCGATGAGCGGCGTCTCGCCGGCGCCCGCCGACGGGAGATCCGGTCGGTCGCGGAGGATCACCTCGAGCGGCGGGATGTCCTGGAACCGGGGGACGCGGTACTCGGAGAGCCGGGGATTGAGGACCCTCCCGCCGGCGAAATGCACCGCCTCGAAGAGCGCCCCCCCGAGCGCCATGATGGTGCCGCCCTCGACCTGGCTCTTCAAGTTCGCCGGGTGGACGATCGCCCCCGCCTCGAAGCCGGTGACGAGGCGGCGGATCCGGAGCCGGCGATCCTCGCCCACCGTGACCTCGGAGTAGGAGGCCACCCGGCCGCCTTTTTCCATCCCGATCGCGAGGCCACGGCCGATCCGGAACGGCGGCCCCGGCCGGGCCGTCCCGGCCGTCCGGGGCGTCCACCCCGCGCGGTCGGCCACGGCCGTGAGGACGGCCGCCAGCCGTTCGTCGGTGAGATGGCGGCGGCGGAACTCCAGCGGATCGGCCCCCGTGGCGGCCGCGAGCTCGTCGATATGGGTTTCGCGCGCGAAGTTGTTCGCCGTGGCGGCGAGCGCCCGGTACGGCCCCTGGGAGAGCGGGGAGGCGGTCGGCCGATTGCCGATGCGCCGGTGGGCCACCGCGTAGGGGGGTCGCGCCGCGGAGGCTCCGGCGTTCCACGTCCGCGACTCCCAGACCGAGAGGCGGCCGTTTCCGTCGGCCCCGGAACGGATCTCCACGACCGCCATCGGCCGGAGGTAGGCCTGGGAGAACTCCTCCTCCCGGGAAAGGACGATCCGCACCGGGCGATCGGCCGCGCGCGCGAGCCGGGCCGCCGCGGTGGCGAGGCGGGACGCGTGCTTGCCTCCGAACCCGCCGCCGATCGGAGGGACCACGATCCGGACGTCCTCGACCGGCCGACCGAGCGCCCGGGCGACGTCGTCCCGGGCCCGGAACGGGGTCTGGCTACCGAGGTAGATCGTGACCCGGTCCCCCTCCCACACGGCGAGGGCGGCGTGGGTCTCGAGCGGCACGTGGGCGATGAAGGCGGTGGTGTACACGGCGCGGAGCGCCACGGGCGCCTCCGCCCAGGCCCGGTCGACATCGCCCTCCTCTTCGTGCACCACGTCCCACCGGTCCTCCGCGGCGATGGGATGCTGCCGGAAGTAGTCGACGACCTCCGACTCGGAGGGCCCGGGCTCCGACGACCACTCGGCCCGGATCGCCCGGAGGGCCGCCGCCGCGCGGGCGGGATCGGGCGCCGCGACGCCGACGAACCCCGGCGCCTCCACCACGGTGACCCCGGGGAGCGCCCGGGCCCGTGCGACCTCCGCGCGGCGGAGGGTGGCCCCGTGGGCGGGGGGGAAGAGGACCCGCCCGTACAGCATCCCGGGGGGATGGAGATCGGAGGTGTAGCGCCAGGCGCCCGTCACGATCTCGCGGCCTCCCCCGTGGGGGATCGAGGTGCCCGCGACGGTCCACTCCGACGGGGGGATCGGCCGGGCGGCCGCGGGGACGACCTCGATCCGGCGGAGGCCGCGCACGAGGTCGCCGTAGCCGACCGGAACCTCCCGGTCGCGGCCCTTCGCGCGGGCGCGGCCCGAGGAGAGCTCGATCTCGGCCGGATCGACCCCGAACCGCCGCGCGGCGAGTTCGGTGAGGAGGTGCCGGAGCCCGGCACCGGCCGCCCGGAGATGTTCGCCGGCATCCGGCATCGACCGGCTGCCGAAGGTGCCGATGTCCCACGGGCAGAGATCGGTGTCCCCCACGGAGATCGCCACCTCGGCCGGGGGGAGCCGGAGCTCCTCCGCGACGAGGAGGCGGAGGGCCGTCGGGGTGCCCTGGCCGAGATCGACCTTTCCCGAGAACGCCCGGGCCCGCCCATCCTCGCCGAGATGGATCCACGCGCCGCCGCTCGGGGGCCCCCCGGGGGACCCGGGGCCGCCGGGCGGCCGGGCCGGCTGGACGACCACGAGGCCGTTCCCGAACCGTTCGAAATACGCCCGCTCCGAGACCTCCGTCCGGTCGAACGGCACCCCCCGGGCCGGGCCGGTCATGGGGCGACCTCCGCCCCGGGCGCCGACCGGGCGGCGGCCCGTCGCACCGCGTCGAGGATCCGGAGGTAGCCGCCGCACCGGCAGAGGTGCCCCTCGAGGGCGCTCCGGATCCCCTCCTCGTCCGGCGCCGGGTCCCGCCGGAGCAGGGCCACCGTCGCGAGGATCATCCCCGGCGTGCAGAAGCCGCACTGGAAGGCGCCGGCCTCCAGGAACGCCTCCTGGACCGGATGGAGCCGCCCTCCGTCGGCGAGCCCCTCGATGGTGGTGATCGACCGGCCGGAGACCTCCCCGATCTTCGTCCGGCAGGAACGGACGGCGATCCCGTCGAGGAGGACGACGCAGGCCGCGCACTCCCCCTCCCCGCACCCGTACTTGGTGCCGGTGAGCCCGAGCTCCTCGCGGAGCGCCTCGAGGAGGGTACGGTCGGGATCGGTGGCGACCGGGCAGTCGGCCCCGTTGACCCGGAGCCGCCGGAGCGGGCGCCGTTCCGGCCGGAGCTCGTCGTCCGACGGCATCTTCCGCGCCCGCCTCCGGCCCCCGTCAGGCGCCCGGTCCTCTTACGGGTGCCGGTCGGAGGGCGCCCGGGGGCCGGCCCGGCGCCCCGCCCGGGCGGATCGCCCGGATCCCCGTCCGCCCCCCACGGGGTCGCCTCCGGGGGGCCGGGACCGGGCGCTCCGTGGCGGCACGGGGGCCCCCGGGGCCGCGCCGTCCGGAAGGAGGCCCGTCGGATCGGCGGAGGGACGGATCACGGCGGGGAAGCCACTCCCTCGGAGGGCGGACGTCGGAAGAACCCGGATCTCAGGTGCAGCTCGCCGGAGTCCCGGTCGATGGTCCCGTGGACTCCCAGGGTGCGTCCCCCGCCGGCGCTCTCGACCATGTACCACCGGACGTCGAAGACCCGGTCGCGGGGAACCGCCTCCCCGAAATGGGTCCGAAGGCGGAGCCACCGGCTCTTCTCCATCGCGGCCAGGTAGCTCCGGTCGAGCGCCTCCTGGACCGATCGCACCGGTCCGGGGTGGGGCGCGATCTTCGCGACCGTCATCTGCCGGGACGGGGACGGTCCGGGTTCCCCGAACCGGAACCGGCGGTACCGGATGGAGTACCGGTCCGGGGTCTCCTGCCGATCGAGCAGCGCCCAGGTCCATGGAAGGGTGGTCGGAGCGACGCCCGTGTACCCCTCCCGCCGGGCAGCCACGCCGGCCCGCCACCGGGCGAACCCGCGGATCGCGAGATAGGCGGCGTAGACCGCGGCAACGATCCAGGCGGTCTCGACCCAGAGGGAGAACGGCACGGTGCCGCGCTCGAGGCCGAGGAGGAGGAGCGAGAACGACGTGAGCGCGAGCAGGATCCCGTTGATGGCGACGTCCGCGTCGAGTCGGAAGGAACGCCAGGAGGCGGGGAGCAGCGGATGGACCGCGAAGTGGGTGAAGCCGTCCAGGAAGACATGGGAGAGGCCGCCGATCTCCATGGCGACGAAGTACAGGAGCGGGGAGGCCCGCGGGAAGTACGGAAGGTAGGGCAGGAGAACGCAGCCGACGGCGGCCACGACGGTGACCCCCACGAGCGAGTGGGTGATGCCGTGGTGCCGGAAGAGCGG
Source organism: Thermoplasmata archaeon (assembly GCA_021828665.1). Taxonomy (GTDB): domain Archaea; phylum Thermoplasmatota; class Thermoplasmata; order Lutacidiplasmatales; family UBA184; genus JAKIVR01. The sequence continues at coordinate 18,997 of JAJZDH010000007.1, forward strand.
GAACCGGCGCGAGAGGGGGAAGAGCAGCGCATCCGCATCGGGAAGACCGCCCGCGAGGGCTCCGGCGGCGATGTACTGCGGCGCCCCCGGGCCCCAGATCACGAAGGAGAGCAGGTAGGCGAAGAGGACGTGCGTGAAGAGGTCCAAGCCGGGCTCCGTGCGACCCCGTGGCCGCGGACGGGTTCCCCGGGCCGGAGGCGCCCCCCCGGCCCGGATCCCTCCCCGACGCCCCCGGTCTCTCTGCGGGCCGGGTCCAGCCGGTCCGGTGGATGAAGCCTTCTCTCCCCGGGGACGACCGGCCGCGCCCTCGCGCCGCGACGCGCCGGGATCGGCTCGTGCGGGGGTGGGCCCAGCCGAGGTCACGGTGGCCCCCGCCGTCCGGATCCCCCGAGGCTCCGGCCGCTTCCCGTTCCCGGCCCGCGCCGGTCCCGGTCGGGCGGGCGGGCGTTCGGCTCCCCGTCGGGAGGAAGGAAGGGGTCCCCTCCGCCGGGGCGATGCGGCGGACCCCTTTCCCGGAACCCGGGAGGTCACCCGCCGCCGGCGGCGGCCGGGAAGGGGACCCGGACGGCTCCGAGATCGTGGTCCAGTTCCTCGTCGCCCGAGAGGCCGTGGTCCCGGAGCAGCTCCGGCCACGCCGCGCTGCGGGGGATGGCGTGGGAGAGGAGATACCCGCCCGGGACGAGGCAGGGCCAGGCGAGCTCGTACTCGGCGTGCATCCGTTCGTAGAGATGGAGGCTGTCGTGGACAAAGAGGTCGAGCGGGCGGGCCTCCCGGTGGAGGACATCGGCGAGGAGCTCCTCGGAGGGACCGACCCGAAGCTCCCATCGCGGACGGAGGCGGGGTGGGACCAGCCAGCCGACCGGACGGTCCCGGACCGTCTCCGCGAGCTCCGGCCGGAGGGTGCCGACGGCGATCTTCGCGATCCCGATCGACCAGAGACGGCCCACCCCGTTGGCCTCCATCGCTTCGAGGGCGAGCCGGGCGCTGAACCCGGAGGAGACTCCGGTCTCGACCATGAGCCGCGGCCGGACGGCCCGCAGCAGCACGTACAGGAGCGGCGCCTGCATCATCGCCCCGGCGCTCGGAAGCGCCCCGACGGATTGGACCAGCTCCGCATGGAGCGGCGCGAGTTCGCGGAAATAGCCGTCGAGCTCCGGGCGGGGGCGGCCGGTCAGCCGCTCGAGCGCCGGTCGGGCGACCCGGTACATCGGGGCCCAGTCGGCGAACCGGGGATTCACCCGGAAGAGGACATCCCGCCCCCGGAGTTCCCGCTCGTACAGGTACCGGGCCCAGGCGATGGGATGGCGGCCGACATGGTACAGGCGCCGCCGGACGGCGCTCATCGGGCTCTCGGGCACGTCGACGGCCTCCGCTCGGGACGAAGGAACCGGCGGGGCGCTTAACGGTGTGCCCCGGATCGGTCGACGGCGGCCCCGTCCGCCCCGGCCGGCCGCGACCGCCAGCCGGGGGTGGCCGGTCGCCGTCGGGTCGGGCCCGCGAGTCGGCGGTGGCGGTACGGGTGGCCCACCGAGAACATGTGGAACGGGATCGGGACGAGGAGGATCGTTCCCACGGCCACCGTGGCGGCCGCGAGGAGGTAGGTCGCGTGCACCCCGACCCCGACGTACAGGAACCCGCCCGCGAGGGTCCCGAGGAGCCCGCCGAGGCCGGCGATCGCGTTGTACAGCCCGAGCGCCCGTCCGCGGCTGGACCGGCCCACCAGCCGGACGAGGAAGAGGGTGCTCGCGGTGCTGATGAACGCCCAGGTCACGCCCATCAGGGCGTTGAGGCCGGTCAGGTAGCCGGCGAGACCGAAGGTGCCGATGCCGAAGTACAGGAACGCCGCCCCCGGAACGAACAGCAGCATGACCACGATCCGGCCGGCGAGGCTTCCCAGGAAGACCTTCTTGGCCGAACGGGTCTCGACGGCCTTGCCGGAGTGGTAGAAGAGGGCCGTGGTGGCGGCGCTGCTGCCGAGGTAGGCGACGAACACCGACGCATCGGAGAACCCGGCCCGCTGGATGAGGAAGACCGGGAACGGCCCGTAGAACATGAAGAATCCCGCGCTCATGACCCCGAGGGCGGCGAGGAACAGGACCTCGCGACCGGGGAGCTTCTCCGATTTGGACCGGGTCAGCTCGACGATGTTGAGGGTCCAGGTCCGCATGTGCCGGAGCCGTTCGACGACGCCGCGATGTCCGCTGAGGAGGTCCGCCAGGCTCCGGCGATCGAGCCGGCGGGCCGGCTCCTCGATCCAGGCCCACGCGATGAGCGCCCCCAGGAGCGCGAGCGCCCCCGAGAGGACGAGGAGGGCCGTCATCACCTGGACCGGCGGCCACTGGAACCCGAAGACGAACAGCCAGAGGAAGCCGACCGCGAGACCGCCGGTGGTCCCGATGCCGGAGATGAGCCCGAAGAGGCCGATGTCCTCGGGCCACCACCGCTTCTGCCGGGTCTCGAGCAGCAGCATCGTGCCGATCGGGGCCGAGGCCGCCGAGGCGAGCCCCTCGACGACATTGAGCCAGAAGAAGGAGCTGATGTCCGTCGCGAACGACATCGCCACGATGGAGGCGCCGCTCGCCGCGAACGAGCCGACGAGGAAGTACTTCCGGTGGGCGACCCGGTCCGAGAGGTTCCCCCACAGGATGGTGAACGGCACCTGGCTGATCGCGCTGCTCGCGATGATCAGCACCACGACGAGGGCGCTCGCCCGGAAATGGGCGAGCGCGAGGAGGGGGATGAGCGGCGTCGCGATCCCGTCGGAGACGGCGAGCGGCAGGTAGGCGAGGAACCACAGGTCGCTCGAGGAGGGGCGGATCGGGGACTGGACCTTGACCTCCACCGCTGCCTCCGCGGCCGCGCCGCGACGATTTCACCGGACGCGAGGGAATAAACTATCCCGCGCTCTGGAAACGGGGGGGAACGGGCCGGCCCCGGGGGCCACCGGCCGGTCCCCGGAGACCGGAACGCCCCCTCAGCCGGGGGCGACCTCCATCGCGCGGAGCAGCTCGTCGAACTCCTCCGGCGAGATCCATTCCACCCGGAGGTATTCCCGGAGGAACGCGTCGTCGACCCCGAGACGTCGGGCCTCGTCGATCACGAACCGGTACGCCTCGAGCTCGGTGGGGCGGCGCACGTAGCTCTCCGGCCGGTCGAACAGTTCCATCCCCCGGTCGCGCTGGGCGAGATGGCAGAGCTCGTGGAAGATGTCCAGGAAGAGCGTGAGCTCGGGGCTCGAGCGGAGGTGCGCCTCGCCGACCACGATGACATCGGCCTCCGGAGCGACGAGCGGGTCGAACCGGCCCCGCCGGATCGTCTTGAGGCGGTGGCGCGGCGCCACGTACATCCAGAGATCGGCGGCGACGAGCTCGATCCGGGTCTCGGCGTACCGCCGGCGGCGCCCGTCCGCCTCGGGCTCCTGCCGCCGGGCGGTGGCGAGACGGTCGAGGCCGGGAAACGCCTCGAGGAGCGGGTGGCGGCCGAGCGGGAGGTCGCGTCGGACCCGGAACCCGGCCGGAGGCGCCCCCCCGCGGGCCCCCGGCCGACTGGTGGGGGGCATCGGCCCGGAAGCGGCCGGGGCGTTAAGAGCTTGACCGGGAGGCCGCCCCCCCGGCACCCCCGGGCGGCCGGGCTCCCCGGACGACGGGCCTCCCCGGCCCGGCGGGGGGGTGAGGCCGGGCGGCGGGGACGGGAGCGCGGCGCCCGGGCCCCCCCGTGGACCCGGCCGGACCGGCCGAATCCCATTTACCCCGGAGACGGTGGACCGTCCCATGATCCGCGCCCCGCCGCCCGGAACGCTCTCGTCGGTCCGCGGGCTCCGCGTCGGGACCGCCACCGACGAGACGCTCGGCAGCGGGGTCTCGGTGGTCCGGTTCGAACGGCCCGTCCCGGTGGCGATCAGCGTCCGCGGCCCCGCCTCCGGGACCTACGACACGCACTCCCTCGGGCTCGAGGCCACCTTCGGCCGGCGGGAGGCGCTCTTCCTGGCGGGCGGCAGCGTCTACGGCCTCGATGCCGCCCGCGGCATCCGGACCCGGCTCCTCGCGGACGGGAAGGTGACCGGGGCGTTCGGCGGCTCCTTCCCGCTCCCCCGGATCGCCGGGGCGATCCTCTACGACCTGCCGCGGCGGTTCGGCCCGATCCCGGATTACCTGCCGCTCGGGTTCGAGGCCGCCTCGGTGGCCGACCGGCGGCCGGTGCCGATCGGACGGATCGGGGCCGGCCGTGGGGCCCGGGTGGGAAAATACGCCGGACCCTCCCGATCGGTGCCGGGCGGGCAGACCGGCGCGGCGGCCGCCATCGGCCGCGGGGGGCGGCTCGGCCTGCTCGCGGTCTTCAACTCCGTCGGGGCGATCCGGGACCCCCGGACGGGAGCGTGGCTCGCCGGCGCCGTGGACCGGAACGGACGGCTGACGCCGCCCCGGGGGGACCGGGACCGACTCCGGGAGCCGCCGGCGGGGGCCGGCACGAACCTCGGCATCGTGGTGACCGACCTTCCCCTGGACCGCCCGGGACTCGCGGCGCTCGCCGGCCACGTCCAGGACGGATTCGCCCGGGTCGTGGAACCGGCGCATACCGCCACCGAGGGGGACACGGTCTTCGCCGCCTCGAGCGCCCCGCCCGGGGCCTCCGAGCTAACGGACCGGCGGCCGGGGGAATGGGCGGACCGCCTGGGCCGGATCGCGGAGGAGCTGGTGGCGGAGTCGGCCCGGCGGCTGTTCCCCGCCCGCTGACCGCCCCGGCCCGGAGGCGGGCGCCGCCCGCGTCCCCTCCTCCCCGGACTCCCGCTCCGGGCGTCCCGCACCCGCGCCGGCCCGGGAGGGGGACCCCGGACCGGCACGAAATGTACATGTTGTAGCGACCGGTGGGGCACCGGAGGAGGAGCCGGTGCCCGAATCCCACGCGCGGACCTCCTGGATCGTGGCCCCGCCGGAGGTCTGTGCCCTGTGCGGGGAGCCACTGGTCCGTCCGGCGGAGACCAGTTCGTGGAACGGGCGGCCCGCGCACCGGGAATGCGTCCGGGTCCATCTCCTCCAACAGGACCCCGCCTTCCGCGAGTGGGGCGCCGCGTCGGAGGCCGAGCCGGAGCCCGGGGGGGCCGAGGAGGACGTCACGGCCCGGGAGGACGAGGACGAGGACATGGGCTGACCGGCCGACCCCTCCGACCGGACCGGACGCAACGGCTAAGAACGGGGGCCCCGTGGTCGTGGGGGGCGCCGGCTCCCGGCGGAACGGCGCCCGGTAACGGAGGATCGAGATGCCCGAGGTCGTCATCACGTGCGATTGGACGATGATGAGCCACCACCACGGCAAGGAGTTCCTGGGGTTCGGCACCACCTCCCCCGCCTACATCCTGCCCGAGTCGGTCTACCAGCGGATGTTCTTCCCCACGATGGAGGTCGACGACCACGGATATCCCCGCCAGGCGCCGTACGGCATGCGGAAGATCGAGGCGGCGCTCCTCGACGGGGGGTTCGACGCCCGGATCGTGCACCCCAGCCACCTCGACCGGTACCTTCCGGGCTCGGCGAAGGTCCTCCTGGTGAGCGGCCACGACTACTTCGGCTTGAACCCGCCCTCCTCGACCTTCGGCGGCGTGATGAAGAAGGAGCCGCTCAACTCCGTGAACTTCAAGCGGCTGCTCACGCTGCCCCACCTCCGCGAGGCCCGCCGGCAGGGCCTCAAGCTCATCGCCGGCGGCCCCTGCGCCTGGCAGCTCGCGCCGGCGACCCGGAAGAAGGTCCCCTGGATCGGGGAGTTCGTCGACTCCATCGGCGGGATCGACTGCGTCGTCGAGGGCGAGGCCGACCGCTTCGTCCGGGAGATCGTCGGCAAGGCGCTCCGGGACGAGTTCCTTCCGCCCCACGTGGTCCTCTCGGCCAAGGAGGCGCCCAAGGTCGAGGAGATCTCCTCCATCCGGTACCCGTCCGTCAACGGTCTCATCGAGATCGGACGCGGCTGCTGCCGGGGCTGCTCCTTCTGCTCGGTCACCACGCGCCCGACCCGGTGGTACCCCCTGGAGAAGGTCGAGGAAGAGCTCCGGATCAATGCCGCGAGCGGCGTGACGAAGGGGCTCCTCCATTCCGACGACGTCTACTTCTACGGAAGCCCGAACGTGATGCCCCGGGAGGAGAAGCTCCTCCCGCTGCTCCGGCTCGCGAAGCGGTACTACGCCCAGGTCGGATGGAGCCACGTCGCCGTCGCCTCGCTCATGACCAAGCCGAAGCTCCTCAGCAAGTGCGCCGAGGTGCTGATCGACGACCGGCAGAGCTGGTGGGGCGTCGAGGTGGGCGTGGAGACCGGAAGCCCCCGGATCATCACCACCGGCATGCCCGGCAAGGTCGCCCCGTTCAAGGCCTCCCAGTGGCCGGAGCTCGTCGTCCAGGCGGCCGGTCTCATGAACGACAACCATGTCTTCCCGGCGTGCACCTTCATCGTGGGGCTGCCGCAGGAGACGGAGGCGGATGTGCTCCAGACCATCGACCTCATCGACGATCTCTGGGACTTCAAGGCGATCCTGGTGCCGATGTTCTTCGTCCCGCTCGGCCACCTCGCCTCCAAGGACTGGTTCCGCCGGGACCGGCTCTCCGACGCCCAGCAGGAGCTCTTCAAGCGGGCGCTCACCCACGGGCTCCGCCAGTCCAAGGTCCTGCTCCGCGATTTCTTCGACTGGGAGACGGCCCACGCCACGACGTACCGGACCGCCTTCCGCGGCTTCGTCGGCTTCCTGGAGGCGCTCGGCCGGATGAACGGGTTGTGGAGCGAGCCCTCGCGGGCCCCGAAATCGATCCGGGACCCGAACCTGACGCCGGAGCGGCTGCCGATCCCCACCATCCCGGTCCGCGAGTAGCGCCGCCGCCGGCCCTCACGCCCCGTCGTCGTCGTCCGCGCCCCCGTCGGCGACGGGCGGGATCGCCGGGCGGTGGAGGGCGGGCGCCGGCCGGAGGGGGCCCGGGCCGCTCTCCGGACCCCCCGACGCCGCCGGACCCACGACCTCGAGGGAGGTCTCCCGGCCGTTCCCGTCGTAGGCGCGCCAGGCCCCGCCGTGGAACGGGGCGCCGAGGATGAGGTGGCACCGGCCCCAGTGCCGGAAGAGGCGCAGGTCGGCCTCCGACGGGTGGAGGGCGCCCGAGGGGTGGGAGTGGACCGTGCCGGCGACGCCCAGATCCACGTGCATCATGTACAGCTGGAAGTTGGCGTGGCGACGGCCGGCGGTGGTCCCCGGCAGCAAGAGGAGGTCGGCGATGATCCCCGGCGGATCGGCCCGGAGGACCCCGCCGAACTCGTTGGGGTAGGCGCTCCGGGCGCAGGCGAGCGCCGAGTCGAGGCACTTCCGGGTGATCGCCGTCGGGCGGGAGCCGAGCGCGGCCCCCGCCGGTCCCCGGGACCTACGGTGCGGGCGGAAGATCGGAGCCATCGGAAGGGGACGGACCCGCGGGGTCCTGCCACGGGAGGATCTGGGTGCCCTGCAGCCGCCGGAAGTACGGGCGGCCGAACCGGACGAAGGTGGCGGCCCGGGGCGACCGGTGGCAGAGGACCCGGCCCCCGGCCGGGACCATCTCCTCGGTCTGGCCATCCACCACGACGACGCCCTCCTTCTCGGGAAGGACGAGCTGGACCCCGACGGTCCGGAACGGGTCGAGGACGACGCTCCGGGCCGGGGATCGGAACGGCGCCAGGCTCGAGACGACGATCGCCTCCAGCGAGGGGTCCACGATGGGGCCGCCGGCCGAGAGCGAGTACGAGGTGGACCCGGTGGGGGTCGCCACGAGGACCCCGTCGGCCCGGACCCGGCCGGTCGGGACGCCGTCGACGGCGATCTCGAAGAGCCGCATCTTCGCGACCTGGCTCGTGTGGATCACCACCTCGTTCACGGCCTCCGCCACGCGGCGTCCCTCGATCTCGGCGGCGATCCGCATCCGGGGCTCCAGCCGGTACTGGCCGGCCAGCAGCCGGTCGAGGGCGCCCGCGAGCTGGTCGGGCCGGTCGCCGTCGACCTCCGCGAGGAAGCCGACGGTCCCCGCATTGACCGGAAGGAGGGGGAGGTCGGAGTGCTTGAGCGCCATGAGGAAGGTCCCGTCCCCGCCGAAGGCGACCAGCACGTCCGCCCGGAGCGTCTCCAGCGGCTCCGCCGGCTCCGTCCCCCCGAGGGCGGCCGCCGTCTCCGGGGTGAGGAGGACCTCCGCCGAGCGGGCGAGGCGGAGCCGCGCCTGGCGGGCGAGCTCCACGGCGCGGGGCTTGGCGGGATGCGCCACGATGCCGATCCGCATCGGCGGCGCCGGCATGCCTGACCGCAGGGCGCGCCGCAACGGCGACTTGATCCTCGAGCTCGGCGTGCGCATGCCCACGTCGCTGACCGACGCTCAGAGAAAGCTCGTCGAGCAGAT
>JAJZDH010000128.1 GCA_021828665.1 Thermoplasmata archaeon
CCATTGATGGTAAATTAGTTGGTAGCCCCGAGCGGATTCGAACCGCTGTCGCCGGCTCCAAAGGCCAGCATGCTTGGCCACTACACCACGGGGCTGCAAGGTCCGGAAACCCTCCACGGGATAAATGTCGCTCCGCCGGGGCATTTCCCGGTCCGTACCCGGCCCGTGCCCGGGGGCCGGCCCGGAAGGAACGCGCCCGCCGACGTCGGCGGGGGCGCGCCGGCGATGGCGCCGTCGCTACGCGACGGACGCCTCCGGAGTTGCCGGCGGACGATGAATCCGTCCTCCCCTCCCTCGTCGCGGCAGGCTCTTAGGCGGCCCGTGCCTCGGCGGCCCATGCGGGCCACGAAGATCCTGGTCACGATCGGTCCATCCTGCGATACACCGGCCGGACTCCGAGCGCTCCTCGAGGCCGGGGCGAACGCGTTCCGCCTCAACTTCTCCCACGGGAGCGACGCGGACCACCGGGCCACCCTCCGCCGGGCGCACGCGGTGATCGACGATTGGCCGGAACCGGTCGCCCTGGTCGCCGACCTTCAGGGGCCGAAGATCCGGATCGGGGCTCTCGTCGGCCACGGGATCGACCTCCGGGAGGGGGCCGCCCTCCTCTTGGACACCGATCCGACCCCGGGCGATGGGACGCGCGTGCCGGTGACCCTGCCGCAGCTCCTCCGCGTGGTCCACCCCGGCGATCCGCTCCTCCTCGGGGACGGTTCGATTTCGCTCCGCGTGGAGGGGATCTCGGGCCGCTCGGTCCGGGCCCGGGTCGACCACGGCGGCCGGCTCTCCGAACATGCCGGGCTCTTCCTGCCCCGCGCGAAGCTGCGTCCCCAGATCCTCGGACCGAAGGACACCCACGACCTCGCCATCGCCCTCGACGAAGGGGTCGACTATCTGGCCATCTCTTTCGTCCAGGACGGCCGCGATCTCCGAACCGTGCGCCGGGCGGTCCGGAACCTCTCCCCCCGGAGCGAGGTCCGCCTCATCGCCAAGATCGAGCGTCAGGAGGCGCTGGACCGGATCGAGGGGATCCTCACGGAAGCCGACGCGCTCATGGTGGCCCGCGGGGACCTCGGGATCGAGGTGCCGCTCGAGCGGCTGGCGCTGGAACAGAAGGAGCTCGTGCGGCGGGCCAACGATTCGGGGAAGATCGTGATCGTGGCGACGCAGATGTTGCTCAGCATGGTCGATTCCCCGCGACCCACCCGCGCCGAGGCGACGGACGTGGCGAACGCCGTCCTGGATGGGGCGGACGCGGTGATGCTCTCGGAGGAATCGGCGGTGGGGCATTTCCCGACCGAGGCGGTCGGTTGGCTCTCCCGGATCGCGGCGGTGAGCGAACAGGCGATCGATCGGCGGCGCTTTTCGGCTCCGGCGGGCCCGGGGCGCTCGGACGCGTCGGTGGCGTCCGCCGCGGTCCGTCTGGCGGAGGCGACGGGTTCGGGAGCGATCGTCGCCCCGACCCACTCGGGCCGGACCGCCATCGAGGTGGCCCGGCACCGTCCCGCCTGCCCGATCTGGGCGCTCAGCGCCTCCCCCGGGGTCCGCCGCCGGCTGGCGCTGGCCTGGGGCGTGGTGCCGCTCGCCGCCCCCAAGGAACTGGGCCTCCTGGCGCTTCAGCAGCTGGCCGTGGCACGGGCCCGGAAACAGCGTCTCGCCGGGCCGCTGGTCCTCACCGCGGGGTACCCCGTCGAGGGCCGCCCCACGAACCTCGTGATGCTCGTCGAGGTCGCGTCGCCCCCCGCGGGCGCGCGGGATCGTCGGCGCTCCCGCGGAAAGAGACCGGAGCGGCCCGATCCCCCGGCGTGAAGCGGCGGCCGGGGCGCCCCCCGTCCGCCGATCCGGTCCCCCCGCCGGTGCGCGCCCGGAAGGAGGGCCGCGGTCCGAGCCCGGACCCTCCCGTTCCCGGCCCTCCCCCATCATCCCGCCGACGCCGGTCGCGGCCGATCGGATCGCCCGATCACCGGGCGGGCGGCGGCAGCTCCCCGTGGGTCCGGAGGTACCGGAGGAGTCCCTGGGCGGCGAGATCGTAGCCGGAGACGAGCGTGGAGCGATCGGGACCGGCCTCGGCCCGCTCCGCCTCGAACGCCCGGAGCCGGTCGGCGATGAAATCGATCTCCGGCCGCTCCCGCGCCGCCCGGAGGACGACCTCCTTCCAAGCCCGGAGATCGTCCCGGTACTCCTCGAAGGCGGCCGCCGAGGCCGGTGCCGGCCCGAAGTGGGTGTACAGGATCTCCGTCGGGTGGAGCGCCTCCATCCGCGCGAGGCTGTCGAAGAGCTTCTCGAGATCGGTGTCGGGCGGCGGCACGGCCGGTCGCGCCCGGGCCGCCCCCGGCAGGCGGACCCCCGCCGCGTCGCCGGCCATCAGGGCGGCCCGGGCCGAGTCGAAGAAAGCGAGGTGGTGGGGCGCGTGGCCCGGGGTCGCCAGGACCTCGAGCCGACCGCGCCGGAGGGGGAACTGTTCGCCGCCGTCGAGGGGGGTGAGGCGGTCGGGAGGCACCGGGCGGAGCGCCCCCCACAGGGCATCGGCGGCCGGACCCCATGCCCGCCGGGCGCTGGCCGCGAGCCGGGCGGGATCGAGGAGGTGCGGGACCCCGACCCGGTGCGCGTAGAACCGGGCGTTCGGGAGCTCCCCGGCCAGGGCTCCGAGCCCCCCGGCATGGTCGAGGTGGATGTGGGTGACGAAGACCCGGCGCACCTCCCCGGGGGCCACACCGGCCCGGGCGAGGCCGGCGAGGAGGCGCTCCCGGCAGCTGGTGGGCCCGGTCTCCACGATCCCCCATCCGTCGGGGAGAGGGAGCAGATAGCTCGCGATGAGCCCCTCGGTCTCCCGGAAGGAGAGGTCGAGGAGGAAGCGGTCCTCGCCCAGTTCCGTGAGGAGCGCCATCACCGCCTCCGCTACACGCGGATGTAGCCGAAGAAGAGCGCGAAGGTCCCCGCCGCGAGCGCGGCCGAGACGGCGAACGCCACCCCCCAGACCGGAGCGCTCCACGAGAGCACCTTGCGGCCGTCGAGCGGACCGAGGGGGACCAGGTTGAACGTGGCGAACCAGCCGTTGAAGAAGCCGAGGAGGAGCAGGTACGGGGCGAAGGCGCCGAGGAGGTTTCCGGCCGTCAGCGCCACCCCCGCCGCCGCGAACGCCCCCCCTTCCACGAGGTTGACCACGGGACCGGCGAGGCTGGTCCGGCCCCAGTCGCGGCGGTCGGCCATGCCGCTCACCATGGTGGCGCCCGGAGCGGCGAGGAGGAACCCCACCAGCACCGAGGTGAAGACCGAGAGGCCGAGCCCGAGCCAGCTCATCCGGAACTCCGCCCAGTACCCCCGGCGCTGCGCGGCGATCTTGTGGCCGAGCTCGTGGAAGACGAAGCCGGTGAGCGCCGCCGTGGCGCCGAAGGCGACGGCCGCGAGGACACCCCCGAAGACGAACGTCCGCAGCTCGATGTAGGCGATATCGAAGGTCAGGACCGCGGCCGCGATGAGGATGTTCGTCATCTCCCGGCGGGAGGTCGAGATCCGGCCGGAGGGCGGTGCCGGGGGGGCGGCGTACCGGTAGGCGAACGGGGTCGCCGAGGGGGACCACTGGGTCATGCCACGGCCCCCGCGCCGGCACCCGTCCACCGGTGGACCGGTCGGGGGGTCCGCCGCGGGGCGCCGTCCACCAGATCGTGCAGGAGCTCCAACCCGTCCCAGAGCCGGGGGCCGGGTCGGGAGAAGTACGCCTCGTCGGCGATCCAGACCGGGCAACCGAGCCGGGCAACGGCCCGGGAGATCCCGGGCTCCGCGAGCTCCCGTTCGGTCCGTTCCACGGAGAAGCTGCAGGGGCTCACCACCGCGATCTCCGGGGCGGCCCGGGCGAGCTCGGGCCAACTCGTGCGCACCCCGACCGCTCCGGAATGGACCCCTTCCATCGGGCGGCCGCCGGCGCCGGTGATCTGGTCGGGAGCCCAGAGGCCGGCGAGGATGGGCGGATCGACCCACTCGATCACGGCGAGGCGGGGGGGCCGCCGGTCCCCCCGGCGACCCGCCCGCCGCTCCCGGGCCTCGAGCTCGGCGAGGATCGCTTCGGCCGGGCGGTCCCGGCCGACCGCCCGGGCCACGGTCCGGATGGACTCCGCGACTTCGGGAAGCGTCCGGGGCGACAGGGAGACGATGGCGGCCTCGAGGCCGACGGCGCGGCAGGCCCGCCGCACCTCCTCCTCCGTCACCGAGCAGACCCCGCAGAGGTCCTGCGTGAAGATCACGTCCGGACGGAGCGCCTGGAGCTTCTCGAGGTCGAGGACGTACAGGCTCTCCCCGGCGCCGCGGACCGCCTGGACCCGGGCGTCGATCTCGGCCGACGGGCGGTCCGCGTCCCTCGTGCGCGCCCGCATGACCACCGGAAGGGCGCTCACGGCGGGCGGATAGTCGCACTCCTCGCTACGGCCGACCAGGAGGTCACCGGCCCCCAGAAGGTGGAGGATCTCCGTGGCGCTCGGCAGCAGGGAGACGACGCGCCCGGGCCGGTTCCCGGCCTCCCGGGCCGGAGCCGATGCTCCCCGGAGGGTCATCGGCCGGCGGCGGAGGGCCGTTTCGGTCGGGCCGTCTTCCGGGCGCCGGCCGGGGCGGCCGGGGAGCGGGCGCGGGCGG
>JAJZDH010000129.1 GCA_021828665.1 Thermoplasmata archaeon
GGCGACGGGGGTCGCGAGCGGGATCGCCGCGGCCGCCACCGTCGCCCGCCTCGCCGGCCTCGAGGTCCTCCGGGCGCGGCCGGAGGGCCTCCGGGTCCGCCGCGGCACGGCGGTCCTCACCGTCGCCGGGCCGGCCGCCCGGATCCTCGCCGCCGAACGGACGATGCTCAACCTCCTGATGCACCTCTCGGGCGTGGCCACCGCCACCGACCGGGCGGTCCGGCGGGCCGGACCGCTCCGGGTCCGGGGCACCCGCAAGACCCTCCCCGGCCTCCGGGACCTCGAGAAGGCCGCGATCCGCCACGGCGGCGGGGAGCCCAACCGGCGCGACCTCGCCGACGGCCTCCTCCTCAAGAACAACCACCTCGCGTTCGTGCCGATGGCGACGGCGGTCGCCCGGCTCCGGGAACGCGCGGGGGGCCGCGGCCCGCTCCAGGTCGAGGTCCGCTCGCTCCTCGAGGCCGAGGCGGCGCTCGAGGCGGGGGTCCGCCACCTCCTCCTCGACAATTTTTCGCCGGCGGCGGCCCGCCGCACCATCGCCCGGCTCCGGGCCCGGCCGGACGGGGCGACGGCGGAGATCGAGCTCTCCGGGGGGATCACCCCCGGGAACATCCGCCGGTACGCCCGGAGCGGGGCGGACGCCGCGAGCCTGGGATGGATCTCGCACTCCGCCCCGGCGCTGCCGTTCCACCTGAGGATCGCCGCCGCCCGGGCGCCGCGGCGGGGCCGGCCGCCCCGTTAAGTGCCTTCGCGGGCTCTTCGGGCGGAGCGGAGGGGCATGTCCGTCGCGAGCGAGGTGCTCCGCCTGAAGGAGGCGCGCGGCGCGCTCCTTCTCGCGCACAACTACCAGCGGCCGGAGGTCCAGGACATCGCGGACTTCGTCGGCGATTCGCTGTACCTGTCGCGGAAGGCGCGGGAGGCCGACGCGCCGGTGATCGTCTTCGCGGGGGTCCGGTTCATGGCCGAGACCGCGAAGATCCTCAATCCGACCAAGACGGTCCTCCTGCCGGACCTGAAGGCGGGCTGCGGGCTCGCCGACTCCATCACCGCCGACCAGCTCCGGAGCTGGAAGGCGGCGCATCCGGGCGCCGTCGTCGTCTCCTACATCAACACCTCGGCCGAGGTGAAGGCGGAGTCCGACTACTGCTGCACCAGTTCCAACGCCGTCCGGGTGGTCCAGGGGATCCCGTCCGACGTCGAGATCCTCTTCCTGCCGGACATGTTCCTCGGGGAGTGGGTCCGCCGCCGCACGGGCCGGAGCAACATGCACCTGTGGGCCGGCGACTGCCCCGTCCACGCGAAGCTGCGCCCCGAGGATCTCCGGAAGGCCCGCGCCGCGCACCCGGGGGCGATGGTGATCGCCCACCCGGAGTGCGGCTGCGGCAGCCAGGCGCTCCCCGAGGTGGACCGCATCCTCTCCACCGACGGGATGATCCGCTACGCCGAGGAGACCCGGGCGGCGGAGACGCTCGTGGCGACGGAGGTCGGCATCCTCCACCGGATGCGGCAGATCAATCCGAACGCCCGCTTCCTGCCCCTCAGCGAAGGGGCGATCTGCCCGTACATGAAGGAGATCGACCTCGAGGACCTCCGGACCTCCCTCGCCGAGGACCGGTACCGGATCGAGGTCCCGGCCCCCATCGCCGCGAAGGCGCTCGTCGGCCTCGAACGGATGATCGCCTCCTGAGCGGGAGCGGCCCGCCGCCGGGCGGGGAGCAGCCGCGGGCGCCGCCCTACCACGGCAACGGGTGGGCCGGCAGGAGCGGTCCCCACCCGTGCGTCCAGTAGCTGTAGGCCACGTCGAGGAGGAAGAGGCCGGCGAGGAAGAGTACGGCGATGGAGGTCCAGGAGGGCTTCACGGTGAGGTAGAACCCCACCGAGAACGGGTTGAGCCGGGTGCCGAGGAAGGTGAGGCCGCTCGACAGGAGCAGGAGGGCGAGGAGGAGCGGCGCGAGGAGGCTCCAGGGGGCGAGGTAGACGCCGAGGAGCACCACGGCGATCGCCGCGAACGCGGGGGCGTGGGAGCGGCGGACGGGGATCGGCGCGGGAGCGGCGGAGGTCGGCCGGACCGGGACGGAGGCGGCCGGCCGCGCCGGCGGCTCCCCTTCTTCCCCCCCCGGGTCCTCCGGAACGGGCTCCTCCGGCGGCGGGTCCCGCCGCGCGTACCGGACGGGCATCGGGGAGCCGTTCGCCCGGGCGCCCTAATGAATGTCGCGTTCGACCGGCAGCGG
Source organism: Thermoplasmata archaeon (assembly GCA_021828665.1). Classification (GTDB taxonomy): domain Archaea; phylum Thermoplasmatota; class Thermoplasmata; order Lutacidiplasmatales; family UBA184; genus JAKIVR01. The sequence goes on from JAJZDH010000129.1 coordinate 2,232, forward strand.
GGGCGCGGCGGCGGGCCCGGACGGTCGGCGGGAGGCCCTCCCCGGGGTCCCGGCCGTCGCCGTCGGCGGCGGACGGGCGTTCACGACCGCCGGGGCTTCCGCCCACCCGCGGCGGGCGAGCCGGGCGGCCAGCCCGAGACGCCCGAGCTCCCCGGGCCGGTCGGCCCGGGAGCTCACGCCGATCGTCCCGTGCGCCGCCACCACCCGGCGGACCTCGCCGGAATCGAGCCCCTCGCCGCCCGGATCGCCGGTGACCTCGAGGCCGATCCCCGCGGAAAGGGCCCACCGGATCCATGCCTCCCGGAGAGGATCGCTTGGGGGCGGAAGGTGGGTGAGGAAGAGCGGGGGGTCCGCGCTCCGGGCGGGCCACCCCGCCGGCTCCGGAGGCGCTCCGGGCCCGGCCCGGAGGACCCGGAACGCGATCCCGCGGGGGATCGGCTCGCCGATCGCCGACGGACCGATCTCGAGTCCGGGGAGCCATCGCACGGGGGCGGCGCGGGTCCCGGAAGCGGTGGGGGAGGCGCCGCGAGCCGTCGGGAGCTCCGTCGGGTCCGTCGCCACGAATCCCAGGTACCCGAGGCCCCACCGGCGGGCGGCCGCCTCCCAGTCGCCGGCGGTCCCGGGGGCCGCCGCCGCCGCGGGGAGGTGCAGATCGCCCCGGAGCTCCTCCGGCCGGAGCAGCGGGGGGAGCGCCCCGGCCCGGGCCGCCTCGATCTCGCCGCGGTCCTCGCGCAGCTCCGGGGGGATCCAGGGGAGGCCGAGCGCCCCGTACACCTCCTCCTCGCTCCGGGCCGGGAACGCCGTCGTTCCCCGGTAGACCCCGTACTCGTTGATCTTGAGCCCCCGTTCCCGGGCGATCGCCCGGATCCGGATGTTGTGCTCCTTCGAGCCGGTGAAGTACTGGAGCGCCGCCCCCACGCTCTCGGGGGGAACGACGCGGAGGTCGATCTGGATCCCCGGTTCGAAGAGGACCGTCTCCTTGGTCGGTCCCCGGAGCCGGATCTCCCGGACGCCGGGGAGGGCGCTGAACGCCGCGAAGACCGGCGCCGGGTCGGCGGTCGCGGCGAGCAGGTCGATGTCGCCGATCGTCTCCCGGCCCCGCCGCAGGCTGCCCGCGGCCCCGAGGTAGGCGAGGGCGAGCGGCCGCCGGGCGAGCTCGGCGACGATCCGCTCGGCGAGCTCGAAGGCGGCGAGGATCGGGATCCGGGCCGGCGCGCCGGCCCCCGGCGACCGGGCGGCGAGCGCGCTCCGGAGCGCCTCGATCCGTTTCGCGCCGAATCCGGCCTGCCCGTCGAGCCGCCCGGCGTCGAGGGCGTCCCGGAGCGCCTCGGGGCTGCCGACGGCGAACTCCGTGAGGAAGCGGCGGGCGGTCTTCGGTCCGATGCCGGGGAGGGCGAGGAGCTCGAGGACCCCCGCGGGGAACTGGCGCCGGAGCTCCTCGTAGTAGCCGATCGTCCCGGTGCGGAGGTACTCCCGGATCTTCTCCGCGAGGGCGGGGCCGACGCCGGGGATCGCATCGAGCCCGCCCCGGGCGGCGATCCGGTCGACCTCCTCCCCCAGCGACTCCAGCGAGCGGGCCGCCCTCCGGTACGCCGCCGGTTTGAACCGGAGCTCGCCCCGGAGCTCCAGGAGGTCCGCCACGGTGTCGAAGAGGGCGGCGATCTCGGTCGACCGGGACATCGGGCCCCCCACGGCCCCCCGGCGGATGAACGATGGGGTCCCCCGCCTACGGGGGCCGGTCCGCGCCGGCGTCGATCCAGCTCCGGGGAACCCCCGGCGAGAATCCGAGCCGGTCGTACAGCCGGAGCGCCGGAGGGTTGTCCGCGCGCACGAACAGGCCGGTGCGGGCCCCCCGTTCGGCCGCATCGGAGAGGAGACGGCCCACCACGCCCGCCCCGCGCCCCCGGCCGCGGTCCGCCGGCGCGGTGTAGACGCCCGAAACGTGCCAGACCTCGGGGAGCCGCACCTCCGCCCGGGCCACCGCGGCGAGCCGGTCCCCCTCGAACCCGCCGACGACCCAGTCCCGGTCCGGGTCCAGCGCGAGGTAGGTGTCGGTGACCGAACTCCCGTCGGCCGCCGCGAGCCGCCGGAGCGCCTCCGCGTCGGCGCCCCGGAGCCGCCGGAATTCCTCCAAGTCGAGGGCGAGGACCTGAATCAGATCGGGCTCGGGCCGGTCGCAGGCGCCATCACCGAGCCGGCGCATGTGCGTCTCACCGCCCAGGGCGAGACGCTGGTGCGGCTGGAGCGACGCGACGCCCCGGGCGGCGCTCAGGTGGGATCGCGCCAGGCGGCGTGGTTCCCGGGCGACAGGCACCTGGCGCTGCCCTCGGCCCGT
>JAJZDH010000130.1 GCA_021828665.1 Thermoplasmata archaeon
TCCGTTGGATGGTCGTGACCGTGAGGCCGAGCCTTCGTGCCGCCTCTCCCGGGCGAAGCAAAATGTCCATCGATAGGACATGGAGTGTGGACTATGTATAGGTTGCGCCATTAGCTGCTAAAGCCCTCTGGCTCCTGGGGGTCGCCGCCGGCGGGGTGCTCGCGCCCGAACCCGGTCCGACGGACCGGTAGGCCGCGGGCGGGAGCCATCGACCCCGGTCGGTGGGGGTCGGTGGGACGACGTCGCGCCGGGATGGTAGGAGATGGGGGGCGGCACCCTCCCGCCGATGGGGTGGTCCCGAGGGGTTCCCGGGTCCCGCCGACATTTGATCGCGAAGCCGTTCGCGAACCGCCGTTCGGCCGTCCGCGGATCCGGCCCGGGCTCGTCGTCGCCGGCGGCGGACCGAGGCTCCTCTGTGAGATTCCGCCGCCCCCTTCGGAAGATTCCCCCCGGCCGGATGCGGCCCGAACGGTCGCGCCCTAGTTCAAATGGTTCGATGGCCTCGCGGTTCCCGTGGCCGCCCCGGAATCCCCCCCCTCGGCGGGCGGTCCCCGTCCGCCTCCACCGGCCGACCTCGGGCCGCCTCCGCCCCGCCGTACGGGCCCGTCCCGGACCCTCCTCGCGGCGATCCTCGCCACCGTCGTCGTCCTCGGCGTTGTCCTGGCCCTCCTCCTCGGCGGGGCCTTCCACGGCACTCCCTCCCCCACGGGGAGGGCTATTCCCGGACCGCCGCCTCCGCCCGCCGGCCTCTACGGGGTCACCTTCTCCGAGACCGGCCTTCCGGCCTCCTCCACGTGGACGGTGGACCTGCGCGGCACCGAGTCGAGTACCTCCGGCACGAGCCTCGGATTTCTTGAGTCGAACGGAACGTATGCGTGGACCGCCCACGCGACCGGTTTCCAGGCCTCCCCGCCCTCGGGGAGCGTCGTCGTCGCCGGCAGCCACCGTTCCGTGACGATCGGATTCGCCCCCGCTCCCGCCGCCACCTACGGCATCGCCTTTACCGAGACCGGTCTCCCGGCGGGTACCTCCTGGCAGGTGACCCTCGCGGGCTCGGAGCGCCTATCCTCCACGGCGCTCCTCCGCTTCACCGAGCCGAACGGCTCGTACGCGTGGTCCGCCGCGGCCGCCGGCTACACGGCCGACCCCTCGGCGGGAAACGTCACGATCTCGGGGTCGAACCAGTCCGCATCGATCGTCTTCACGGTCCCCCCTCCGCCCCCGCAGTACGGCGTGACGTTCTCGGAGTCGGGGCTCCCGGCCGGGACGGAGTGGTCGGTGACCCTCGATGGGTCCGCGAATGCATCGAATTCGACGGAGATCGGCTTCCGCATCGGCAACGGGAACTGGCCGTTCTCGATCGGCGCGGTGGCCGGCTACGCGTCGCGCCCGTCCTCGGGGGAGGTGGGGGTTTCCGGTGGCCCGGCCTCCGAGCCGATCCTCTTCTCCACCGCGGCCGGGCGCCCGACCCCGGACAACTTCAGCACCGCGCTCCGTCTCGCCCAGGAGATCGGTCGGAGCGGGGCGATCCCGGTCGTCGGCGTCGGCATCGACGTCCCGCAGAACCTGACCGACACCAATCCCCCCGGCCTGAACGCTTCCTGCCCGTTCTCGGGGGGCACCGATGCCTATCCGACCCTCCCCGCCTGGACGGGGAACTACCACGATGGCAACCAGACGGTGTGGTTCTTCTACCTCTACTCGGCGAGCCCCTCCGCCGAGCTCCAGTTCCTCTCCGTTTCCGGACCCAACGCGACCCTCGTCGGCACCCTCACCCGGGCCTCCTGCCTCACGGGACTCCAGTACGCGACCGGGATCGGCTCGGTCCTCAACAGCCCGACCGTCGCGGCCGATATCGCCTCGAACGACGCGGCGTACCTCGCGGCGTACCCGACCGCCACCTCGGTGTTCGCGGCCACGAGCGGGGCCACGTACGCGGGCTTCCCCCTGGCCCCGGCGCTGTGGAACGTCACCTTCACGACCTGCGGGCCGGCGGGAGGCGGCAGCGGCCACAACTTCTCCGCGACGGTCAATGCGACGAGCGGGGTCGTCGAGCAGAGCGCGACGTACACCGGGGTGTGCGGCGGGGTCCGCCTCCTCGGCCCGTCGCCGGGGGGAGTCGGTCCCGACCGCCCGATGCCGGGCGACCCGGCCTTCGCTCCGGTCGCGGCCACCCCCCGGGGGCGGGAGGGCGGAACCCCCTCCGCGTGAGGTCCCCCGCCGCCGCTCCGGAGGTTTAGATCCCGGGCCGGGGTCCGCTCGCCGTGGACCTCCGGTTCGAGGCGATCCCCGCCGCGGCCTATTCGAGCCGGTCCCAGATCGCCCGGGTCGCCACCCAGGCCTGGGTGCGCCGCGAGCTCCCCTGCCTCGCCTGCTCGGCGCACCCGCTCCGGGCGACCCCGGAGAACACCCGGTCCCGGGACTTCGTCTGCGCCGGCTGCGGGGAGCCGTACGAGCTCAAGAGCACCGCGGGGCGGTTCGGGCGGTGGGTCCCGGACGGGGCGTACGCGACCTTCCTCGAGACCATCCGCCTCGGGCGGACCCCGAACCTCCTCCTGCTCGAGTACGACCGCGACGACCGTTCCGTCCGGGAGCTCCGGGCCGTGCACCGGACCCTGATCTCGCCGTTGGCGCTCGCCGCCCGCCGGCCGCTCCTCCCTCCGGCCCGCCGCGCGGGCTGGCAGGGATGCTCCCTCGACCTCGGGCTCGTGCCGCCCTCCGGCCGGGTGCCCATCGTCACCGCCCGGGAGCCGCTTCCGTGGCCGGAGGTCACGGCGGCCTGGTCGGCCTACGCGTTCATGGTCCGGCTGCGGGAGGAGTCCCGGGGATGGCTCCGGGACGTCCTCGCCGTGATCGAACGGCTCCCCCGGCGCCCCTTCCGGCTCGAGGAGGCGTATGCGTTCGAGGAGGAGCTCGCGGCGCTCCACCCCGGCAACCGGAACGTCCGTCCGAAGATCCGCCAGCAGCTGCAGCGGCTGGTCCTCGAGGGCCGGCTCCAACGGCTCCGGCCCGGCCTCTACGCGCCCGGGGAGGGCGCGCCGGCGGAAGCCCACGCGGAGTGACCGGGGAGGGCCGCGCCGGCCCCCCGCCGGCCTACGCCCGGGCGAACTCGTCGAGCCGCCACCGGATCGCCTCCCGGGCGGGAAGATCCTCCGTCTGGGAGGGGAGGTTCGCGAGCCGCCGGCCCTCGAACCGGAGGACGTGGTTCGCCGCCGCCGACCGGCGGAACTCCCGGTCCTCGCTCACGCGGACCGTGAGCTCCTCGTCCATCGTCCAGGCGTAGTGGTCGAACAGGGCGTGGTGGTTCTTGCAGAGCAGGATGCCGTTCCGGACATCGGCGAGGTTCCCCCGCCGGTCGACCGGGACGATGTGGGCCGCGTCGACGGCGATCGCCTGCCCGCGGAGACGGTAGCCCACGTCGCAGAGGCTGCACCGTTCGTGGTAGATCCGGCGGACGGCGACCCCGAACCGGTGGTCCCGGAGGCGGCGGACCACCTCCTCGGTCGCCGTGGGGGAGGGCTCGAAGGGGCGGAAGACCGGCACGACCTCCTCCGGCACCGGCGCCGCCGTGAAGTCGATGGCCTCCCCCCGCAGGACGAAGTGGGTCCCGTCGAACGCCTCCACGAAGGCGAGCCCCAGGACCTCGTACCGCACCCCGGGGCCGGGGCCCCGGACCTGGCGGAACACCCCGACGGGGACCCCGTCGTCCCGGCACCGGAGCAGCCCCCGGTTCGTCGGCAGGTGGAGGTCCGTCGCCCCGTTCCGGGCCTCCGGGGCGTACCGGTAGGTCCAGGAACCGTCCGGATGGGTCGCGAGGTCGTCGTCCGTGTACCCACCGCGCAACGTCTGGCGGACCCACAACGCATGCGCGGCCCCCGCGGGCCGGTAGATCCCCTTCTGGCCCTGGAAGCCGCGGACCGCGCCCGCGAGATCGGCGGCGGCGAGGACCTCCCCGTTCCATCCGCGGATCCGCTCCAGATCCGCCTTGAGGGAGGCGTCGGCGACCCGGTCGAGCGGATCGGCCATCGGGCGACGAGGAGGGCGGGTCCCTGGTTAATGGTTCGCCCGGGCGGGACCCGCCACCGCCCCTCGGGGGGTCCCGCCTCCCGCGGCGCCTGCGCCCGGGCCGTTCACGGATCCCGGGCCGGCTCCTGGGCCGGCGGGACGACCCGGAGGTCGACGACCACGTGGATGCGGCCGGGGCCGTACGACTTCACCCACCGCGCGTGGCGCTCCCGGACCGTCGCCCCCCGCGCGAGAAGGTCGCGGGCGACCTCCGCGGCGGCGCCCTCGGGGCCCGGCCGGGCATCGGCGACCAGGTGGACCGACAGCCACCCGCCCTCCGCCGTGAGGAGGGAGAGCGCCCGTCCCAGCCAGGGGACGGCGCTCGGCAGGTACCCGAGCAGGACGCGGTCGGCGCTGCCCGCCGCCAACGGAACGACCCGGTTGTCGCCGAGGTGGCAGCGGACCCGGTCGGCGACGCC
>JAJZDH010000131.1 GCA_021828665.1 Thermoplasmata archaeon
CGGGTCCCGTTCCCGCGATTCTACCGCCGGAAACGGTGCCGCTCCCGGCCTACCTCGCGAACGCGGTGGCCCCGTAGCGACCGGTGACGCGACGCTCTGGCCCCGGCGGGCTCCCCGGCGCGGACGGCGACGGGCCGTCGGGGAACCCGGCCGCTGCCGTGGCTTCGGCGGGCCGCTGGCGGCGGAGGGCCGCCGGCGCCCTGCCGTGGGCGCTGGGGGGATCGCTCCTCCTGCTCCTGGTCCTTCCCCTTCTCGCCCTCCTCGGCGCCGCCCCGCCTTCGGCGCTGATGGCCGCCGCCGAGGACCCGGCGCTCCAGATTTCCCTGGAGTTCACCCTGCTGGCCTCCGCGATCAGCCTCGGGATCATCCTCCTCCTCGGTGTCCCGCTGGGCTACCTTTTGGCCCGGAGGAACTTCCCGGGGCGCTCGGTCGTGGAATCGGCGGTGACGCTGCCCATCGTGCTGCCGCACCTCATCGCCGGCATGGCGCTCCTCCTGCTCTTCGCCCCCGATTCCCCGGTCGGCGCCCTCGCGCTGCGGGCCGGGTTTCCGGTCTTCGAGACGATCTGGGGGGTGGTCGCGGTCATGGTCTTCGTGAGCGCACCCTACACGGTCCTCTCGAGCCAGATCGCGTTCCAGTCCGCGGGAACGACGGTCCAGGAGGTCGCCCGGAGCCTCGGTGCCTCGCCGGCCGAGGCGTTCGCCGGTGTGACCCTGCCGCTCGCGGCCCGCGGGATCCTCGCGGGCGTGGTCCTCTCGTGGGCCCGGGCGGTCAGCGAGATCGGGGGCTTCCTGGTGATCGCCTACACCGTCTACCCCGCCCCTCCGTATTCGGGACCGGTCACGAGCCCGATCTCGGTTTACGTCTACAACCTGTACCAGGTCGGCGACCTTCCCGGAGCCGTGGCCGCCTCCGCCCTCCTGGTCCTGGTGGCGTTCGCGGTCTTCGTGGCGGTCCGCCTCGCCGCCCGGAATGGATCGCCGCTCTGGGGCCGCCTGGGGGCGAACCCGTGAGCGGTCTCGAAGTGAGCGGACTCACCGGGGTTCGCGGGCCCTTTGCCGTCGGCCCCATCGACCTCGAGGTACCCCCGGGGGAGGCGGTCGCCCTCATCGGTCCTTCCGGCGCGGGCAAGACCACCCTCCTTCGCCTGCTGGCGGGGTTCCTTGCCGCCCGCACCGGGACCATCCGGATCGATGACCGGGATCGGACCGCAAGCGCCCCCGAGGAGCGGTCGACCGGATACGTGCCCCAGGGCCTCGGCCTCTTCCCGCACCGCTCCGTGAAGTCGAATGTCGCGTACCCGCTGGAGTTGCGGGGGGGCCCGAACCGATCCGGTGAGGTCGACGAGATTCTCGCCCGGTGGGGCCTCTCGGAACATGCCGATGCGATGCCCGACCGGCTTTCCGGCGGGGAGCAGCAACGGGTGGCGATGGCCCGGGCGCTCGCCGCCCATCCCCGACTCCTGCTCTGGGACGAGCCGCTGGGGCCCCTCGATCTGGTGACCCGCGACCAGCTCCTCGGGACGATCCGTCGGGCGCTCACGGAGGAACGGGTGCCGATGGTCCTCGTCACCCACGATCCCGAGACGGCATTCTCGCTGGCGGACCGAATCCTGCTCCTCGACCGCGGACGGTCGCTCTTCTCGGGCACCGCCCCGGAGTTCGGCCGCCATCCGCCCAACGGCTTCGCGGCCCGGTTCGCGGGCTACCTCAACATCCTGGACACCGGCACGGTGCGCCGATTGGCCGAAGGGGGTCCCTCCTTCTGGGTGGGAGGGCCGGTTCCGGAGGGAGGGGTCTGCTTCGATCCCTCGGCCCTCCGTCTGGCCGAACCGGGCGATGGAGGGGTGGCGGCGACGGTCCGTCGACGACGCTATTCCCCACTGGGTCTTCTCCTCACGGTGGAGGTGGTCGGGGTGGAATTGCTTCTCCGCCTCCCGCCTTCCGCCGAGGAGAAGGGCGCCCCGACGGTGGGGACCTCCGTCCGGATCGTCGTCGCGCCGGAACGGATCCACCGGATCTCGGATGCCGGAACGGAGGTCGCCGTCTGATGGCCCCCCGCGCGGAGAGCCCCCGGGAAACGGTGCTCACCCCGGTCGACCTCCGCCTGCTGGCCGCTCTCGAACACGAGCGGAACATGGTCCGCGCCTGCCGCACCGCGCGAATTTCCCGAGATCGCGGCACCTACCGGATCCGGCGCCTCGAACGGATCCTGAACAAGAAGGTCCTCCGGACCCGATCCGGACGCGGGAGGACGGGGACCTCCATGCTGACACCGACCGGCCGGAACCTCCTCCACCGGGGGCGGGGGTCCTACACGCTGGGCGAGGAGCACCCCCAGGAGCCGGCCAATTCGATGGTGTTCCGGGGGATCTGGTCCGGCCGCGGAGGCCCGCAGGTCCGGGTGAACGGTGCAGCGCGGTTCTGGGTGGGCTTCCTCGCCGCCGAGGGGGCGACGGTGACGGTGGCCATCGACCCCGAGGTCGTCCTTGTGGCCCGACGAAAGATCGTCACGAGTGCCCGGAACACCTTCTCGGGCAAGATCCGGTCCATCGAGCGGATTGACGCCCCGCGCCGCCGGATCACCATCGCGGCCGGAGGAATGCACCTCTCGGCGGTCGTGACGCCGCACTCCATCCGCGCCCTGAAACTCCGGCGGGGGGTTCCCGTGGTCCTGTACATCAAGGCGACGGGACTGCGGAGGCTCTCCTGAGTTCGGGGAAAAGCGGAACCCTCCGGGGCCCCCAGGAGGCGGCCCCCGTTCGTCGGTCCACGCCCCCCTGCGCGCCGGCGAGCGGGCCACGCGCGTTCCCCTCCCACCCTCGTGTGATTCCCTTTTTATGCACGGAGGGTTCCGTGGGCTAAAGAGCACTCTCCCGAATTGGGCCCATAGCTTAGGTTGGCTGGAGCACCCGGCTGATAACCGGGAGGCCGTGAGTTCAAATCTCACTGGGCCCATGAACCCTTCGGGGTAGTACCAATGGCAATCCAGCCGCCACCAGCTATGATTCATAGCATAACACGACAAGCCCCCGACGGACAGAGCCCGCCAGCAGCCGAGGGACATCAAGAACTGTCAGCCGAGGCCAAGGTGATCTTGAGCCGGGAGAAGAACCGTCCTCCGTGCCCGTCTCGAAGCGTCCCTGTCCTTCGTAGGGTTCGCTTCGCCCGCTTGATTGAGTCCCATGAGACCTTGAGCCGCCTCGCCTCCCCTCTGCCCATCTTGAGCAGCCGTCCGTTCACGTCGACGTAGGTCTTCGCTCGGCCGCCGACGGCGTGCTGACCGAGTACACGGCCCGCCTCGATGCGGTTCGCTTCTTTGCCGAGACCGACGATCTTCGAGCGACGGACGGTTCAGTGTAAGTCGATGGCCAAGTCCCCCGAGAATGCGGAGGTTGGGGTAGTGAGTTGGACCGTTACCACCGCAGTCGCTTTGCCGTACCCATTTATGTTGCCCCCACCCGACCAAGTGAAAGGAGCGTTGGTGCTGGCCACCCCAAAGCCAGCGGTCAGAACATACACGCTTCCACTCGAACAGGTATTACCGCCGTAGGTCCCCTCGTAGCAATAGAGCGTGATCGAAACCGTTGGGGTTGCACCCGCTTTAACCGAGAATCCCGTTGAGGTTCCGAGGCTGTAGCCGTTGCTTGTCCAAATCACCTGACTCACCCTCACCCTGTAAGGATTAAGCACATGACCAGCTTCGTTCTCATAAGCGTAGGCGGACAGTGCAATAATCGCAATGACTATCACGACTCCGATTGCGACCCATAGCTTCTTTCGGCTCTTCCTTGCGGGAATCACCGAGGATGCATTGGTTGGGGTAGCGGAGGAGCCGATCTGACTACCGCACTTGGGACAGAATGCGGCGTCCTCCTTCAGGGGGACCCCGCACTTGGGGCAATAACCAGCGCCCGCCACGCCCTCAGCTTCTCCTGCGGTGAAGGCTCGCCTGATGGAGCGCCCATCCAATCGGCGCAAGGAAGAAACCGACTCCTGCGAGCGCGGCGAACTCTTCGAGGTAGCTCTTGAGAGAGTCAAGCGTCGTTGTAGAGCCCAAGGAGGCAGTGCCCACGACAAAAATCATGAAGCCCATCAAGATTAGGAGACCAGAAAGTAGCACAACAATCATCCCGAACGTAAGCCAAGCGGGAAGCATCACGGGGGCGTAGTGGGCTTGGCCGTGGTTGGGCGTCAAACTGTGTTCGGGCCTTCCAGCAGATCCCGAAACGGTCCCCTCCAGCTTCGAGCCGCACTTCGCGCAGAACGCATCGTCGGGGGCGTTCACACTTCCGCAACTTGTACAAACCTTCGACACCATGTGCGCCCCTCTAACTCAATGCGCCTATATTACCTGGTTTGCGGGCCTTTTAAGGGTAGGGTCGAGGGAAGTCCTTTCGGACCTCCCCCGCCACTTCAAACCGGACGTGCAGATTGCCCGCATCCGGCTTTCTCGACCTCAAGGGGACCACC
>JAJZDH010000132.1 GCA_021828665.1 Thermoplasmata archaeon
ACCCCATCGTTTAACGCTCCCGAGAGGCCCGAACCGGAGAGCGTCCGGATGGGCGGACTCCGTTCCGCGCGACGGCGCGGCTCCGGAGCGACGGGAACCTCCGTGGGCTGAGGGGGCGGGGGGGGGCGGACGGGCCCCGGCCCCTCCGATTGGATCCGGGCGCCCGTCCGGAGGCTACTTCTGGCACTCGCCGTCCCGTCGTCGACCGGAGAGGGCCCGCCGACGGACGGCCGGGGTTGGGAGGAGTTCCCTTCCGTCCCGTTCGGTCCCTCGGTCCTCGGGATACGACCGTTGCCCCCGTGGCTCCGCGACGTCGTGCGGAGAGGGCCCGCCAACGGAAGTTATGAGGAGGGCCACCGTCGCCGGGAGCGTGGCGGATCGGCGACCGGTCGGACTACTGACGGAACGGTATCGCCCCGCCACGCTCTCCGAGGTCGTAGGGAACGGGGCGGCGGTCGAGGCGCTCCGTCGGTGGGCCGCCGGGTGGGCGGCCGGTCGCGCTCCCCCCCGGTATCGGGCCGCGCTCCTGTCGGGCCCGCCGGGCGTCGGGAAGACCACGGTCGCCGCCGCGCTCGCCCACGACTGCGGTTGGGGGCTCGTGGAAATGAACGCCTCGGAGGCCCGGAACCGGGACGCGATCGACCGGATCGCGGGCCGGGCGTCGGTCTCGAACTCCTTCTCGGGGGAGGAGACGTACCGCTCGGCCCGCGACGGAGGCCGGACGCTCATTCTGCTCGACGAGGCCGATTGCCTTTCGGGCCGCGCCGTGGAGGAGCGGACGAAATCGGCTCCGGTGGGGCTTCGTGATTTCCTCCGGGGTCGGTACGGCACGGTCGAGGCGCTTCGGGCCTCCTGGTCGCTGGCATCGCCCAAGACCCCGCCCGCGTGGACCTCCTGGGAGGAGATCCCCCAGAGCCCGGGGCGGGCCGGATGGGCCCAGCTCCCGAACGCCCGTCGCGACCTCGAATTGTGGCGGACCCCTGTGCGGGCCCGGGACTCCTCGGATCGCGGAGGGCTCGCGGCCATTGCCCAGCTGGTCCGGTCGACCCGGCAGCCGCTCCTCCTCACGGTCAACGACGAAACCCCGCTCGTGCGATATTCCCCCGTCTTCCGGACCTCCGTGGCCCGGATCGAGTTCGGGCCGGTCGGCGAGGCCGATCTCCGGCGTCTTCTCGGCCGTATCCTGGCCACCGAGCGACGATCCCCGGAGGGACCGGTCGTCGATGCAGTGGTGGCGCGCGCTCGGGGAGATGTGCGGGCCGCGCTCACGGATCTGGAGGCGGTGGGCCCGCTCCCGGACGTCGCCACCCAGGTCGCCGCCCTCGGTGGGCGCGATCGGGCCACCCCCTTCGCCGACTTCGTCCGCGAGGTGCTCGAGCACCCCCGGTACTATCGCGCGGTGGAGATCCGGGAGCGGATCGATGCGCCTCCCGACGACCTCCTCCCCTGGATCGAGGAGAACCTCCCGGCCGCCGCCTCCGGACCGGTGGGACGGCACGCCGCGTTCCGGGCCCTTGCGAGGGCCGAGGTCCTCCTCGCCCGGGCCCGGCGGTACCGCCAGTATGGGTTGTGGAGCTACGCCGGGGAGATCCTCACGGGCGGGGTCGGAGCCGCGCTCGACCGGACCGCCACGGACGGCGCCCTCCGGATCCAGTTCCCGGCCTTCCTGGCCGGAATGGGTCGGAACCGCGCGCTCCGATCGCTCCGGCGGGAGACCCTGACCCGGCTCGGGCCGGTGCTGCACCTGTCGGTGCGCAAGGGCAGCGAAACGATGCTGCCCGTCCTCTTCCAGCTGTTCGATCCGGGACGGCCCGGTTTCGATGGGCCCGAAGCCGCGCGCACCCGGTCCGGTCTCCTCGGCGCGGCTCGCCTCGAGGGGGAGCAGGTCGCGTATCTCATGGGCGTCGAGCCGGACTCGGAGCGGGTCGCCACGGAACTGGCCCGGGCCGAGGGGCGCCCACGCGCCCCGCCGCCCCCGGACCCCGAGGAGACCCCGCTTCCGCCGCGCGACCTCGTGGTCGCCCTCCCCCGGGAAAGCCCCGCGCCCCCCGGGGCCATCCCCGCGGCCCCCCCCGTCGCCAAGCCGCGACGCCAACGAATCCTGGGCGACTACGATCCCGCCGCGGAGCCGGGCGGGACCCCGTAGCCCGGGGCGCGGCCGGGCGGGGAGGTTCCCCGGCGGGAGGATGGTCAGTTCGGCCCAAACCGGACGGCGGGCTCCTGCCGGAACAGGGCCACCGGGCCGACGGGCTCGGGAAGGGCCGTGACCCTCCGGATCCTCTCCAACGCGAAGACCAGGAGGTCGCGGGCCGCCTCGTTGAGCTCCCCTTCGGCGCCCGGAGCGTCGGCCCCCTCGGTGTAGACCTTCAGCCGGCCGCCCCGCCATCCGAGGAGGAGATGGCCGGGACCGTCGGTCCGGCTCCAGACCAGGAGCGGCTCCTCGGTCCGCTCGTAGACACCGACCCAGCGGAGGCTCCCGGCCCACCGCCCGGCGAGGACACCCAGGATCTGGGAGCCGCCAAGTCCCGGAGGCAGCGTCACCTCCGCGACCCCCTTCCACGGGTTCGACGGGGCGGTCGCGCGGCTACCTCCGGCCGGCCGCTCCGCCACGGCAACGTCGGTCAACCGATAGCCGCCCGAGTCCCGGGCCACCAGGCCGTACCGCTCCAGCCGGCGCAACGCCCGGGTCAGGGATTCGGGATGGACGTGGAGGCTCCGGCGGAGCCCGTTGAAGGCGATGGCGCCGGAGCGGGCGCCGAGCAGCTCGACGACGCGGTCCTCGACCCGGGGATCCCGGGGGGGGCCGGCTCCGTCGGGGGTGTCGGGATTCATCGGACGGAGTACCGGCCCGGGTCCTAAAAGGGGTTGGGGGAGGTGGACGTAACCAGGTGGCGGCGCCCGGGGGATCGGCGCCCCGGGCCCCCCGGGCTCGGGCCGGGCATCGGCACCCCCGGTCGCGGGCCCGGTCCGAGCGGCGCCTCTCGCCTCATCCTCCCGCCCCTACTGGCTCCAGAGCTCGTCGAGCTTCGCGAGGATGGCCCGCTCCTGGACCTCGCCCTTGCGGCCGCCCTCCCATCGGGCGTTCACGAGCTGGACCAGCTGCTCGGCGACCTGGTCCATCCACGGTCCTTCCTCGGCCTCGAACCTCTTCTTGATCTTCTCCCGGAGGAGCTCGTTGTAGGCCCGGTAGGCGCTCCACGCCAGGAATCCATGGGCCCGTTCCTCGCCGCCTCGGCATCCGCACTCTTCTTCGCTCATTGCGTTCCTTTCCTCGGTCCTCGCGGACCGAACCCCTCCATCTCCGGGAGGGGTATGATGACCGGAGCGGGGCGAAGCCGGTCACACGATGGTCGGCGCCGGGACCTACCGGCCGGCGGCCCGGGCGGAGACCTCACGATCGGTGTCGACCCCGACCGCGGCGGCCGGGTGGAGTCCCATTCCCCTTCCGGGGCCGCACTCCGGCCGGCGTTCGGGGTTCGTGAGGGTCCCCCCGGAAGAAAGGGCGCGCTCCGCGCTCGACCACCGTCGTCGGGGATGCCGGTCCGACGGTTCGCGAGGGCCCCCCGATGTCGGCCGCCCCCCGGTGGGAGCTTGTCGCGGCTCCTCCGCGCGGTCCGGAGCGGATCCGGAGGTGGTCGCAGGGAGTTCCGGTGAAGTCCGACTGCCGACGCGCACCACGGCCGAAGGAGCCTCTTCCGCCGGCGGGAAGGAGCTCCCCGGCAAGAGGAGTTCGGCCCGACAGTCCCGGAAGGTCGTCCCCGGCCCGGAGCTTGGTGGATCCGCCTCGCGATCCATCGATTGGGGAACTTCGTCCTGGAGGGGAGGAGCCGACGCGGACCGGAACTCCCCTCCCTCTCGACCCCTTCCTTCCCCTCAAGGGCAGGTTCCCCGCCACCCCGCCCGGACACGGAACTGATTCCTGCACTCCCCACTCCCGAATCCGGTCCGACAGGCTAAAAAGGGGTGCGACGGCTTCGTGGCGGCGTGGACGCCGTCGGCGGCGATCGGGGGATAGGGGTCGTCCGACCTTGGCCGCCGGCCGCTCCGGAGGGTCCGGCCCGTAGGGTCGACCGGATGGCCCGGCACCGGCTCCCGGGAGGCGAGAGCCGGGCCGTGGTCCTCCCGTCGGCCGTGGAGCGGGGGATCCGGTTCGCGTGCGCCCGGGCCTACCCCGAGGAGGGCTGCGGCCTTCTCCTCTCGGAGCCGAACGCGCCCGGTAATGGGTCGGAAACCTCAGAGGCGCCCGCGATCGGGGCGGCCGTCCCCATGCCGAACAGTTCCGCGGGGGATCGGAGGTGGAGCTATCGGATCGCCCCGGAGCTCCTGCGGGGGGTCGAACCGTACGGTGGCGATGGACGGCGGGTGCTCGGCTGCTTTCATTCCCACCCGGACGGTCCGGCGGCGCCCTCGGAACCGGACCGGGCCCGGGCCTGGCCCGGCCTGATCTATCTGATCGTCGGG
>JAJZDH010000133.1 GCA_021828665.1 Thermoplasmata archaeon
CGATTGAAGCTATAGGGAACCCCTCATGGTTGGAACCCCACGGTTTTAACCGTGGGAGGATGTCAGCGGATGTAGGTCGCCGTCGACTCGAGGTCGAAGTCCCGGAGGATCCGGAATCGCCGCCCATCCCCGGGCGGGGAGTACCGGAGGTGGGGGTAGAGCTGCCAGAGATCGCCGCCGGCCATGATCGCCGCCGGATGATCCCCCCCGAACGCCTCCCGGGCGACCCGGGCCGTCACGGGGCGCACCGCCTCCTCCTCGAGGTAACCGAGGGTGTGGAGATACTCGTGGGCGAGGATCACGAAGACGAAGGAGTTGAACTCCCGGGCGTCCCGGGCATGGGCGCGCATGGTCCCGACGAGGTTCTCGTTGAGGACGATGAGGTTGCCGGTCACCTGCCAGTACGCCCCGAGCCCCGGCGGCAGGTTCGATAGCGCGAGGCCGAGCCCGGGCCGTTCGCGGTGGAGGACCTCCCGGACCGCCGACCGGACCACGGAGAAGATCCCGCTGAACCCGGTGGGGGCGTCGAGGTGGTGGACCAACGGCGGCGGTCGGGCCGCGGTCGGCCCCGTCGTACCGGGGCCGGCCGGGGCCCGGTGGGGAAGCGGGGACGCGGCGGCGGGGAGGAACGCTCGCTCGATCGATCGCATGGGGATCCATAGGGCGGGGACGGCTAAGAAGGCGCGCTGGCGGCCGGGCCACCAGGAGGCCCGTCCGTCCCCGGGATTCCGTCGCGACCCCGCCCTCCCCGGCGCGCCACCCCGGCGGCGGCCCCCGGCCGAACCCCTTTTGTCGGCCGGGGGGTCATGGCGCCCCGTGCCGCGCCCGGAGGATGTGGCCTTCCCTCCGCGGAAGGAGCGGTTCGAGGACCGCCGCAAGGAAGGGGAATCCCGGAAGCTCCGGGACGAGTTCTTCGACCATTCCACGCTGCTCGCGGTCTCCCGCCTCATCACCCAGGGCCAGTTCGAGGCCCTCGACCACCCCATCGCGACGGGCAAGGAGGGCGGCGTGTTCCGGGCGACGACCCCGGGGGGGTTCCGGGCGGTGAAGATCTACCGGATCGGGAACTCGGTGTTCCGGACGCTGCCCCCCCACGTCCTGGAGGAGTTCCGCCGCCGGGCCTCGGCGCAGAACTTCTCCCGGCTCATCACCGCCTGGACGCGGCGGGAGCACACCATCCTCGGTCGGCTCTACGACGCCGGGGTTCGGACGCCCGAACCGTACGCCTACGACCGCAATGTCCTGGTCATGGGGTTCGTCGGCGGGGCGGACGGGGAGCCGGCGCGCCGGCTCATCGTGTCGACGGCGGGGGCGGACCCGGAGGCGCTCTACGCGGACCTGGTCCGGCAGATCCGGCGGATGATCTCCCGCGCCCACCTCGTCCACGGGGATCTGTCGCCGTACAATGTCCTCCTGCACCAGGGCCGCCTCGTCCTCATCGACGTCGCCCAGGCGATGCCCACCGACCATCCGCAGGCCCGGGCGCTCCTCGAGCGCGACCTCAAGAACTTCGCCCGCTTCTTCTCCCGACTGGGGCGGCCCACCCCGTTCGACGACCTGTGGCGCGCCACGGGCGCCGATGCGGTGCACCCGCCGGAGCGGTGATCGCATGCCGGTGCTGTACGTGCGGATCCCCGACGACCGGATCGGCGCGGTCATCGGCCCCGGGGGGGCCACGAAGCGCCGGCTGGAGCGCGCCACCGGATCGACCATCTCCATCGAGGACGAGGACGAGGGGGTCGCGATCCGGGCTCCGGACGGGGCCGACCCCATCGGGGTCCTGCGGGCCCGCGACATCGTGCTCGCGATCGGCCGGGGGTTCGCCCCGGATCGGGCCGAACGGCTGCTCCACGAGGGGACCTATCTCGCGGTCCTCGACATGAAGGAGATGACCGGCAAGCGGTCCAAGGAGGCGCTCCGCCGGATCCGTTCCCGGGTCATCGGCCGGGAGGGGCGCGCCCGGGACCGCCTCGAGACGCTCTCGGGATGCTCGGTGAGCGTGTACGGCCGGACCGTCGCGCTCATCGGGGACGAGCGGCAGATGGACCGCGCCCGCCGGGCCGTCACGCTGCTGCTGCGCGGCAGCGAGCACGCCACGGTGTTCCGCATGCTCGCGCACGGCCGGCGGACCGATGCGCTCGAGGAGGCGCTCCGTCCCGGCGCGACGGCCGGGGAGCCCGAGATCCATGGGGAAGACGGTTGAACTGGACCCCGCGGGGATCGCCGTCGCGCGCCGGGAGTTCCACCGGTTCTACCTCGCCCACCCTCCCGACCTGCCGCCCCGGTTCACGCGCCGGGAGTTCGCGGCCTTCCCCTTCGCGGCCGGGACCTACATGCGCCGGCACGCCGCGTTCCGGAGCGCCGAGGAGTTTCACGCCTACTTCCGATCCGAGGAGGCGCCCCGCCATGTGTACTACTCCTCGGCGTACTACCGGCACCCGTCCCACCCCCGGATGGCGGAGAAGGAGTGGCTCGGCGCCGATCTCATCTTCGATCTCGACGCCGACCATCTCCGGGGGGCCGAAACGCTCGACTTCCCCGGGCAGCTCGCCCGGGTCAAGGAGCAGTTCCGGACCCTTCTCGACGAGTTCCTGTTCGGCGACTTCGGCATCGATCCGTCGGCGACCACCCTCGCGTTCTCCGGGGGCCGGGGATACCACGCGCACGTCCACGAAGCGGCGTTCCTCGGTCTCAATTCGGTGGAACGGCGGGAGCTCGTGGACTTCGTGCTCGGGAGCGAGGTAGACCCCTCCGTCGCCCTCCGGTCGGAGACCCCCGGCGCGACCGGCCTCGTGGGGTCGGAGGGGACCGGCCGCGGGCGTGGGCGCGCCCCCACCCACTTCGCGCGGCTCGCCGATCCGAAGGAAGGCGGATGGGCGGGCCGGATCAGCCGTTCCTTCCTCGACCAGCTCCGGCGCTGGGAGGCGGAGGGGGTCGCCGCCGCCACGCGCGAGATCGAAGGCTGGGGATTCCCCCACGCCAAGGCCCGGGGGATCGCCCGCCAGCTGCTCGCCGTATCGGCGCGGGGAACGATCCACGACGGGCTCAGCCTCGAGGTCTTCGAGGGGAAGATCCCGGAAGGGTTCCTCCACGCCGCCCTCGACCGGGCCCGGATCGAGGTCCAGGGGGAGACCGATGCCCCCGTGACCACCGATCTCCACCGCCTCATCCGCCTGCCCGGATCCCTCCACGGCGGCACCGGCCTCCGGGTGACCCCGCTCTCCCGGGACGCGCTCGACGGGTTCGAGCCGCTGCGGGATGCCGTGGTGCCCGACGACGGGCTCCCGACGGTCCCGGTCACCCCCACGATCTCGGGGAGCTACCCGTTCGCCGGGGGTCGCCTCGAGGTCCGGGCGGGCGAGCCGATCGACCTCGGGCCGTCGGCGGCGATCTTCCTCCTCCTCCGGGGGGAGGCAACCGTCACGCCGGCGCGGGCGACGGCGTAGGCGGGACCGGTCCCTCGGGCCGGACCGGCACCACGAGCCGGCCGATCCGTTCGATCTGCCCGGTGACCGTGTCCCCGGCCTTGAGCGTCCGGGCCTCGGAGCCGAAGGCAAACCCGGGTTGGCCGCCCAGCGTTCCCAGCGAGATCACGTCCCCCGGTTCCAGGGTGACGCCCCGGGTCAGGTGCTCGAGGATCTGGGGGATCCGGAAGAGGTAGTCGGAGCTGTCGCCGCGCTGCCAGAGCTGACCGCCGACCTCGAGTTCCATCCGGAGCGGGTAGGGGTCCCCCACCTCCTCCTTCGGCACGATCCACGGTCCGACGGCCATGGTGGCATCGAACCCCTTGCCCATGACCCAGTCCACCGGCCCGTTCGGGGGGTACTGGAGGTCGCGGTAGGCCATGTCGAGCGCGATGGTGTATCCGGCCACGTGGTCGAACGCCCGGGCAGCGCTCACGTTCCGCCCGCGTTTGCCGATGACGATGGCGAGTTCGAGTTCGACATCGGGACGTCCGCCGGCCGGGTTCAGGAGCAACGGTTCGCTCGGGCCCACCAGGCTGTTGAAGAACCGGGTGAAGAAGTACGGGCGGTCGGGCGGGGCCTTCTGCTGCTCGGCCAGGTGGCTGCGGGAGTTCGACGCGAGGCAGTAGATCTTCGCCCCGTTGAGGACCGGCGCGAGGAGCTGGATCCCCTCCTCGGCCTTGAACAGGTACCGGGCGCCCGTGGCGGCCCGGGGGGTCCACCCCATCTGGCGGCGCCGATCGATGTACTCGACGATCTTCCGGGTGATCTCCACCGACTCCGGTCCCCCCGCGAAGAAGGCCCGCATGTCCCGGAACCGGCTGGGGTCGGCCCCCTTGGTGGGGTTCACCCCGAAGAAATCCCGGCACGCCGTGTCGAGGTCGATGTACTCGTGGGCGTCGGTGATCATGCCGAAGTGGAACTGGTCGGCCAGGAGGAAATGCA
>JAJZDH010000134.1 GCA_021828665.1 Thermoplasmata archaeon
CGGACAGCGGACCCAACGGGAACCCCACGATTTCAATCGTGGGAGGATGTCAGGAGGAGCTCCGTACGGACGAACGCAGTTCCTCCCGCCGCCGCCCCGGTGGCCCGGGAGCGGATCCCGGGAGGCCGCCCCCGGGGCCGGCCGATCGCCCCCGGGGACCGCGGCCGGGGGGGCGCCGCCTCCGGGTTCCGACCGACCCGGGACGTTCCGGGGAACCTCTCTCCGGGGAGCGTTTCCCGGGGGAAAAGGGGACGGGGGAGGAGAATGGTACCTCCGAATCAACAGGATACCGGGGGGCCGACCGGCCGGCCAGGCGCCCCGACTCCCCCCGGGCTCCGCTCCCGCGCTTCCCGTCGGGAGGCGGCGGACCGACCCCACCTCCCGGCGCGCCGGCGACCTCCGGCCCCGACGCCGGCCTCGGGAGCCGTTCGGCGGGGGGAGTTCTCGACCCCCCGACCTTCCGCCTCCGCCATGGGGAGGATGGCGACGATCGGTCCGGAGCGACCCCCCCGGGGGGGACGGATCGCGAACAGGCCCGTTCCTGGACCCGGCCGCCCGGCTCCCCGCCGGCCTCCCCCGCGCGCGCGAACCGGCGGACGGCGAGCGGAAGCTAATATCCGTCGGTCCGCTTCGGGGGGCGCCGCCCGCGGGCGCCGCGGCGCCGGAAAGGACCGCCTCATGCAATTCGGCGTCGACAGCTTCGCCGCCGCCATCCCCGACCCGGCCCCGGGGGGGGAGCTCCGCCAGGCCGACCGGATGGAGCATCTCCTGGCCGAGATGGAGCTCGCGGACCGGGAGGGCCTCGACCTCTTCGGCATCGGCGAGCACCACCGGTCCGATTTCCTCGACTCGGCGCCCGCCGTGATCCTGGCGGCGGCGGCGGCGCGCACGCGGCGGATCCGTCTCACCAGCGCCGTCACCGTCCTGAGCGCCGCGGACCCCGTGCGCGTCTTCCAGGAGTTCGCCACCCTCGACCTGATCTCCCGGGGCCGGGCGGAGATCGTGGCCGGTCGGGGATCCTTCGTGGACGCCTACCCACTCTTCGGCCTCCGTCTCGAGGACTACGACTCCCTGTTCGAGGAGAAGCTCGACCTCCTCCTCGCGATCCGCTCCCACACCCACGTCCGCTGGTCGGGGCGGCACCGACCGGCCCTCACGGGGCAGGCGGTCTACCCCCGCCCGCTCCAGGATCCGCTGCCGATCTGGGTCGGGGTCGGCGGGACCCCGTCCTCGTTCGAGCGCGCCGGTCGGCTCGGCCTCCCGCTCATGGTGGCCATCATCGGTGGCCCTCCGGCCCGGTTCCGGCCGCTCCTCGACCTCTACCGCGAGGCGGGCCGCCGGGCCGGCCACCCTCCGGAGGCGCTCCGGATCGGGCTCCACCTCATCGGATTTCTCGGCGAGTCCGATGCGGCGGCCGCCGACGAGTTCTTCCCCGGCTACGCGCGCACGTTCTCCAAGATCGGCGCCGAGCGGGGGTGGGCGCCCCCGACCCGGGCCCACTTCGACGCCGAGCTCGCCCTCCCGCGCGCCCTCATGGTGGGGTCGGCCCCGACCGTGGCGCAGAAACTCCTCCACGCCGCCGAAGCGCTGGGCGGGATCTCGCGCATCACCCTCCAGATGGGGGTTTCCACCGTCGCCCACGACTCGATGTTGCGCTCCATCGAGATCCTCGCCCGAGAGGTCGCCCCCATCGTCCGGGAATCCCTCGGGGAGGTCCCGGAGGATCCCACGGGGAGGTCGACCTCCCCCGGCGCCGGTCGCCCGGCCCCCGGGCCGGATCGGCGCCCGCGCTGAGCGATCCCGGAAGCCCCACCGCGGGTCCCCCCGGCCGGGAACGGTCCCCCGGGCCGCTCCCCCCAGTGGGCTCCCCTACGGTGTCGCGGCTCCCGACGCGGTCGTCGGCGACCGGCGCCCGGGCCGCGGCCCGGCCGTCGGCGTCCGGGACGACGTCGCGGGGCAGGACCTCAGAAGCCGATGGCGATGAGGAGCAAGAGGACGATGACCGCCACGAAACCGAGCCGCACCCAGTGGAACATCTGGGTGGTGGTGGCGTCGATCCGGCGGAGCATCTCGTTCGGGTCGTTCGTCGGTGGCAGCGGAGGCGCGGTGGACCACGGCAGGGCTCCGGTCATGGACCGGGCGGGCCGCCGTCCTTGAAAAGGCGAACGGTGCCCCGGGGCCGCCGCCCCGGAGGCGGGCCGGGCCTGCCGGCAGGAAGCGGACGGGGGCGCCGAGATCCACCGGGACGCCGGGAGGCGGCGCGTCGGTCCACGACGGAGACGGTGGCCGCGCCGTCCGTGCTCCCGTCCGTCCGGTGTCCCCGGGGCCCGTCCGGCTCCTGCCCCCGGGGTTCCAGGGGAACCGACGGTGGGCCGCCCGGCGCGGGGTCGACCGTCCGGTCCCATGCGCCCGCCCGGGGAGCCCCGGAAGCGGCTCTCCCGGCGCTCCCCCGCGTCGGAGGTCGGCCCCCGACCCGCACCGGAGGTCCCGGCCGCTGGCCGCGGAGCGGGAACGGGTCCGGGACCGACGAACGGGAACCGGCCCGCTGCCGCCGGCACGGTCCGGCCCCGGGCGATGGCGCCGGGGGGGCCCCCGGGCGGCGACTACCGCGGTTCCGGGGACCGGCCCGCTCCTACGGGTCGTCCCCCGGGCGGTGCGTCCCCCCGGGCGGCGGTTCCCGGCCCCGCAGGCCCCGGTAGGCCTCCTCGAACTGCCGGGCCATCCGTTCCGCCGAGGCGTGGGCGACCACCCATTCCCGACCCCGTTCCGAGAACGAGCGCGCGAGGGGCACCTCCCGGAGGAGCGGCCCGATCGCCTCGGCGAGGCGTCCCGGTTCCCGGGGGTCCACGATCGTCCCGACCGCCGATCGTCGCGCGATCTCGGCCGGTCCTCCGAACGAGCTCACCACCGGCGCCACGCCGCAGGACATCGCCTCGAGGAGCGCGATCGACGATGTGTCCGAAAGGGACGGGAGGACGAAGACCCGGCTCTGCGCCAGCAGGGCCGGCTTTTCCTCCTCGGCGACGGCTCCGAGCAGCCGCGCCCGGTGGTGGAGGTCGGAATCCGGACCGAGCCGGCGCTCGAGCCACGGGCGGAGCGGGCCCTCGCCCGCGACCAGGGCGAACCACGGCCGGTCCCGGTCGAGCCGGTCGAGCGCCGCGACGAACCGCCCCGCGCCCTTGTCCAGGGTGAGGCGACCGAGGAAGAGGAGGAGGGGGACGTCGGCGGGGATCCCCAGGCGCCGGTGCCAGTCGGGGCTCCGGATCCCCGGCCGGAACCGTTCGGTGTCGATCCCGTTCGGCACCACGATCGGATCCCGGCCGGAGGGTGGGGGCGCGCTCCCGAGGAGGTCCGATCGCGCGGCCGCGGAGGGGGCGGTCGCGAGCTGGCAGCGGAGGCAGAGGTCGATGCTGAACCGGGACCAGGAGCGGAAGAAGGCCCGGGAGGGCGCGGTGCGCCCGGCGCCCCGGAGGAGACCGGTGAGATTCGTGTGGTACGTTCCCACGCTCGGAACGTCCCACCGGCGCGCGGCGAGCCACCCGGCGAGACCGACGAATCCGGGGGTGTGGAGGTGCACGACGTCGAAGCGGGGGGCGGAGAAGGGGAGGAACCAAGGCGCCACGGCGATCCGGTACTGGGGATAGGAGGGGACCGGCACCGACCGGAGCCGCCGGACGGCGACCCCGTCCGGCCGGATCTCGGAGCGGGGCGTGCCGGGAAGGCGGACCGTGAAGACGGTGACGCGATGCCCCGCCCGGGCGAGGGCACGGGCGAGGGTCGAGGTGACCTTGGCCACGCCGTCGTTCGTCGGTTCGAAGCTGTCGGTGAAGAAGGCGATCCGGAGCGGACCGGGAGAGGGCGGGTGGCGATCCGTGCCGCCCGTCGGCCCCGCGGCCGACCGGGGGTGGGGGCCCGGCGGACCGGCCCCGCCGGTGTCGCCGTGCGGCTCGGGCGGCATCGCCCTCAAGGGACGCCTCCCGGGGTCATGAGCGGAAGGAGGGGACCGACCCCCCGAAGGAGGGGCGTCCCCCGGGGGCGACGGCCGCCGACCGGAGCGGAGCCCCGTCCCGGGGTCCGGCGAGGCCGCGGTGGCCCGGTTCCGTGCAGGGGAGTTCGGGAGGGCCGGCGGTCCGGTGGACCGCCCCGGACGGGCCCGGGCGCGCCGGGGTCCCGTGCCGGAGGGTCGGAAGGACCGGGAGGCGGACCCACGCGGAGGGCGGCGCGGGCTCTATTAAGCCGCCCCCCCTGGTCCGGGCCCCGGCGGGGCCGGAACCGACCGGTCGGCCGGCCCACGGGGCTTTAGCAGCTAATGGCGCAACCGATACATAGGCCACACTCCATGTCCTATCGATGGACATTTTGCTTCGCCCGGGAGAGGCGGCACGAAGGCTCGGCC
>JAJZDH010000135.1 GCA_021828665.1 Thermoplasmata archaeon
GCCCCGGCCGGCGCGGCGGCCGCGGCGGCCCGCCGCCTCGCGGCGGCCCCCGCCGGCCCGGCCTAATCCCAGAACGACCGGGTCCGGGCGTACTTCCGTTCCGCCCGGAGGAGCTCCGTCAGGAGCTCCCCGTCGTCCCGGTACGGCCGGGCCAGGAGCCGCCGGGCGGTCTCCGGCCCGACGCCGCGGGCCGCCAGCGTGAGGAGCGTCCGGGTCCCGTGGAGCGCCAGGAGCTCGGCGGAGGTGTAGGCGGCGCGCACGAGCGGCTCGAGGGCGACGTCGCGGCGCCGGGGAGGGCCGCCGCGTCCCCTCCACTTGCGCTTCGCGTAGGCCACCAGCCGGTCGATCTCCTCGGTCCGGCGCGGGGAGAGCACCGCCGACAGCGCGCCGTGGCAGAGCCGGCAGGCGGCGCCCCCCTCCGCCGCGTACCGCCGGGCGGTGATGCTCCGGGAGAAGCCGCAGCGCAGGCAGACCAGCACGAGCTCCTCGTCGCGGAGCCGCTCCCCGACCGCGGCGAGCAGCGTCGGCGGGGGAAGATCGGGCAGCTCCCGCCAGCGGAGCCGGGCGACGGGGAGGTCGGCCACCGGGCCGGCCGGGACGGACCGGAGCGCGAGATCGCCCGAGCGGATCCGTTCGAGGACCTCCCGGGCGTGGGGGAGGTCGAACCGCTCGTGGAGCGTCTTCTCGAGCACCTCCCGGCCGAGCGGGGTCGCGGCGAGCGAACGGATCAGCGGTTCGAGGTCCCGGAGCGCGCGCGGATCGGCCTCAACGGGAAGGACGCCGAACTTGCGGGCCACCGTGAGGAAGACGTACCGGTATTCGAGGGTCGCGGGGAGCTCGCCGGCCATCCGCCCGGCGAGCTCCTCGGGGGAGACGGCGAGGATCTCCCGAACCGTCGCCGGCGCGAGCGCCACCGGCAGACCGAGGAGGATCCAGGTCGGCTCGGTGCCCAGGATCTCCGTCCGGGCCCCGAGACGGTCGGAGAACGCCCGGGCGAAGGCGAGGGCGAGGGTGGCGTTGGTCCGGGAGCCGAAGCAGGCGCCGAGGAGGAGGATCCGTCCGTTGGCGGTGACCGAGATCGCGGTGTCGTCGCCGACCCCCTCGGCCCGGCACCGTTCCACCCGCGCGGCGAGGAGCGCCCGGGCCTCCGGGGCGAGCGGGTACCCCTCGAGCCCCCCGGTGCGCCGGATCCGGCCGATCTCCTCGGCCGCCTCGAACGGGACCGGCAGGTCCTCGCCGACCCATCGCGGCTCCCGTCCGATCTCGCTCACCGCCTCCACCAGGAGTTCGCCGTCCCGGAACTCGACGACCCTCCAGGTCCGGCCGAACAGGAGGAAGAGGAGCTCCGGTTCGGCGAGGATCTGGGTGACCACGAACCGCTCGTCGAGCGTCCCGATGGCGCGCCGGGTCGCGATGTCCCGGAGCCGGTAGCTCTTCCGGTCCGGGATGAGGGAGAGGGTGGCGTAGAACCGCGCGAGCGTCCCGCGCGTCGGCCGGATCCGTCCCCCCTCCCGGGCGAGGGTGCCGAGCGAACCCAGGAACCCGATGAGCTCCTCCCACTCGGCCGGGTCGAGGTCGCGCGCCGGGACCGCCCCCCGGAGCTCCTCGATGAGCGGTCGGAGCTCCTGGGCGCCGGAGGCGCGCAGCGAGGAGAGCACCTGCTGCGCCACCGCGAGTCGGTTGCGGGGGCGGAAGACCGTCGGCTCGATCTCCCGGGCGAGCGCCCGCCGGGCGATCACCGCCGCCTCCTCGAGGTCCTCCTCGTCGAGGGCGACGAGCACCCCGCGCACGGTACGGTCGAACCGGTGGCCCGACCGGCCGATCCGCTGGAGGAGACGGCCGGCCTGGTGCGGCGAACCGAACTGGACGACGAGGTCCACCTTCCCGAGGTCGAGGCCGAGCTCGAGGGAGCTTGTCGCCACGAGGCCGCTCAGCCGCCCTTCCCGGAAGGCGGTCTCGCTCTCCTCCCGGGCCTCCCGCGCGAGGGAGCCGTGGTGGACGGCGATCGGCAGGTCGGGGGCCAGCCGGAGGAGCCGGGCGCCGAGCCCCTCGGCGGTCGGCCGGGTGTTCACGAAGACGAGGGTGGCGCGGTGGCCCCGGATCTCCTCCGCCACGGCCCGGATCGCCGCGAAGTACTCCGGATCGGCCTGGAGCTCGGAAGCCGCCCCCGCCGCGTCCGGGGAGCGGTCCGCCACCGCGGTCCGGACCTCGAGCGCGAGCGCCCGGGGGCCCCGGGCCACGACGACGCGCCGGCGGCGCGGGGGCGGGGCGAGGAACTCGGCCACCGCCTCCGGATTGCGGACGGTGGCGGAGAGGCCGATCCGCCGGAGCCGCCGGCCCACCAGGTGGTCCAGCCGCTCGAGCGAGACGGCGAGCTGGGCGCCCCGGTCGGAGGGGACGAGTTCGTGGATCTCGTCGACCACCACGGCGTCGAGGGCGGCGAGGCCGCGGCGGAGGTTCCGGCCGACGAGCAGGAGCTGCAGCGTCTCGGGGGTCGTGAGGAGGAGGTCGGGGGGCCGCCGGGACTGGCGGGACCTCTCGGCCGGAGGGGTGTCGCCGTGGCGGACCGCGGCGGTGAGGTGGAGCGCCTGGCCGAATTCGCGGAACCGGTGCTCGAGGTCCCGGTTCAGCGCCCGCAGCGGCGTGACGTAGAGGAGCCGGATCCCCGGCCCCCCCTCGGGCCGGAGACGGGAGAGGAGCGGCAGCAGCGCCGCCTCGGTCTTGCCGGTGCCGGTCGGGGCCACGAGCAGGAGATCCTCCGTCCCGTGGAGGATCGCCGGCAGCGCCCGCCGCTGGATCTCCGTGGGGGCGGAGATCCCGCGCCGGCGGAGGAGCTCCCCGAGCTCCGGGCGGATGCCCTCGAATGGCTCGGAGCCGGACACGTCGACCGCGCGCCCCGAGGCGGCTCACCCGGAAGGAGGGCCGGAGGCGGTCGGCCGCCCCGGGCCGGTCCCGAGGTCGAGCCGCCGCACCCCGAGCTCCTCGGCGAACGGACGGGAGAAGGCGTGTCCGGGGAAGGAGTCGAGCCCGACCTCGGCGAGGAGCCCCACCGTCGCCTGGAACACGTGGCCGCCCACGGCGCGGCCCTCCGGTCCGGCGAGGACGGCGTGGAGGTGCACCGACGGCCGATCCTCCTCCCGGGCGATCGAGCCCGTGAGTCCGACGAGCTCGTGGGGGATCGTCACCTCGAACGGCACGTACCGGGAGCCGTCCCAGTACCCGAGCGTGGCCCGGACGATCTGGCCGAGGCCGCTTCCCACGACGGCGGCCCCGATCCCGTGACGGGCGGCGAACCCCTCCAGCGCGCCGATCAGCTCCTCGCCGCCGTCCAGCCGAAGGAGGCTCCGATTCCCCGCCCGGAATTCCTGCACGCCGCCCCCGTACCGCCCGATGGTTTGGCTTCTTCGGTCCCCCGGGCGGCGCCCCCCGGGCAAAACGGTAAGCCTCCCGGCCCGGTGGGCCGACCGGATGGAGCCGATCCTCCCCCGGCCGGTCGCCCCCCGTTCGCCCGCCGAGGTGGTGGACGCCCTCCGCGCCGGCGGCCCCGCCCTGGTCGCCCTCTCCGGGGGGATCGATTCGGCGGTGGTGGCGCTCCTCGCCCGGGAGGCGCTCGGGGAGCGGGCCGTCGCGGTCACCCTCGTCGGCCCGTCGGTGTCGGAGGACGAGCGGCGGGCGGCCCGGGGCGCGGCCCGGGCGGTCGGGATCGCCCACGAGGAGGTCGCGGCCGACCCGCTGGAGCGGGAGGAGTACCGGAGGAACCCGTCGAACCGCTGCTACTTCTGCCGGAAGGTCGAGACCGACGCGCTCCGGCGGTACGGCGCGCCGCGGGGGATCCTCCAGTACCTGGACGGCGTGCACACCGACGACCTCGGCGACGACCGGCCCGGCCTGGTCGCCCTCGCCGAGGCCGGGTTCCTCCACCCGCTCCTCCGCGCCGGCTGGGCCAAGGCGGACGTGCGCGCCTTCGCCCGCGCCCGGGGGATGCCGGAGTGGGACCGCCCGTCGAACGCCTGCCTCGCCTCCCGGATCGCCCACGGCCAGGAGATCTCCGCCGACCTCCTCGGCCGGATCGACGCCGCCGAGGCCGCCGTCCGCCGCCGGGGGTTCCGGAGGGTCCGGGTGCGCGTCGCCGGGACCCTCGCCCGGATCGAGGTCGACCCGGAGGAGGTCGACCGGCTCCGGGCCCCGCCGATGGCCGAGTCGCTCCGCGGGGAGCTCGGCGCCCTCGGATTCCGGTCGGTGGCGATCGATCCCCGGGGGTATCCGGCCCGGCGGGGAGGCTGAGCGGCCGGTGCCCGGCTCCCGCGCGCGGCCGCGCGCCGCCCCCCGGTCGGGGGCACCGGCGGGGCGGGTCGGGCTCCCCGGCGCGCCGCTCCC
>JAJZDH010000136.1 GCA_021828665.1 Thermoplasmata archaeon
CGGCGAGGGGCGGGTCGCCCACCACCGGCGCGCCGGCGTTCGAGGGGGCGCTGCGGTCCCGCCGAACGCCCTCTCGTTTCCATCCGTTCCCGGTGCGCCGGATCGGGGGAACGGGGATCGGTCCGATGGGGGATTTCCGCGGCGGCCGCTTTCCCGGGCCGCTCCGGGACACCGGCGGTGCCCTGCCGGCGGTGCTGGAGCGCGTCTAAATAGGGCTCCCCGGCTGCCGCACCGGGCCGATGGCGTCCGACCGATCCGATCTCGGGCATCCGTTCCCTCGTCCGGTCGCGGCCCCGCGGGTCCCGCTCTGGGCTCCTTCGGAACTCCGGGACGGGCGGTCCGGCCCCGAGCCGCCGCTCCTCCTCGACGTGCGGCCGCCCGCCGAGCGGCGGTGCGCCCACCTCGACGGCGACCGGGCCATCCCGCTCGCGGAGTTGCCCGACCGGCTGGCGGAGCTACCCCGCGACCGGACGATCGTCTGCTACTGCCAGTTCGGCGACCGGGCCCGGCAGGCGGCCCGGTTCCTGCGGGGGCGCGGGTTCTCGCGGGCGGTCGCGCTGGAGGGAGGGATCGACGAGTATGCCCGGCGGATCGACCCAACGATCCCGCGGTACGGGGCGGTTGGCGCCGAGCCGATCGTCCTCCAGGAGTTCCCGCGGCCCGAGACTGGATGCCTCGCCTACCTTGTGGGCGATCCGGCGGAGCGCGAGGCGGTCCTGATCGATCCGGGCCGCGACATCGCCCCGTACCTCGAGGCGCTGGCGCGGGGCGGCTGGCACCTGAGCGCCATCGTGGAGACCCACACCCACGCCGACCACCTGGCCGGCCACGCGGCGCTTGCGGCCCGGACGGGCGCCCCCATCGGCCTCGGGCGGCGGTCCCCCGCGCAGTACCCGCACCGGTCCCTCGCGGACGGCGAGGAACTCCGGTTCGGCGGCGCGTCGCTCCGGGTGCTCGAGACCCCGGGGCACACCCGGGACCACCTGACGCTCCTCGTCGGGGACCGGGCGTTCACGGGCGACACTCTCCTGAGCGGCTCCTGCGGCCGCACCGACCTCGCCGACGGGGATCCGAACCTCCTCTGGGAGAGCCTCGTCGAGCGGATCCTCCCGCTGCCGGAGGCGACGGAGATCTTCCCGGCGCACTACGGGCCCCGCCACGCGCTGCCGGACGGGTTCGCCACCTCGCTCGGATTCGAGCGGCGGACCAACGAGGCGCTCCTCCAGGGATCCCGCGAGGAGTTCCTCCGGTACATGACCGAGGGGTGGCCGCCGAAACCGAAGGAGTTCGACCGGATCGTGGCCGCGAACCTCACCGGATAGCGGTCCCGTTCCGGGGAGGCCCGGCCGGCGCCGACCCCCCGGGGCCGGCGCTCCTTTCCTGTCGGTGACGGCACCGTTATAACCCCGGGGTCGGCTCGGCCCCGCCCATGGACGTCGCGGCCAGCCTCACGGGGTTCTTCCCACGTTCCGAGGCGCTCGTTCAGGCCACCCGGGACCTCGACCGGGGCCGGGCGCGGCCGGAGGCGGTGGAGGCGCTCACCCGGACGGCCGAGGCGGGGGTCGCCGACCTCGAGGCGAAGCTCGGGCTCGCCCCCGTCACCGCCGGCTACCTTCGGTGGGCCGACCTCTTCCGGCCCTTCGCCGAATCCTGGGGGGGGTTCCACGTCGGACCGGTCACCCGCTGGTTCGAGACGAACACCTTCTTCCGGCAGCCGATCCTGGAGCGGCCCCCCGAACGGAGCGCCGGGGCGATCGGGCGGCTCCTGCCGGGGGCCACCGGGGCGGCCCCGGCCGCCACCGCGAAGGTCCTCCTGCCGGGCCCGTACACCTTCGCCGGCCTCCTCGACAACCGGAGCGGGGAGACCTCCGAGGCGCTGGTCCACCGGCTCGGCCGGCTGCTCGCCGAGGAGCTCCGGGAGCTCGCGGGCCAGGGGTACCGCTCCTTCCAGTTCCAGGAGCCGCTCCTCGTGGTCCGGCCGCCGGCCGGCCCGGCCGCCGAATCGGTCGTCGCCGCCTACCGGGCGCTCGCCGCCGCCGCTCCCGGGGCCACCACCACCGTATGGACCTTCTTCGCCGACGCGACCCCCGCGCTGCCGCTCCTGAAGCGGCTCGGGGTCTCCTTCGTGGGCATCGACCTCGCCGAGACCGACCCGGCCGGCCTGCCGCACCTCGAGCTCGGTGCCGGCCTCGGGCTCGGGTGCGTGGACCCGCGGACGACCCTCCGGGAGGATCCCGAGACGATCGCCGCCGTCGCCCGGGAGGCCGCGGAGCGGCTCGGGGCCGACCGGATCCTCCTCGGCCCCGGCGGGCCGCTCGACCTCTTGCCGGCCGGACCGGCCGGGCGCAAGCTCGCGGTCCTGCCGCTCGCCCGGGCGGCGCTCCTCGGGGGCGGCCGATGACCCGGCCGCGGCTCTTCCCCACCCAGGAGATCGGCTCCATCGCCCGCCCCCGCTGGCAGCTCGAGGGGCAGCGCGGCGCGGCGCTGTCGCCGGCCGCCGTCGAGGAGTTCCGGCGGTGGAACGGGAAGCTCGGGTTCGCCCCGCCGGAGGCCCCCGGGGAGGCCCCGGGGGCGGCCGGCGCCCCCGTCCCGGCGGCGACCGTCCGGGACTGGGCCGCCCTCTTCGGCCTGCGGTACTTCGAATCGCTCGGCCTCGATCGGGTCTACGATGGGGAGGCCCGGCGGGTCGAGATGTACGAGGCGGCCGTCCGGCAGATGCGCGGCTTCGAGTTCCAGGGGCACGTCCGCTCCTTCGACAACAAGTATTACCTCAAGGCGGCGGGGACCGGTCCGGTCGGCCTCGACCGTCCCTACCACCTCGAGGAGTTCGACTTCGTGCGGGACCACGCCCGGGCCGAGCCCAAGGTGCCGGTGACCGGTGCCTACACCATCGCCGACTGGTCGTACAACGAGCATTACCTCGGCCAGCGGACCGGCTGGAAGGGCCGTTCGGTCCGGCGCGCCGCCCAGCGGGAGTTCGTCGTCGAGGTGGCGCGCGCCGCGCTCCGCCCGACGCTGCGGGCGCTCATCGACCACGGGGCCCGGGTGATCCAGATCGACGAGCCGGCCGCCGGGACCCACCCGGACGAGGCGGACCTGGTCGCCGAGGGGTTCAACGCCGCGACGGAGGGGCTCGACGCGGAGTTCACGATGCACATCTGCTTCTCGGAGTACCGGCGGCTCCTCCCCGCGCTCCTCGAGGCCAAGCGCTGCGCGCAGTGGACCTGGGAGTTCGCGAACCGGGACGGCCCGGACCACGACGCCTACCAGCTCCTCGAGATGTTCCGCGAGTACGGGGACCGGCGCGCCATCGGCCTCGGCGTCCTCGACGTCCACCGCGACCTCGTGGAGAGCCCCGAGGTCGTCGAGGACCGGATCCTCCGCGCCGTCCGGGTGCTGGGCGATCCGGAACGGCTCTGGATCAACCCCGACTGCGGGCTGAGGACCCGGAGCCTCGACGTGGCCGCGCAGAAGCTCGCCCACATGGTCGAGGGGGCGCGCCGCGCCCGGGCCCGGTTCGAGCGCCCCGACGCCTGAACGGCGGCCCCCCGAAGGGAAGCGGCGCTACTCCGGGCCCGGTCCGGTCAGGAGCTCCGGCCCGTCGGCCCCCACCCGGACCGTGTGCTCGGCCTGGCCGACCCAGCCGCCGCCCCGCTCGAGGAAGACCGGGTAGGTCTGCAGGTGGCGGCGGGCGGCCCGGAGCCGTTCGCGGTCCTCCGGAGCGACCCACCGCAGCGCGAACGGTAGGGTCCGGAACCGGCCGAAGAGGGCGCGGAGCCCGGGATCCTTCGGCCCGGGGTCGTCCCGGAAGCGCAGGATATTGCCGAACGGCCCGTTCGCGATCTCGCCCGCGCCGTTGGTCGCGAACGGCTCGATGGCGATGATCTCCCCTTCGTGGAGGAGCTCCGCGCTCATGCCGGCGACGTTGGGGATCGCCTTGCCGGCGTGCAGCAGGTACCGTTCGAGGGAGTGGCCGGTCAGGTTCCGGACCGGTTTCAGTCCCCGCCGGTGGATCGCCGTCTCGATGGCCGTCGACAGCGCATCGACCCGGGCGCCGGGCCGGACCTCGGCGACGGCGGCGGCGAGCGCCTCCCGGACCGCCCGACGGAGGTTCTCGTGGGCCGCCCCGCCGCCCACCTCCACCGTCACGGCGGTGTCCGAGAGCGCCCCGTCGAGATGGGCGCCCACATCGATCTTCACGAGGTCCCCCGCCCGGAGCCGCTCCCCGTCCTCGGGGTCCGGCGTGTAGTGCGCCGCCTCGACGTTCCGGGAGATGTTGGCCGGGAAGGCGGGCTCGGCCCCCTGCTGCCGGATGTACGCCTCGATGAGCTCCGCGAGCTCCCGGCGGCCGGTGCCGGCCACGGCCCGGCG
>JAJZDH010000137.1 GCA_021828665.1 Thermoplasmata archaeon
GGGAGAGTGCTGATCACCGGCGGCACCGGTTTCCTGGGTTCGTACCTCGCCGAGCTCCTGACGGCCCGGGGCGACGAGGTTACCACGACGTACATCGTCGATCCGGATCCGTTCCTCGCGCTCAAGGGACGGGCGGTCCGGGTGGCCCACCTCGACGTGACCGATGCCGCGGAGGTGCGCCGGCTCCTGGAGGCGCTCCGGCCGGAGACGATCTTCCATTTTGCCGGTCAACCGTACGTGAAGCCCTCGTGGGCGGATCCGATGGCGACCTTCCGCACCAACATCGACGGCACCCTCGTCTTCCTCGAATGGATCCGCCAGCAGGCCCCGGGAACGCGGTTCGCGTTCGCCGGAAGCGGGGCGGCGTACGGGATCAGCGAGAAGCAGCCGATGGACGAGGAGACCCCGCTCCGCCCCTCCAGCCCGTACGCCTCCAGCAAGGCGGTGGGGGATCTCCTCTGCTTCCAGTACTGCGCCAGCTTCGGGATTCCCACGTACCGGTTCCGGATCTTCGGTACCACCGGTCCCGGCAAGGTGGGGGATGCCCCGAACGACTTCGCGAGCCAGATCGCCCGCCTGGAACGGAAGGAGGCCCCCCGGATCCTCAAGGCCGGCCGGACCGACACCCGCCGGGACGTGACCGACGTCCGGGACTCGGTGCGGGCGATGGCCCTCATCGTGGACCGGGGGACGCCGGGGGAGGCGTACAACATCGGGAGCGGCGAAGCCCGCTCCGTCCAGGGGATCCTCGACGCCCTCTGCGGGCTGGCTCGAACCCCGATCGAGGTCGCGACCGAGCCGGCGCGCGTCCGCCAGGTCGACGAACCGGTGATCCAGGCCGATACCCGGCGGCTCCGATCCCTGGGGTGGACACCGTCCATCCCCTGGTCCCAGACCCTGGAGGACATCCTCAACCACTGGCGGTCGACGATCGGCCCGTCGGGAAGCCCGTAGGCCGCGGCCACGCCGCGCGCCGGTGCTTCCTTCCGTCCGGTCCGGCCCGCCGGCGTCGGATCCGGGTACGAACTCAGGAATTATGAACCCCCCCGGAGTGGCGTCGGCGGGAGGGGAAGGTCCCGTCCCGGGACCGACCGCGGGGGGTCGGCGCCGGGGGGTCCGCACCCGTCCGGGCGACAAGCATGGATCCGCAAAACCTCGCCGTCCTCGCCTCCTTGGTCGTCCTCTCCGGGCTCACCTTCCTCCTCGGCGCCGAGATGTGGATCCGGTATCGATCCCGCGGGGAGACCCCGTACCTCTACTGGTTCCTCGGGCTCCTCCTCACCGGGTTCACCCTCGCCGAGGAGGCGGGGGTCTACGGGGGTGTGGTGACCGCTCCGATCCTTGCGACGTACTTCTTCCTTGTCGCGCTGCTGGTGGGCCTCCTTTCGCTCGGATCGGCCCGGATGGCGCTCGGTTCGAGGTGGTTCCAGATCTACCGGGCCTACGTGGCCGGGATCGGCCTCCTCATCGCGGCGATCGCCTTCGCCATCCCGGTGCCCGTCTCGGTGGTGGTGGGGGGGGTCATCCGCGGGAGTCCGGGGCTCGACCTCATCCTCGCCTCCTCGCTGCTGACCTTCCCGGCCGCCGTCCTCATGGCCGTGACCTCCCTCGTGGGGGCCTGGCGCACCCACCGGTGGAACCTGGCCCTCATCTTCGCCGGGATCGTGGTGATCAGCGGGGCCGGCAGCCTGTACATCGTCTCCTTCCCCGTGACGCTGTACTACGCCGAGTTCCTGGGGGTCGTCCTGCTCTTCTTCGGTTTCCTCCGGATCCCGGCCCCCGCCTCCGAGCCGACCGGAACCCGCTCGGTCGCCGGGAGTTCCTGAGCCGCGCGGCGCGGGACCCGGCACCGGTCGGAAAGCCGGTCCGGCCACCGGGGCCGCCGCCGGGGGCGCCCTGCCCCGGGGCGGGCCGGAGTCCCCCCGGGGGCGATCCCCGTCCCGCCACCGTCCCGGCCGCCCGCTCAGGAGAGGAGCCCGAGCCGGAGCGCGAGCTCGGCGTTCAGCACCGAGCCGCCTGCCCCGCCGCGGACCGCATTGTGGGAGAGGCCGAAGAACCTCAGGTAGGGGGGCTCCCACCGCAGACGGCCGACGACCACCGCCATGCCGCGCGCCCGCTCCGGCCGGCCGGCCCACCGGTCCAGCACGGGCTGCGGCCGGTCCGGTTCGGTCCGCAGGAGGACCGGCGGACGGGGCGCACTCGGGAGCTCCCGGTCGCCGAGCGGGTCGAACCGTTGGAACGCCTCCACGATCTCCTCCCGGGACGGTCGCCCGCGGGCCTTCAGGGTGATCGCCTCGAGGTGCCCGTCCCGGACCGGCACCCGCACGCACTGGGCGAGGAAGGGGAGGGCCCGGTCCCGGATCCGGCCGTCCGCGACGCGGCCGAGGATCCGGCGGGACTCGGCGGCGACCTTCTCCTCTTCCTGGGGGATGAACGGCACCACGTTGTCGGTGGCGTGGAGCGAGGCGACCCCCGGGAGCCCGGCGCCGGAGAGCGCCTGGTAGCTCGCCACCGAGACCCACGCCGGCCGGGTCACGCCGAGGATCGGGGCGAGGGCGAGGACGAGCCCGGTCGTGGTGCAGTTCGCATTGGCGACGAGGAGCCCCGGGCGGCGCCGGGTCAGCGCCGTCAGGTGGGGGGCATTCACCTCGGGCACGAGGAGCGGCACCTCCGGATCCATCCGGTGGTCGGCCGCGTTGGTGAAGACATGGAGGCCGCGCCGGGCCAGGTCGGCCTCGAGCGGGCCGGCGGTGCCCG
Organism: Thermoplasmata archaeon; assembly: GCA_021828665.1. Lineage (GTDB taxonomy): Archaea > Thermoplasmatota > Thermoplasmata > Lutacidiplasmatales > UBA184 > JAKIVR01. The sequence goes on from JAJZDH010000137.1 coordinate 2,758, forward strand.
AGGGGAGCGCCGAGAAGACCACCTCGACCCCGGCGGCGACCAGCCGGGCGGGATCGGTCCTCCCGATCCTCCGGTCGGCGACCGATTCCGGCGGCTCCGCCGAGATCTGCCAGAGATCCGCGAGGCGATGGGCGGCGGAGCGGGGGCCGCCCGACAGGCTCCGGATCTCGAAGTCGGGGTGGTCGGCGAGCAGGCGGACGAAATGCTGGCCGATGTAGCCGGCCGCCCCGAGGACGGCGACGGGGATCCTCCCGGGCGTCACGGTAGGAACCCTCCCTCGAGGGCGAGATCGGTCAGCCCGATGGCGGTGACGGCCTCGAGGACCGGCACCGCCCGGGGGACAATGCAGGGGTCGTGCCGTCCCGGGACCACGAGCCGGACCGGCCGGCGGGTCCCGAGGTCCACCGTCTCCTGGGCCTGGGCGATGGAGCTGGTCGGCTTCACGGCCACCCGCCAGAGGAGCGGCATGCCGTTGGTGAGCCCTCCCAGCAGCCCTCCCGCATGGTTGCTGCGGGTCCGGAGCTCGTCGCCGACGAGAAAGTAGGGGTCGTTGTGCTCGCTTCCCCGCATCCGGGCTGCGGCGGCCCCGGCCCCGAACTCGACGGCCTTCACGGCGGGCACGGAGAAGGCGAGGTGGGCGAGGACGCTCTCGACGGAGTCGAAGAACGGTTCGCCGAGGCCGACCGGCAGCCCCTCGGCCCGGATCTCGACCACCCCGCCGACGCTGTCGCCGGCCCGTCGGGCCGCCTCGATGGCCTCGGCCATCCGGGCGGCGTCCGCCGGGTCCGGGCAACCGACCTCGTTCGCGGCCGCGGCCCGGCGGAGGTCCGCGAGCGGCCGGCGGGGGTCCGGACGGTGGTCGACGGTCCCGACGGAGCGGGTGTACGCGACGCATTCGATCCCCCGGGCCCGGAGCATCTGCGCCCCGATCGCGCCGGCGATGACGAGCCCCACGGTCATCCGGCCCGAGAAGATCCCGCCGCCCGCGAGGTCGGCCGAGGGACCGTACCGCACCCGGGCCGGGTAGTCGGCATGGCCGGGCCGCGGGGTGGCGGCGAGGCCGGCGTAGTCCGAGGGGCGGGCATCGGTGTTGGCCACGTGCGCCCGGATCTCCCCGCCGTCGGCCCGGCCGTCGGCGAGGCCGCTCTCCACCACCAGCCGGTCCTCCTCGTGCCGCCGGCTGGCCAGGCGGCGGCCGACCGGTCGGCGCCGGTCGAGCGCCTCCTGGATCGGACCGAGGGCGACCGGGGTCCCGGCCGGGACCCCCCGGAGCCGGACTCCCACCCGGGGGGCGTGGCTCGCCCCCTCGAGGGTGAGCCGGAACCGTCGACCGAACTCCATCATCGGTTCCATCGGACGGTCGCCCCCAGCGTCGCGATCGCCGACCAGAATCCCGGATAGGATTTACGGACCGCCTCCCCGGGGGCGAGCCGGGAGGTTCCCCGGAGGGCCAGCATCCCCACGGCCGCGCTCATGACGGTCCGGTGGTCGTCGGGAGCGAGGAGCCGGAGCCGCTCCGGGAGGGGTCCGGGACGGATCTCCAGGGAATCCGGGCCGGCGCGGACCCGGGCTCCGAACGCCCGGGCGAGGTCGGCGGCCCCCTGCCGGCG
>JAJZDH010000008.1 GCA_021828665.1 Thermoplasmata archaeon
CCTGTCGGCCACCTTCATGGGCCGCTTCCCTCCCGGCCGCCGCCCCCGCCACGGATCGTAACCGGAGCGCCCGGGAACGGGGAGGACCCTCCCCCGCCGCCTCCCCCGTCCACTTCCCTCCGGCCGGATCGGTCCGCGCCCGGAGAGTTCCCGGACGGCGGCGACCGGTCGGTCCTCCGCCTCCGGGACCCGGGCACCGGGACCTGCCGGGTCGCCGGCCCCCCCCCGGCGCGGGGGCGGGGGGGGGCGGGGGGAGGGCGGGAGCCGCGGGAAGGGCCGGGATGGTCGGTCGGTCCCCGCGCGGGGAAGGGTCGGAACGCCGGCCGCCCGCCTACTGGACCACGAGGAAGGCCCGCATCGTTCCGTGGAACTCGCCGCAAAACTCGGTGCACTGGATCAAGTACTCGGTGCCGACCGCGGTCGATGCCGGAACGGTGAACGCGAGGTGGTTGGTCCGGCCCGGGATCGCATCGATCCGGACGCCGAGACCCGGGATGTTGAAGGAATGGATCACATCAACGGACGTGACATTGACCTGGACGACCTCCCCCGGAGTGGCCCATAACGCGCCGCCGGTGGCGGTGAGCGTGTTCGCGTTGTAGGAGGTGTTCCAGTAGGTGTTGTTCGCCGGGTAGTAGAACTCCCAGAACCACTGGTGGCCGATGACCTCGACATATTCGCCCGGGTTCGCCGGGAGCGCATCGATGTTGTACAGAAGAACGGTCGAGTAGACCGAGACCCCCGCGATCAGGCCCACGACCGCGAGCGTCCAGGCGATCTCGTACTTGGTCAGCCGCTTAACCATAGTTGCGCCGCCGGGTCGAGGGATCCCGGAACCTCCACGCCGCGTAGATGAGGAAGCCGTAGGTGATGGCCGCGCCGCCGACGGAGATCGACACGACCGTCCAGATCAGCGGCGTCACCTGCTGGACGATGGACTGGCCGTTGCCCGCGGCCGCGCTCCCCGCGGCCCCCGCGAGGGTGGCCGCCGCGAGCGCGCCCAGAAGCAGCCGTCGTCCGAGCCGGATCCCGCGCACGCCGCGGAGAGCGGGGGGCCCCTACATAATCCTCGCGTACGAACTGCGCCGCCGACCGCGCCGGCCGCCGGGAACCTCCGGCCCGGAGCGGCTCCGGAGCGGCCGGTTCGTACGGAACCTCTTTGAAGGCCGCCTCGGTCCCCTGCCCCATCGGCCCGTGGATCCCGGGCCGCTGGAATCGGGCGATGAACCGCGGTGTCGTGCTCCGGGGCGTGGTCGTGGTGGCCGTGGTGGTCTGCCTCGGTCTCCTGCCGTGGGCCAGCACGATCCGCGGGGCGGCGCCGGAGACCGCCCGGCCCGCGAGCACCACCTCCGTCACCATCACCGTGACGAGCGCGCTCGCGTTCACCCCCAACACCTTCGAGGTGAGCCCGGGGCAGACGGTCACGCTGACCGTCGAGCAGCTGGACAGCGAGTACCACACGTTCACCCTCTCGAGCGTCACCAACTTCACTTTCTCCTCCTCGAACACCACCTCCGACCTCCAGGCGTTCTTCCTCGCCCACCCGCCGCTCGTCTATGTCGCCATCAACGACACCGCCGGCTGGGAGCAGACGGTGACCTTCACGGCCCCCCCGCTCGGGACCTACGAATACGTCTGCGAGATCCCCGGCCATTTCCAGGGAGGCATGTTCGGGTTCATGGGTTCCGGGGTGGCGGTCGGTCCGCCGCCCGGCCCGCCGGTGCCCGTCGGTCTCTACATCATCACCGGCGTCATCGTCGGCCTGGTGGTGATCGCCATCGTCCTTGGTTTCGTCGTCGGGAAGCGGAAGGGGGACCGGTACGAGATGCCCCCGGAACGGCTCGGCTACCCGGAGCCGAGCGACCCCTCCCAGACCGGTCGCCCGCCGCCGCCGTTCGCCCCGTGAGCCCCGGCCGGCGGCCGGTGGCCTTCCCGGTGGCGGGCCGCCAGCTTAAAGAGCGCCCCGGTCTCGAACCTACGAACCCTGTAAGAGGTTCGACAGGAACGTCATGGTGCACGCAGCTCCGAACCGAGAGCGCCGCGTCCTCAAGGCCGGACACTCCTCCATCGCGGTGACGTTGCCCAAACCGTGGGCCGAGGCGATGAACCTCCGGCCCGGAGACATCGTGGTCTTCGACCAGAACGACGACGGCGCCCTCTACCTGAAGCCGGCGCCCGCCCCCGGGAGCGCGGCCGCCTCGAGCCCGTACCTCGTCCAGGCGCCCTGCTTCGACGTCCCGGGGGTCCTCACGCGGCTCGTGGTGAGCGCCTACCGGGTCGGCCACGACAGCATCGAGATCCGGACCGACGCGCCGCTCTCGGCCGATCGCCTCGAGGAGCTCCAGGCGGCCTCGCGCGGCCTCCTCGGCGTCTCGGTCGTCGCCCAGGACCCGAACCGGGTCGTCCTCCAGAACTTCGTCGACCCGTCGAAGTACGCCCTGCCGCAGCTCGTCCAGCGGATGAAGATGATCCTCATCGCCTTCCTCGACGAGGCCGAGACGAGCGTCGTCGGGACCGGTCGCGCCCGTCGGCCGGCCTCGCTCCGGGAGGAGACGGACAAGGTGCTCGCGCTCCTGGTCCGCCAGCTCTTCCTCGCGAGCCGGGACTGGTCGCTGGCCCGCCGGATCGGGAGCCCCGACCCCCGCCAGCTCATCGAATGGCGCGTCGTCGTCCATTCCCTCGAGGAGCTCGGCGAGCTCCTGGCCCGGGTCGCCGAGGAGACCCGCGCGCTCCCCCGGGGGGCGAAAGGCACCGCCGGGCCCATCGGGCACCTCCTCGGGGAGGTCCGGACGAACCTCAAGACCGCCATCGAGGCGATCATGCGCCCGTCGCTCGCCGCCGCCTGCGAAGCCTACGGCGAGACGCTCCGGCTCCGGGGCGAGATCCTCGAAGAGGCGCGGCGGAAGCGCGTCGGCGCCCTCCGCCCCGCCCTGGGGACGATCTTCCTCGCCCTCGAACGCTCCTCGGACTGCCTGACCGCCCTCGCGGAGGTGGCCATGGATCGGGCCGTGGCGGTCGGGGCGGAGACGATCCTCGTCGGGGCGGCGTGACGGACGGGGCCCGGTTCTTATACTCTGGATACGAACCATACGAACTGGTACCGGGCCCCCGTACGAACCCAATATTCCCTTCCTCCGGGCTACGAGAACCGGAGCGACCCCATGTTCGACAGCATCGACGACTGGTTGATCATCGCCGTGGTGGTGGCGATCCTGTTCTACGGATCGAGCAAGATCCCCCAGTTGGCCCACAGCCTGGGCCGCGCCACTGGCGAATTCAAGAAGGGCCGGCTCGAGGTCGAGAAGGAGATCAAGGCCTCCCAGACCTCCGAGGGGACCCCACCGAAGACCGCCCCGGAGACCGCCCCGCACTGAGCGCCCCGTGGCCGGAGCGGAGGCAAGTCGTGGCGGGTCGCGGCCTCCGCTCCGATGCCGTCGGACGGCGTCCCCCCCTCGGATCGGGGGTGTCCGGAAGGTGAGGGATGGGGGATCTCGAGCGTCTCCTCCGGATCGTCGGGGAACTCCGCCGCCGTACGGTCCGGGTCGCGCTCGTCCTCGCCCCGATCTTCGCCTTCGTAATCACCTTCCAGATCCGGCTCTCCTCGTTCCGCTGGGCGGGGAGGACCGTGCCGTTCGCGTATCCGTACCCGAACCTCTTCGACAATGTCACCGCCCAGGTCTTCCTCGCGCTCAAGGCGTGGATGCTGCCTCCCGGGGTCGAGCTGCTCAACCTGGGCGTGGGCGACTCGGTCATGATCCAGGTGGAGATCGGGGCGCTGCTCACGGTGATCGCGGGCATGCCGTGGATCGTCCACGAGGCGGGGGCCTTCCTCATGCCGGCGCTGCGGCGGAACGAGCGGGCGCTCCTCCATCAGATCGGCATCCCGGCGTCGGTCCTCTTCGCCCTCGGGACCTCCCTCGGGATCCTCTTCATCACGCCGCTCACGTTCCGGTTCCTGTTCGAGTACGTGGACGCGATGGGACTGGTTCCGGTCCTCGGGGTCCAGGAGTTCGTCACCTTCACCCTCCTGTACTCCCTCGCCTTCGGTCTGGTCTTCGAGCTGCCGGTGTTCGTGTACGGCCTGACCCGGCTCGGGATCGTCCGCGCGGCGGCATGGCGCCGCCACTGGCGGGGCGCCGTCATCGGATCGCTCCTCTTCGGCATGGTGGTGACCCCGGACAACTCCGGCGTCACCATGATCCTCATCGCGGCGCCGATGATCGCCCTCTACCTCGGCGGCGCCTGGTTCGCGACCCGATGGGAGCGCCACCAGCCGCCACCGGCCGGGCGGCCGCTGGCCCTTCATACGGGGTGATCTAGGACCGCATGGCGCTCTTCTCGGACGTCGACTGGATCGTGATCGCCGCCGTGGCCGCCTTCCTCCTGTTCGGTGGCCAGGGCCGCGATTTCGTCCGCCAGATCGGCCGCCTGTACGGGCGGGCGCTCCGGCTGAAGTCCGAGCTCATGGCCGAGATCACCCAATCGACCGGGATCCCCACCGGGGGCGGCGGTTCGCTGCGGCAGGCGCTGCTCGGGACGGAGGCGGCGGGGACCGCCGCCCCCGCCGCCGGTGGCGTCGTCGGCTACCGGCCGGCCGACCTGAACCCGGGGATCGTCACCCAGGTCTGTCCCGTGTCGATCCGGACCGTCGAGACGTTGGCGTACGGGGCGGCGATGGGACCCGGCCTCTGGTCGGTCGCCACGACGAACTTCCCCGGGGAGGCGGTCCATCTCACATGAGCCTGTCCATCGACGACCAGCTCACGCTGGTCGAGATCCTCTGCCTGCTCCTGGGGATCGCCATCACCTGGGCGGTGTTCTACGGCAGCGAGCGCGCGGAGTTGCCGGGGGAGGCCCAGAACCCGGATCCGCTGGGGGCCCCGGAGATCTCCCGGGCCAGCGAGGGGAGGTCGCTCCGGTGAACGGCGGTCCCGGGGAGTCGTGCGCCGACTCCTGCCCGCGGATGTTCGATCTCGCCTCCACCTCCCGGTTCCCGGTGGGCCAGGCCTACAAGCTGGCGCCGTACATCGGGCCCCGGAAGGTGGCCGGACCGGGCGAGATTCCCGAGGTCGACGAGACCAAGCGGAACGCCCTCAAGCTCGCGGTGGTGGCCGGGGTCATCGCCGCCGGGGGCGGAGGGCTGGTGGGCGCCTCCCTCCAGTACGTCGGGAAGCCCCCGATCGTCGGCCTCGCGAGCTACCCGAAGGTCCAGATCATGGATGTGGACGGGTCGCCGCTGACCGCCACGAAGGTGATGAACGAATACAACGTGACCACCCACACGGTCCTGACCTACAACTATCCCCTCCGCGACGAGCCCAACTTCCTGATCAACCTGGCGCCCCCGGCCGGGGGGAGCGGCGGGGCCACCCACGTGCCCGGCGGCGTCGGGCCGCTGGGTTCCATCGTCTCCTTCTCGGCCATCTGCCAGCACCTCGGCTGCGAGCCGCCCAACATCACCTTCTACCCGCCCGGGACCTGCCCCCAGACCTTCGGCAAGCTCGACTTCTACATCCACTGCGTCTGCCACGGGTCGACCTACGACCCCACGAACAAGGCCGCCAACCTGACCGGTCCGGCGGTGCTGCCGTTGCCCCAGGTCACGCTGCTGTGGGAAAGCGACGACACCCTGTGGGCGACCGGGGAGACCGGCCCGCCGGTGAACGGGCACCTGGACACCCTCCAGGGCGACTACGGCGTCGGCTCGAACTCCCAGCTCGTCAAGCAGTCGCCCATCGTGGCCTGCAACATCGCCTAGGGGCGCGTCATGCTGGGGCGGAGCTTCAACCGGAACCTCAACCGTACCTGGGGGTTCATCGAGGAGCGCGCCGGCATCCCGAAGTGGGAGCTGCGCCCGCAGCCGGAGTTCACCTTCAAGCCGTCCTACTGGACGGGCGCCTTCGTGGTCAACGCCTTCCTCTACCAGGTCGTCTCCGGCCTGCTGCTCCTCCTGTACTACCAGCCGAGCACGAATCCCACCTTCACGGCGTGCGGCCAGGCGGTGGGCCAGATCTCGGCGGCGCCCGCCGCCTGGTGCAGCACCTACTACATCATCAATTCCGTGCCGATGGGCTCGCTCCTCCTGTCGAGCCACCTGTACGGCGCCTACGCCATGATCTTCCTTCTCCTCGTCCACTTCTACCGCGGCTACTATCTCGGGGTGTACAAGAAGCCCCGGGAGTTCAGCTGGATGGTGGGCTCGCTGCTCCTCCTCATGACCCTCGGCATGGGATTTACGGGCTACCTCCTCCCGTACACCCAGCTCTCCTACAACGCGACGCAGGTGGGGATCGTTCTCGCCCTCCGGCTGCCGACGGTCGGACCGTTGACGGGTCCCTTCATCCTTGCCGACGGGACCGGCCAGGAGCTCCTCAGCCGCATGTTCGCGGCCCACGTGCTCCTGATCCCGCTCGCGCTGGGGGCGCTTCTCTACGCGCACATCGCGCTCTTCGAATCGCACGGGATCGCCCCCCCGGCCACCAGCGACCCCCGGCAACGGCGCACGTACACCGCGAAGGACGATGAGAAGCATGTGCCGTTCTGGCCCCACATCTTCTTCTACATGACCAAATGGGCGCTCCTGTACATCGGCCTGCTGTTCGGGATCGCGGCGCTGTGGCCGTGGCAGCTCTCGACCTATGTGGGCAACCTGACGGCGGCCCAGCAGGTGACCGAACCGGACTGGTACTTCCTGTGGGAGTTCAAGCTCGTGGACTTCGCGGGGGTCACCCCCGTGATCGCCATCGGGGCCTCCACCGCCATCCTGCTGTTCATCTTGTTCCTGCCGTTCCTCGATCGATCCCCCCGGACCCATCCGCGGGACCGTCCGTTCTTCGTCTTCGTCGGGAACTCGCTCATGGGATTCTTCCTGATCATGACGGTCTGGGGGGGCCTCACTCCGGGCGTCCAGATCCCCGCCTCGCAGGTGGCGCTCCGCCTGGTGCCGATCTTCCTCGTCAATGCCGTGGTGGTGGCGGCGTTCTACGTCCGCTACCAGAGGAGCTACCGGGCCCGGTTGCGGGCCCGGGAGCGCGCGCTCCGGTTGCCCGGGATCTACTCGCCCGCCGCCCCCCTTCCCCCGGCCGCCCCCGCGATCGCCGCCCGCCCCCCCGGCGGCGGCCCCCCGGAGGCTACCCCGTGACCGGCCCGGCGACCCCTCCAGCCGCGTCGTCTGCCGGGGACGCCGCGACCCCCCGGCCCAAGTTCCGGACGGGGGTGATCTGGGGGCTCCTCGCCCTCTTCCTCACCCTCGGGACCGTGGCGGCCGGATTCTTCGTCTGGGGACTCGACGGTCTCCTGAGTACGCACGCGTACCTCTTGGATGGGGTGGTGATGGTGCTCGGCGCCTTCACCGCGGTCTACCTCATGCTGCTGATCGTCGGGATCCTGTACCGCATCGACCGCCTGCGCGGAGTCCCGCACCGGAGGGTGGAGCTCTTTGAGTGACGACCGGGTGGCGATCTCTCCGGAGGAGCTCGTGGCGCTCCAGGCCCGGGTCCTCTCCTACTACTTCGCCATCGTCGTCCTCGCCCTCATCGGCATCGGGATCCTGGTCGCCTACGCGATCGGGCTGGGGCCGCTCGTCGGCCCGGGAGTGGAGGAGTCGTTCGGTCTGTCGATCGCGCTCCTCTTCCTCTTCGCGGCGCTCCTCGTCCATGTGCTGGACCGGAGCTACCGGGAATGGCCGCTCGGCCGGCGGGTCCATCCCTCCGATCCCAAGGTCATCACCGACGCCACCGTGGCGGGCACGCTCCGGGTCGCCGTCCTGGTGGGCGCCGGTCTCGTCATCGCCTACATCCTCGCGCAGCTGCTGACGGGGTAGGGGAGGGGATCGGGATGGACGCGGTGACCCAGGCGGCGGTGGAGATCGGACTGGTCGTCCTCGCCGCGGTCCTCCTCCTGCTCTTCCTCACCCGGTTGGGCGCTTGGTTCGTCCGGGTCTCCCGGATCTGGATCTTCACCACCGACCACCGCCGGATCGGCGTCCTGTACATCGTGACGGGGATCATTTTCTTCTTCATCGGCGGGATCTACGCCTCGGTCATCCGGACCGACCTCGGCGTGATCCAGGGTCTCGGACTGAATCCCGTGACCACCCTCGGCATCGACCCGAACGTGTACTCGACGCTGTTCACGATGCACGGGACGCTCATGATCTTCATGTTCATCATGCCCGTCCTCGCGGGGTTCGGCAACTTCCTGATCCCTTCCATGATCGGGTCCCGCGAGATGGCGCTCCCCCGGATCAACGCCATCGCCTTCTGGATGCTGCCGCCGGCGGGCATCCTGCTCATCCTCTCGAACGCGTCGGCCGGATGGACCGGCTACGTGCCGCTCTCGCTCCAGGTGGACCCGTCGAACCCGTACGGGGTGGACCTGTGGATCCTCGGGCTACACATCCTCTCCGCCTCCTCCATGCTGGGTTCGATCAACTTCATCGTCACGATCCTCAAGCACCGGGCCCCGGGCGTCCACTACTGGAACATGCCGCTCTTCGTCTGGTCCATGCTCGTGAACTCGGTCCTCCTGCTCTTCGCGCTCCCCTCGCTCTCCATCGCCCTCACCATGATCCTCTCCGATCGCAATTTCGGGACCCATATCCTGGCCGCCGCGAACGGAACGCCCCTCGGCGGTGCCCTGCTCTACCAGAACCTGTTCTGGTTCTTCGCCCATCCGGAGGTCTACGTGATGGTCCTGCCGGCGTTCGGGCTCGTCTCGACGATCCTCCCCAAGCTGGCCCGGAAGGACATCTTCGGGTACGCCGCCATGGCCATCGCCCTGGCGGTCTTCGGGGTCCTCTCCTTTGCCGTCTGGGGCCACCACATGTTCGTCACCGGCATCAGCACGCAGGTCCAGTTCGTGTTCATGCTGAGCACCATGGCCATCGCCGTCCCTTCCGCCGTGAAGACCTTCAACTGGGTCGCCACGCTGTGGGGCGGCCGCATCTGGATGGCCACCCCGATGTGGTTCTGCCTCGGGTTCATCACCGGCTTCGTCATCGGCGGCCTCTCCGGCCTCATGCTGGCGGCGGTCCCCATCGACTATCTCTACCACGCCACCTACTTCGTGGTGGCCCACTTCCACTACATCCTGCTCGGGGGCACGGTGCTCGCCATCTTCGCGGCGATGTACTTCTACTTCCCCATCTGGACCGGGCGGTGGTACAACCAGACCGCCGCCCAGATCCACTTCCTCCTCACGTACATCGGCGTGAACCTCCTGCTCTTCCCGATGTTCCTCCTGGGGGCGCTCGGGATGCCCCGGAGGGTGTACACCTACGTGCCGATCCCGTCGTTCCAGTTCCTCAACTTCCTGTCGACGCTGGGGGCGTACATCTTCGGGATCGGCCAGCTGGTCTTCGTCTTCAACATGGTCTACAGCTACTATGCGGGCCGCCGCGTGACCCGTCCCGATCCATGGGGCGACCCGTTGCCCAGCACGATGACCGGGCCCGCCCACCCCGTCCCCTCGCCGACGGGGGCTCCGCGGCCGGCGGCGACCGCAGCCCCGGAGGGGGGCGGCTAGGTCCCCCGGGGCCACCGGGCGGTTCTCCCCCATGCGCGGGCACACCCTCTTCCGGTGGCTGGCGGTCGCCGCGCTGGTCGCCTGCTACCTCACCATCCTGCTCGGCGGCAACGTCATCGCGAGCGGCTCCGGCCTCGGATGCCCGGAGTGGCCGTACTGCCACGGCACCGTCCTCATCCCCCGGTTCTCGGGGCCGGCCGCCGTCGAGTTCTCCCACCGGGCCAGCGCCTTCGTCCTGAGCCTCCTCACCCTTGGCCTCGCGCTCACCGCCGTCGCGGCCGAGCGGCGGCGTCCGGTCCTGATCCGGCTCTCGCTGGCGGCGCTCGCCACCGTGGCGCTCGAGGCGATCCTGGGCGGCGTCGTGGTCGACAGCGACCTCGCTCCCGCGATCGTGCTCGTGCATTTTGCCATCGCCACCGTCCTCTTCGTCCTCCTCCTCCTCCTCGCGCTGCTCGCGAACCTTCGGGAGATCCCGCCCCGCCTCCGGGCCTGGGTCCGGTATGCGACCGAGGAGCGGCCGGCGCCCCCGGTCTCCCGGGCCTCCGGTCCGGAACGCGCTCCGGCGCCGGCCCCGTCGGGCGGCCCGGCCCGCGCCCGGCCCGGGCCGTTCCCCTGACCGCCCGGACGGGGAGGGGAGCAGCCCGGTGGACGGAACGCCGCGCTCGGGCGCCGGAGGCGGCCCGCCGCCCCGCCCCGCGGGCCCCGCGGGGCGTTCCCGTCTCGCCGACTACCTCGAGCTCACCAAGCCGGGCATCACCCTCCTCATCGTGGCCGTCGGAATCGGCGGGTACTTCCTCGCCGCGACGACCCCGATCCGGCTGGTCCCGCTTGCCGAGCTCGTCCTCTGCGGCGGTCTCGCGAGCGGGGGGGCGGCGGCGCTCAACCACTACTTCGACCGGGACCTGGATCTCACGATGCGGCGGACCCGCGACCGGCCGCTCCCCGAGGGCCGCCTCTCGCCGGTCCGCCACGCGCTTCCCCTCGGCCTCGGTCTTTCGGCGCTCGGCCTCGGCGGCGCTTACCTGCTGCTGAACCCGCTCACCGCGTTCGCGATCTTCCTCGGCGGCGCCACGTACGTGGGGGTCTACACGATCTGGCTCAAGCGCCGATCCTCCTGGAACATCGTCGTCGGCGGCTTCGCCGGCAGCGCCCCCGCCCTCGCCGGCAGCGCGGCGGCGGTGGGGCATATCACCCCGGGCGCCGACGCGCTCGCGCTCCTGCTCTTCCTCTGGACCCCGCCCCACTTCTGGTCGCTCGCGCTCCGGCTGCGGCCGGAGTACCGGGCGGCCGGCCTCCCGATGCTGCCGGACATGGACGACCCGGCCTACTCCGGCCGGATCGTCGTCCTCTCCGCCGCCCTCCTGGTGCCGGCGGCGCTCCTCGTCGCGTGGACGGGGGCGGTCGGGATCGTGGCGGGAGCGGTCCTCGGGGCGCTCGGGCTCCTCTTCGTGGCCGTCGCCGCGCCGCTCGCCCGGGAGGTGACCCCGGTCCGGGCGCTCCGGAGCTTCGTCTTTTCGGGGATCTACCTTCTCGCCGTGCTCGCGGTCCTGGTGGTCCACGGCCTCCTCGCGCACCCGGAAGTGGTGGTGTTCCGGTGACCGGGCTCCGAGGGCCGCCCCCCGGGCCTCCGCCCGTGGCGGACCGGCGGCGCGGGAACCTCGTGCGACGGCCGCACTCCTTATCTTGACCCGGCGGGTCCGGACAGCGATGCCGGGACCGACCAACCCTCCCGAGGAGGAGGATCCGAGCCGCCGAAGCGCCCGGACCGCCGAGTCGGCGTTGCGCCGCCTCGGGTTCTCCCGGATCCCGGCGGAGGGCCGGGGCGCCGACCTGTCGGACTTCTGGGTGGAGCACCCGGGCGCCCCGCGTCGCCGGTACGCGGTGTTCGTCGACGAGTTCCGGCCGGCGGGACGGCCCGGCCGGGACCGCCCCCCGGCGATCCTGGTCGTCCCCGACGAGGAGCGGGCCCGGGAGGCGTGGGAGTCGATCCGCCGCCCCGGCGGCTCCCCGGTCGAACCGGATGTCTCGATCCTGGTGCTCTCCCGGGGACGCTCCGGCCCCTCCGACCCCCACTGGCATGCGGGGGTCGTCGACCGGAAGACCCTCCCCTCGGTGGCCACCGGTGTCATCGTCGGCCTCTTCCGCCGCTCGGCCGGCTCGGGCGAAGGTCCCCAGATCGATTTCGAGGAGATGCTCCGGATCCTCCGGACCCGGTTCCACATCGATCTCCCGGCCACCCTCGGGACCGAGTCCACCGAGGATTCGCTGTGGATGATGTACCAGCTCGCCCTGCGCTACGCCTACGCCCCCGGGGACAGCGCCTCGGGGCTGCACGCCCTCGTGCTGAAACCGACCGGTCCGGCCGCGCGCCTTCCGTGGTTCGCGGCGTAACGGCCTCCCCCGGAACCTCTGTCGGGAAGCGGCGGGAGGCCGGCGCCCGGAGCCCGGGCCCCCCCGGGCGATCGGCCGGGGGCCGGTCGCGGACCGGACCGAAGGGATTTAGACCGCCGCGGCGGTGCGGACCGGGATGACGACGCCCGAGGAGCCGTTCCGGAGCCCGTTTCCCGCCTACCCGGGCGGGGGACCGGCGCACGAGACCACCCCCGAGGAGGGGATCGGCGAGATGTGGATCTTCTTCTGGCTGGCGCTCGCGAGCACCGTGATCATCGCGGCGGCGGGGATCGGCACCTGGCTGTTCCTCGGACGCCCGACGTTATGAGCCGGACCGGGCCAACCTTAAGTCGGCGGGTCGGGTCGGTGGCGCCGGCAGGAGACGGTGCCGTGGGGCCGTGGGGTAGCTTGGACCATCCTTCTTGCTTGGGGTGCAAGAGACTCCGATTCAAATTCGGACGGCCCCATCCGGACCCCCTGCCGGCGACGCCGGACGGAGGGCGCCGGTGAACGGCCCCGACCTCGCCCGGATCCTCGGGATCCTCGCGGCCCTCCTCCTTCTCCTGTACGCGGTGGCGGCGTTCTTCGGAGCGATCGTCGTGGGCATCCTGGGCCGGGAGGGAGCCGCCGGCCTCGCCCTCGGTTCGTTCCTCGCCCTCGTGTACGCGGCGCTCACGGGGATCGTCAGCGTCTACGCCCACCGGTCGCGCGATCACGCTCTCCCCGGCGGGGTCGTCCTCCTCGGGCTTGCGCTCGCCGAATGGATCATCGTACCGACGGGCGGCTTCCTCCTGGGCGGGATCGCCCTCGTCCTCACCCTCCTCGCCGGCCTGCTCTTCCTCCTCGACGGCCTCGGAGCCGACCGGGGCCGGAGGAGTTAAGTCGCGCCGGACCCCGTCGGCCGGCCGGTGGCGCGACGGTTCCTTTCCGAGCGGCGGAACGATCCGTACTACCGGGCCGCCCGGGACTCGGGGCTCCGGTCGCGGGCCGCCTTCAAGCTCGACCACCTGGCCCGTCATTTCCCGATCTTCCGCCCCGGGGACCGGGTCCTCGATCTCGGGGCGGCGCCCGGGGGATGGGCGCTCCTCGCCCGGGAGTACGTCGGCGACCGGGGGACGGTGGTGGCGGTGGACCCCCGGAAGCTCGATCCCATCCCGGGCGTCGAGCGGGTGGCCCGGGCCGTGGGGACCCCCGAGCTCCTCCGGGCCCTGGGGGACCGCCGGTTCGAGGTGGTCCTCTCCGACATGTCGCCCCGGATCAGCGGCGCCTACGCCACCGACCATGCCCGGAGCGTGGCGCTGGTCCGCGCGGCGTGGCAGCTCGCCCGGGAACGGCTCGTGGCCGGCGGCTCCTTCGTGGCGAAGGTGTTCGACGGGGACCTGCGGGCCGACCTCGAACGGGAGATCGCCCCGGAGTTCGATCGGTTCCGGCGGACCAAGCCCCCGGCGTCCCGGGAACCGTCGAGCGAGATGTACCTCGTCGGGCTCGGGTTCCGGGGCCTCGCCCTCCGGTCCGGGGCCGCGAGGAACCCCTAGCCCGGCCGCGCCGGCATGCCCACCGCATATATAGACCGGCGAGTTGGGCCCCCCGCCGCTTTTCTTGAGGGTCGGTTCTCGTGATTCGGTTTGGACCCGCAGGGATTCCCTTGTCCTGCAAGGGTCGCAGTTTGAGGGACGGGATCGCCGACGTCCACCATCTGGGACTCTCGGCCCTCGAGGTCCAGTTCATCAAGGTGAACCCGCTCACCCGGGCCATCTTCGACGAGGAGGTCGGCAAGATGCCGCGGGAGTTGCCGCTCCAGCTCGTCGTCGAGGTGGGCGCGCCGGGACGGGAACCGACCCGGCCCCTCGTCCCCGAGCTCGCCCAACCGCTCCGGCGGCGCAGTTCCCTCACCCAGCTGACCTGGTCGCTCGCCAAGGACCACGCCGACCTCGCCCAGACCCGGGCGCTCGCCAAGGCGCTCGATGTGGACCTCACGCTGCACGCGCCCTACTACGTGGACTTCTTCGGCAGCCAGGAGGCCCGGGACCGCAGCGTGCGCCAGATCCTGTGGGCCGGGATCCTCGCCGACGGCCTCGGCGCCCGGATGGTGGTGACCCACCTCGGGTTCTACGGCAGCGGTCCCCGGGAGGAATCGGTCCGCGAGCTCACCGAGATCACCCGCGAGGTGGCGGGCTGGCTCGAGGAGTACAGCGGCGGGGGGGTCCGCCTCGGCATCGAACCGAGCGGCCACCCCGACGTCTTCGGCAGCCGGGACGAGGTGCTCGAGCTCGCCCACCAGGTGCGGGGCGTCGTGCCGGTCCTGAACATCCCCCACCTGGCGGCCCGGGAACGGGTCCGGCTGGACACCGCGGAGCTCCTCCGCCCGGTCCTCGAGCAGTTCGTGGGGCCGAGCCGGGGCAACCTCTACCTCAACTTCTCCGGGGTCGAGTTCTACGCGCCGGGAGAGTTCCGGCTCACGCCGATCAAGCGGGGCCAGATCAAGTTCGATCCGCTCGCCGAGGTGCTCGGGGAGCGGGAGTACGACGTGACGGTGATCTCGAGCTCCCCGCTGCTCGAGCACGACGCGATGTACATGAAGCTCCTGTACGAGCGGGCGCTCACGCGCCGGTGGGCGAAGCGCCACCAGCCTCCCGCGAAGAAGACGCCGCCGGCCGCCGCCCCGCCGGTGTCCGGGGCGCGCCCGCGGCCGTCCGCTCCCCGGCGGGGGGCCGCCCGGCCGGGGAGGTCCCCTCCACCCCAGGCGCCCCCGAAGCGGTCCCACCATGGAGCCCGCCGCCGATAGCCCGGGAACCTTCGCCCGCGCCCACGCCTACGTGGCGCGCCGGGTGGCGGAGGCGCTCGGGGAGATCCCGCCCGCCACCATCGCCCGGGCGGTCCGGCTCCTCACCGACTCCCCGGCGACGTTCGTGTACGGGGCCGGGCGCTCCGGGATCATCGGCCGGGCGTTCGCCATGCGGCTCACGCAGGCCGGTCTACGGGCGTACGTGATCGGGGAGTCGGTGACCCCCATCGTGCGCAAGGGAGATGTGGTGGTCATCCTCTCCGGCGCCGGGGAGAGCTACTCCTCGATCCAGACGGCGAACATCGTGCGCCGCGAGGGCGCGGAGCTCATCGTGCTCACGGCCCGCCCCGGTTCGAAGATCGCCCACGCGGCCTCCCTGCTGGTCCCGTTCCGGTTCCCCGAGGACGAGGAGCGGCCGCTCCTGGCCCCGCTCGGCACCCTCTTCGAGGCGTCCGCGCTGGCGCTCACCGACGCGCTCATCGCCGAGATCCTCCGGAGCCGCGGCGAAAGCGAGGAGAGCATGCGGCAGCGCCACGCCATCATGGTCTGAGGCCCCCCGGGCCGCGGTCGGGGCACCATCCTTAAGAAACGGGGATACTCCCGGCGTTCCGTGCCGAAAGGACGCGAGGCCCGAAGCCAGGATACGCTGGTCCCGGTGCCGACCCGTTTCTTCGTGACGAGCGGCAAGGGCATCAACAAGACCAGCGAGCTCAATGCCTTCGACCTCGCGCTCCTCCAGGCCGGCATCGGGGAGCAGAACCTGGTCTCGGTCTCCTCGGTCCTGCCCATCGGGATCCGGCAGGTGGACCGGCTGCCGCTCCGGCGCGGGGCGATCACGCACTGCGTCCTCGCCCGCTACGGCGGCGGCGAGGGGGAGGTCATCAGCGCCGGGATCGCCTACGGGTTCCGGACCGACGGCCAGGGCGGGTACGTCGCGGAAGGCCATCTCCACGGGACCCAGAAGTCGCTCAAGGAGTTCCTCAAGTGGCGGATGGAGGAGATCGCCCATTTCCGCGGCGTCGAGCTCCGCCGGATCAACTACCGGACCGAGGAGCTCGTGATCCCCATGGACCACTACGGTGTCTGCATCGCCGCCTGCGTCTTCCTGCCGTGACCCGGGCCGCCGCCCCGCGCCGCGCGCCGCTCAGAACAGCCGTCGGAACAGCAGCTTGTCCTCGAGGCTCCCCTCGATGGCGAGCCGGCGGGTGACGAGCGCCTTCATCGGCCCGATCTCCCGGTTCACGAGTCCGAGGAAGGTGGCGGCGTCCGTCGTGATGGTGATGTCGGCGTGGCCCACCGCCCCCGTCCGGAGCGACTCCAGCCGACCCCCCTTGAGGTCGAGCGCGTACTGCGACTCGTCGGTGATCCGGACGGCGATGGTCCGGACCAGCCCGGCGAGCTCCTGGTGGAGCGCCGGGTTCTGGGCCGCGTGGCGGTTGAACCGTTCCACGACCCCCGCGAGCGTCTCCTCGATCACGGCCCGTACCCTTCGAGCGGTACGACGCGGGCCGGCGGTTTAAGCCTTTCAGCCGTCGCCCACGAGAGTCGGATCCAGGCGGGCCGATCGGGCCCGGCGAGCGCCTCCCGGACCACCGCCACCGTCCGGGGGTCCGACGGGTAGCCGCTCCCCAGATCCCGACGGAGGCGGCGGGCGAGGACGGCGACGGCGTGGTCGCGGCGCACCTTGGCGACCACGGAGGCCGCCGCCACCACGGGCTCGTCCCGGTCGGCGTGGTGGCGGGCGACGACCGGGGCGATCCCCCCCGCGGCGTCCGCGACGCGCCGGCCGAACCGCGCGGCGACCGGGTCGCAGGCGTCGACGACGACGCGGCCGGGCCGGGCCCGCCGCACGAGCCGGCCGAAGAGGCGCGCCTCCAGGAGGTTCAGCTCGTGGTGCCGCACCGCGCGGTCGATCTCCTCCGGCGCCGCCGCCGTGGAGAACCGGCGGCCGACGGTCGCGAGGCGCCGGTAGACCTCGCGCCGGACGCGGGGGCGGAGGAGCTTGGAATCCTTCGCGCCGAGGCCGGCGAGCCGCGGGAGATCCTCCTCGCCGACGAGGAACCCCCCGACCACCAGGGGGCCGAGGACGCTACCCCGGCCGGCCTCGTCGATCCCGAGCACGCCCGCCCCCCGGTCGCCCCGGGAGCCTGCCACCTCCGACCGAGCCCCCCCCGGCCCGGAAGCCCCCGGCCTCTTATGCGTTCGCGGTCTCCGCCGCCCGTGTCGCTCGAGGGTCTCATCGTCCCCACTCCCACCCTGTTCGGGGACCGCGGCGAGCTCGATGAGGAGCGGAACGCCCGGTTCTCCCGCGATCTCTGCGTCCGGGGGGTCGACCACCTGTTCGTCCTGGGATCGCTCGGAGAGTTCCCGTCCGTCGACGAGCCGGAGCGCGATCGGCTCCTCGCCGCCGTGGCGGCCGCCCTGTCGGGGGGAACGGACCTGTGGGTGGGGTGCGGCGCCCCCTCCACCGCCCAGGCGGTCCGGTTCGTCCGCCAGGCCGAGCGGGCCGGCGCGCGGGCCCTCGTGGCGGTCCCGCCGTACTACCTGCACCCCACCGAGGCCGCCATCGGCCGGTACTACCGCGCGCTCCGGGCGGAGGCGACGGTGCCGCTCCTCGCCTACAACATCCCGAGCCTGGTCGGATACGCGCTCCGGCCGGAGTTCGTCCACGCCCTGGGCCGGGACGGCGTGCTCGCCGGCGTCAAGGACACCAGCGGTTCGCTGCCGAGCGTGCGGGCCTTCCTCCACGACGCCCCGGCCGGGTTCCGGGTGTTCCCGGGCGACGATCGCCTCGCCTCCGACGCCATCGCCGCCGGCGCCGCCGGAGCGGTCATGGGCACCGCGAACGTGCTCCCCGGGCTCGCCGTCCGTCTGGTCGCCGCCGCCCGCCGGGGGGACGTCGCCACCGCCCGGTCGCTCCAGGCGGTCGTCGACCGGCTGGTCGGTGTCCTGGGGGCGGGGCCGTTCCCGGCGGCCGGAAAGTACCTCGCCGCCCACCTCCGGGGCGCCCCGGAGGGGTACCGGAGCCCGTACGATCGGCTGACGCCGGAGGAGGAACGGGCGGTCCGGGCGGCGCTCGCGCCGCTCGAGTCGGAGTTCCTCGGGCAGCTCTGAGCCGGGAGGGTCGGATGCAGGCGCTCGTGGTCTCGCCGCCGGCCCCCGGGGTGACGCTCCGGGAGATGCCCGAGCCGGAGATGTCGGCCGAGAGCGTCCTCGTCGAGGTCCTCGAGTGCGGGATCTGCGGGACCGACCGCGACATCGTCGCCGGCAAGTACGGGACGCCGCCACCGGGATCGAAGGAACTGATCCTCGGGCACGAGAACCTGGGGCAGGTCCGGGAGGTGGGCTCCCGCGTCTCCGGCTTCTCCGTCGGGGACCTCGTCGTCGCGACGGTCCGCCGCGGCTGCGGGAGCTGCCGGTTCTGCCGGAGCGGCCACAGCGACTTCTGCGAGACCGGCCGGTTCACGGAGCGGGGGATCAACGGCCGGCACGGCTACCTGGCCGCACGGTACGCCGAGGTCCCCGAATATCTCGTGAAGGTCCCCTCCGCGCTCCGGTCGCACGCGGTCCTGCTCGAACCGCTGAGCGTGGTGGAGAAGGCGGTCCAGCAGGGACGGGCCGTCCGCGGCCGGTTCGATGCGCTCCCCGGCTTCCCTCCGGAGCGGCCGCTCCGCGCCCTCGTGACCGGGACCGGCGCCATCGGCATGCTCGCGGCGCTCGTCCTGGCGAGCGAGGGGTGCTCGGTGGTGGCGGTGGACCGCCACGGCGCCGACACCCCCGCCGCCGCCCTCCTCGCCCGGATCGGGGCGGCGCACGTGGACACCGCCGCCGGCCTCGCGGCGCTGGGGGCGGACCGGTTCGATCTCATCCTGGAGGCGAGCGGATCGCCCACCCTCGACTTCGACCTTCTCGGCCGGCTCGCCCCGAACGGGACCATCGTGCTCACCGGCATCCCCGGCGCCGACCCGACGGCCTTCCCTGTGCGGGGGGGCGCCCTCCTCCGGAGCCTGGTGCTCGAGAACCAGGTTCTGGTCGGCAGCGTCAACGCGAACCGGACCCACTTCGAGCGCGGCCTCGCGCACCTCGCCGCGTTCCGGGAACGGTGGGGGGACGTCGCCGAGCGTCTCGTCACCGAGCGGCGCCCGATCGCGGAGTATGCGGCCCCGCTCCTCGGCAAGGCGGGGGCGACCATCAAGTCGGTCCTCACCCTGCCGGCCGGTGCCCCGTAGCCGTCCGCGGCCCCTCCCGGCGGGGGTTCCGGGGCCTCCCGCCGGGGGCCGGGGCGCGGGGGCCGGCCGGCCCGTCCGCAACATTTTATACCCCGAGGCGCCGCGGCCCGGCCGGAGGGAGCCGTCGTGGTCCGGGGGCGAAACCGATCGGTCGGATGGGCGGGCCCGGTCCTCCTCGGGATCCTCCTGCTCGCCCCGTCGCTGGTCGTCGCGGGGGGAGGAGGGCCGGCACCGCCCGTCGGCGCCCCCGCGGTCGCGGCCGGAGCCGGGGTCGGCGGGCCGCCCCCGGTCGCCGTCAACCTTTCCCTGGGACGCCCCACGGCGAACCTCTCCCCGATCTTCTGGGGGACCACCATCAGTCCGCGGGCCCGGCTCGGCCCCGAGGAGGGGGACCTCGTGAATGCGACGCCGGTGGGGATCGTGGTCTGGCCCGGGGCCAACGCGGGCGACGACTACGATCCGCTGACGAACCTCCTGTACGAGGTGGGGTCCGCGGGCCGGCCCCCTTCCACGAATCTCACGGAGTTCGTCGCCTGGTGCCGTTCGATCTCCTGCACGGCGATCTTCCAGGTGCCGGGGGAGATCGACAATGCCTCCTTCGCGGCCGCGGACGTGAACTACACGGAGCACCGGCTCGGGTTCTTCCCGGCGTACTGGGAGATCGGCAACGAGCCGGAGCTCTGGAGGCACTGGGGGCTGGCGTGGTCCAAGTGGTCCGCGACCGACGAGCGGAACATCACCCCCGTACAGTACGCCGAGGAGGTCCACAACTACACCGCGGCCATGCGGGCGGTGGACCCGGCGATCCGGATCCTCGGGCTGCCCGGCACCGGCCGCCCCAACGGCCCGTACCCGCTCGAGACCTGGGTCGCCGCCACGGTGGCCGAGAACGCCCGGAACCTGAGCGGGATCGCCTTCCACGTCTACCCGGCGGGAGCGGTCCGTCACGCGATGCCGCTCGACAAGTTCTACGCCTCCATCGACGGCCCCGCCTCCCTTCCCGCCCGGGTCGAATCGGTCCGCGGGGTCATCCGGAACACGACGGAGGCGGTCTGCCCCACCTGCGCGCCGGTGCCGGTCTTCGTGACCGAGGTGGGATCCGCCCTCGCCCACTTCACCTACGCCAACGACAGCGCGGGGTTCCCCGGAGCGCTCGACCTCGCCGCCCAAGCCGTCGAGGCGATGGACCTCAACCTGACCAATCTCGACCTCTTCGCCGCGGTCGCGAACACCTCGAACTCGTGGTTCGATCTCGCCGGGACGCCACGGCCGGACTACACGATGTACAGCCAGATCTTCCCGCACCTCGGGACGGAGGTGGTCCCGGTGGGGCTGGGGACGCCGGACCCGTCGGTCACCGCCGCCTCGAACACGAGCCTCGCGGCGAACCTCTACGGGGTCGCGACCCGGTCGCCCGCCGACCGCGGGCGGTCGGACCTCCTGGTCCTCAACCTCAACACGACGACCGCCGTCGCCTTCTCCCCGGAGCTCCCCGGCATCCGTTCCGGGGAGCCCGCCGAGGTGTGGAGCTGGAGCGGTCGGAACCTCCCCGGTTCCGGCGGGCTCGTGGTGCCGCGGACCCCGGCGCCGACGGCCCAGTACTACCCCCACGGGCTTCCCGGCTCCTGGACCCTGCCGCCCCAGGGGGTCGTGGTCTTCGAAGCGTTCCCCGGCCGGGCCCATCCGGCCCAGTTCCTCCCTTCCGGCATCGCGAACGGGACCCGGTGGTTCCTTTCGACCGGTGGCCGGCTCTGGACGGAGAACGGGACCGGCCATCTCACCGTCTTCCTCCGGCCCGGGACGTATGCCGTGGCCGCCCCGTACCTGCCGGCCGGGGCGGGGGGCCGGTACGCGGCCACCCTGCCGGCCTCCGTCACCGTCGGGAACCTCTCCTGGGCGGTGGCGGTCCCGTTCGCGCTCGAGTGGCCGCTGCGCCTGACGGTGCGGCCGGCGGCCGCCGCCACCGTGGTTCCGAATCCGCCCTCCTGGCTCCCCGCGGGCTCCCCCGAGACGCTCACCGCCGTCCCGGCACCCGGGTTCCTCCTCGAACGATGGATCGGCTCCGGCCCCGGGAACTTCACCGGCGCCTCCGCCTCCGCCCTCCTCAACCCCCGGGGCCCCCTCTCCGAGGAGCTCCTCGTCGAGCGCGGCTATCCCGTGGCCTTCTCCGCGGTGGGACTCCCCCCCGGCACCCCCTGGAGCGTGGTGGTCCGGGGCCAGACCTGGACCTCCTCCGGACCGGAGATCACCGCCGAGGAGCCGAATGGCACGATCGGATTCGCGGCCGGGCCGGTGCCGGGGTACCGGTCGGAGCCGGCCCGGGGCTCCTTCGCGGTGGCCGGAGGGCCGGCGGCGATCGGCCTCGTCTTCCTCGCCCGCACCCCGCCCGCCCCGGAGTACCCGGTCCTCTTCGCGGAGACCGGCCTGCCGGCGGGGACCGCGTGGTCGCTCACGGTCCGCAACGTCACGCTCACCACGACGGCGGCCACGACGACCCTCGCCGAGGCGGACGGCCAGTACGGGTACGCGGCGTCTACCGTGCCGGGATACCGCGCCGCCCCCGGGAGCGGATTCTCCGTGGCCGGTGGACCGGTCACCGTGCCGGTCCGCTTCCTTCCCGTCACCTATCCGGTGATCTGGGAGGCGACGGGGCTCCCCGCCAACGGGACGTGGTCGGTCGCGGTCGGCGGGTCGTCGTATCCCGCCCGGGGCGACTGGGTCACGGCCCCCCTCGGCAACGGGAGTTACGCCTACGCGATCCCCTCCGCGGGGGGATTCGTTCCGGAGCCGGCCCGCGGCTCGGTCGTGGTGGCCGGCGCCGGGGCGATCCTCCCGGTCCTGTTCGAGCGGCCGATGTACGGGGTGACCTTCCTCTTCTCGGGGTCGGCCGGATCCGGGTCGGCGGTGATCCGTCTTGCGTCCCGGGGCGCGTTGCTCTCGAGCCCCCGCATCGAGTTCCTGATCCCGAACGGCACCTACGACTACGATCTGGTCGCCCCGACCGGGATCCAGGGGAACCCCTCCCGCGGGAACATCACGGTGGCGGGGGCTCCGGTCACCGTCCGGATCGCCCTCGGTCCCCGGGGACCGCCGCCCGCACCCCCGATGGGCGCGCTCCTCGTCCCGGCGGCCGCCTCGCTCGCCCTGATCGCCGGCTCCGCGGCGGGGACCTACCTCCTGGCCGGGGCGGTCCGCCGGCGCCGGGGGTTGCGTCCCTGATCGGCGGGGGTCCCACCGGCGCGGCGGAGGGTCCAGCCCCGCTCGCCTCGGTCGGCGCCGCGTTCGCCGGACTCCACCTGCCGCTGGGGGGGATCCCGGTCGGCATCGGCCTCGGGCTCCTCCTGTTCGTCGTCCTCCGGAGCCTCGCCGGGCGGACCGGCCGCTCGCCCGCCCGTCTCCTCCGGATGCATCCGCCCCGCTCTCCGGAGGAGACGGCCACGGTCCGCCTCTTCGGCCGGGCGGGGTCCCGCGACCTGGTCTGGCCGGGCGTGAATCCCATCCCGCCGCAGCCGATCCCCCGGGCCCGGGCGTTCGTGCTCGTCCTGCTCGCCGGCTTTACCGCCGCGGCGACCGGGCTGCTCCTCGCCTACGGGACGCTGTTCGGGATCTACGACCGGTGGGTGGCCGCCGTCGGCGGCCTGCTGTACTGGCCCGAGTCGTGGCCCGGCGTCTACGCCGCCCATACCGCGTCGCTCGTCGTGCCCGATTACATCTTTCCGATGTACCTGGCCGGGATGGCCGGCCTGCTGCTGGCCGACGCCGTCGTGACCCGGGGGATCTTTTCCTTCCCCCGCCGCATCCTCCGGGCGGTCGCCGTCCTCCTCCTGTACACGGCGACGGAGCTTCTCCTCGACGCCCTCTTCTTCACGGTGCCGGGGATCCCGCTCCGGGACCTCGCGCTCCTCCTCCGGGCGTTCACCGGCGGCTTCTACCTCCTGCTCCTCGCGCTGCTGATCGTCCATCTCCCCCCCCCGATGCGGATCGCGCGGCGGGGGGCCCGACGGCGGTCGGAGATCGCCACCTTCGCCGCGGTGGCCTCCCTCTCCCTCCTCGCCGCGCTGGTGTCGATCCTCCTCCTCCTCGCCGCCGGCCACGCCTTCGGGATCCCGACCGTCTTCACCCTGCTCTTGCTGCTGCCGCTGCTCACCCTCACCGCGTTCGGGACGATCGGGAGGGCGATCTACTTCCAGCAGCTCCGGGAACATCCCCGGCCGTCGCTCGCCGACTTCCATCCGTTCGTCTCCATCGGGATCCCCGCCTACAACGAGGAGGAGTGGATCGAGGAGGCGATCCGGTCGGCGGACCGGGCGGCCGCCGCCTACCCCGGCAAGGTCGAGATCGTCGTGGGCAACGACGGCTCCACCGACCGCACCCGGGAGCGGGCGCTCCAAACGCTCGCCGGGCTCGAGCACGCCCAGGGGTTCCTGGTCGACCTGCCGCACGGCGGCAAGTCGAACGCCCTCAACGGCATCCTCGCGGTGGCCCGGGGGGAGATCTTCCTCCGGCTCGACGGCGACTCGGCCATCTCCGAACGGCTCGGGTTTGCCGCCATGATCCCGCACTTCGCCGATCCCGAGGTGGGCGGCGTCCAGGGCGCGATCCACCCGCGCCAGCGGGAGGGCTGGACCCGGAAGCTCCGGGCCCTCGAGATCGCCTGGATGCACTACCTGCTTCGGCCGGCGGGGATGGCGACCCGCTCCGCCGAGGTCATCGACGGGCTTTTCTCCGCCTTCCGGCGGAAGGACCTCCTGGAGATCGGGGGGTACGTCCCCTGGAACGGCGAGGATTCGGAGATCTCCATCCGGATCCAGCGGCTCGGGTACCGCATCCGGATCGAGTTCGGGGCCCGCGCCTACGAGGACGTACCGCCGAACTACGCGGCGCTCCGGCGCCAGCGCGTCCGCTGGGCCCGCGGCATCACCCTCGCGAACGGGATGCACTACGAGGCGCTCCTCGGTCCGAACCCCGAGTACGGCGGCCTCGGCATCCTCTACTGGCTCCTCGGCATGGTCCGCTCGGGGGTCCGCAGCTTGGTCTATCTCTTCCTCCTCCTCCTCTTGGTGGTCCTCGGGGTTCCGGCGCTCCTCGGCGTCGCCGCCCTCCTCGTCGTCGCCATCGGGGTCCGGGGGGTGCCGCTCGCCTACTTCCTGATCCGCATGGGACGGTGGGACGTGCTGCCATGGATTCCGTTCTTCCCGATCGCCGGGGCGATCAAGCAGAGTTTTCGGTTCGAGGCGATGGGCACCCTCGATGCCCGGGCCGCCCGGGAGTACATGTGAGGGCGCGCGTCGGTGGGAGGCCGCCGACCGGAGCCGCGGCGGCGCCGCCGGGACGGTCCTTCTGCGCGGGGGCGACGGCGGGGAGCGGTCGGCCGGCGGGACCCTCCCGCCACCGCGTTCCCCGTCCGGTCCCCACGGCCCGCGGTCCGTTCCGGCCCCGGGAGCGGGAGGGGTCCCGATGAGCCCCGCACCCTCCACGTCGTCCCCCGCCCCCGCGGCCCCACCGCTCCGCCGGGGGTGGCCGGCCTGGAAGGCCGCCGTGGCCGGAGGGATCGCGGTGGCGGTCGCGCTCCTCCTCCTCCTCGCCGCCTTCCCGTCGCCCACCCCGCCCGGGTCCCCTCCGGGCCCCGCGGTCCGGGCGGTGGTCGCGGGCCCGTCCGGGCCCGCCGTCCCGCTCTCGGGAGGCTTCCTCGGCGTCAACCTCCGGGCGGACGGCGGGCCGCTCGACGCGGCGGCCGCCGCGGCGGTCAATGCCACTCCGGTCCGGCTCGTCCGCTGGCCCGGCGGCGGCCTCGCCGACCGCCTCGACCCGCTCGGGGACGGGGGCCAGGGGGTGATCTATGCGGAGAACGGGACCGCATCGGTCGCCCCGATCTCCACCGCCGCGTTCGTTGCCTGGTGCGAGCGGATCTCCTGCCGCTCGATCGTCACCCTGCCCGGGGAGATCGACGAGCCGTCCTACGCGGCCGCCATCGTCACCTTCGTCGAGACCGATCTCCACTTCCGTCCGACCTACTGGGAGATCGGCAACGAGCCGGGGCTCTGGAACCGGTTCGGGATCCCGTGGGCGAACTGGTCCACCGCGGCGAACGTCAGCGTGACCCCTTCCGCCTACGCGGTGGTGGTCCAGTCGTACGTCGCCGCCATCCGGGCGGTGGATCCCGCCGCGGCGATCATCGGCCTCGGCGGGGTCGGCCTCTCCGGCGTGGGGGAGACGACCTGGATCCGGGACACCGTGTCCCGGAACGGCCCGAACCTGAGCGCGATCGCGATCCACGTCTACCCCGGGGGAGCGCTCTCCGGACCGCTGCCCGAGGCGGCATGGACCGCCTCCCTCGACGGGAACGCCGGTCTCGGCCACCGGATGGCGTCGGACCTGGCGGCGATGCGCGCCGCCTGCGCCGCGTGCGCCCTCTCCCTCCTCGTCGACGAGTACGGGGCCGCCACGAACGTCACCGGCGGCGACGGACTCGCCGGGGGGTACCTCGCGGAGTACCTCGCCGCGATGATCGCCCAGGCGCTGGCGCTGCCCGTGGCCTCCCTCGATTACTTCGTCTTCCAGCTCGGCACGTACGGGGCGTGGTTCGACATGGCCGGGAACCCCTCGCCGTCCTACCTCCTGTACGCGGCGCTGGGCCGCTACCTCGGGGCGTTCGCCGCCCCGTGGAACGTCAGCGCGCCGCTCCCGGGGCTCCTCGCGGCCGGCGGGGGGGCTTCCGCCGGATCGCTCCCGAACCTGCTTCTGGTGAACACCAACGCGACGGTCTCCTTCTCCGTCGACCTCGGCCGGAGCTACCCGAACGCGAGCCGCGGGATCGCCTGGATCTGGAACGGGGCGGCGGCGGCGCCCGCGACCGGCCCGGTCGGGTCCGCGGCGGCCGCCGCCTTCCAGG
>JAJZDH010000138.1 GCA_021828665.1 Thermoplasmata archaeon
CCGCCCGCCCGCGGCGGACCACCCAGGTCCCCGCCCACAGGTCCCCGATCCGCTCCCGGCCGCCCGTGACCCGGAGGAAGAGCAGCGAGATCGCCCCCACCACCGCGAGCCCGGCGGCGGCGAGGAGGAGCAAGAGGAGCCCGGTCTCCCCGACGAGCGGCGGGGCGCCGGCCGGCAGGAGGCCGCCGCCTCCCCGGAGGAGGAGCGCGAGCGCGGGGGCGACGAGCTCGCCGACGAGCGCGAGCGGCAGGATCCGGGGCAGGTTCCTCAGCAGGACGGAGATCCGGCCGGGGGGCGCGAACCGGGTCCGGTCGAGGAGCTCGATCCGGAGGAGACGCTTGCCGACGGTGGAGCCCCAGGCCGCCTCGGCGAGGAAGAAGTACAGGAAGCCGTAGGCGATGTATCCGTAGACGGCGGCGTTGAACGGCACCCCGTTCAGGAGGACGAGAGAGACCGCCGGGCCGGTGCGGATGAGGTAAATCCAGAGGAGGAGGGCGGGGGCGGTGACCAGCAGGAGATCGATCCCCGCGGCGGCCGCGCGCTCGCCCACGGAGGCGAACCGGCGGCGGGCCCGATCCCGGGCGATGGCCACCAGCTGCTCGGCCGCCTGGAGCCCGCGCAGCGCCTCCGGGAGGGTCGGCCGGGGCGATGCGGCGAGCGCCCGCAGGTTCCGGTGGTCCCCGCCGACCCATCCCGGCGTGCCGAGGCCGGCCCAGAGATCCGGCCCGGCCGCCCCGAGATCGAGGAGCCGCCGGGTCTCCGCGACCGCCCCGTCGGCCGCCCGGAGCCCTCCCCGGAGGCTCGCCGTCGGCTCCCCCCGGCCCGCCGATCGGGCCGCCTCCCGCAGCTCGAGCTCGGGCGTCGGGACCGACGGGGGGGCCGCGGGAGCGGGAGCGGCGGGGCCGTCGCCCTCGGGATGGCGCCGGGCCCCCCACCGCCAGACGAGGTAGCCGGAGGCGGCCGCGATGAGCCCGCTCAGGTAGACCAGGTCGAAGACGCCCGCGCCCCCGATGGAGAGGAGCTCGGGCGGCCCTCCGTACAGCGGGGGCTGCCGGAGGAGATCGGCCCCCAGCGTCACCCCGAGGGTCGCCGCGCCGTACCCGATCGGGATCCCGGCGATCGACGGCAGGCCGAGGAGCGGCCGCGCCGCCAGGACGGCGATCCCGCCGAGGAGGACCGGCGCGAGGAAGTAGTACGGGAAGGTCGAGAGGATGCCGACCCCCGGGACCGCCTGGGTGGTGGCGAAGGTGAGGAGGACCCCCAGGAGCGCGAGGAGCAGGAAGGCGAGCGCCCGTCCCGCCGCGGCCCGGCGGGCCGGATCGGGGCGCACCTCGGGGTACAGGAGGAGCGCGGCGGTGCCGATGCCGAAGAGCCCGAGGAGGCCGGCGGCGATCGCCACCGGCGGGATCCCCGCCGCGGCGAACGGGGGGAACGGGACCGCCGCGAAGTCGAAGAGCGCGAGTCCCGACCGGCCCGGGGCGGTCGGCAGGAGGTCGATCGCGAAGAGCGCCGCGACGACGGCGCCGAGCGCGGCCACTCCCCGGAGCACCGTCCGGCCGCCGATCCACCGCGACGGCAGGTAGAGGGCGAGGGCGAGCGGGATCAACGCGCCCCCGACGTTCACGGCGAGGACGCTCGCGTTCCAGCCGAAGAACGGCAGGTTCGCGATGGAGCCCGCGAGCGCGCCGGGCAGGAGGAGCCAGAAGCTCCGCCGGCCGAACCCCGCCGCCCGGCTGGACCGGGCGTCCTCCCAGGCCCAGAGGTAGAGGAAGAGCCAGAGGATCGCGGGGAAGGCGAGGAGGGCGACCGTCTCGGCGAGGTCGGAGGCGAGGAGCGCCCCGTCCATCATCGGAAGCCGGCCCGGCCCGGGTCCGGTGGGAGCGGCGCCACGGAACGGGAGGCGCGCGGCAGGCCCTAAAGTTTTTCTGCGCGGCCCGGGTGCTCGGGGGCATGGTCGCGGAACGGACCGAGAAGGACTCGTTGGGTTCCCGGGAGGTGCCGGCGGCGGCGTACTACGGCATCCAGACCCTCCGGGCCGTCGAGAACTTCCCGGTGAGCGGCCTCCGGAGCCCCCGACTGCTGCTGCGCGCCTACGCCGAGGTCAAGCGCGCCTGCGCCCGCGCCAACATCGATCTCGGCCTCCTCGACCCGGCGATCGGGGCGGCGATCGTCGCGGCGGCCGCCGAGGTGGCCGACGGCCGGTTCGACGGGGAGTTCCCGGTCGATGTCTTCCAGGCGGGCGCCGGCACCTCCCTCAACATGAACCTGAACGAGGTCCTCGCCAACCGGGCGCTCGAGATCCAGGGGCTCCCCCGGGGCGACTACGCCCGGATCAGCCCCAACGACCACGTGAACCGGGGCCAGTCGACCAACGACACCTTCCCGACCGCGGCGCAGGCGGCGACGCTCCTCGCCCTCGGGGAGGTCCGGGAGGCCGTCGGGCGCCTCTCCCATTCGTTCCGGGCCAAGGCGGTCGAATTCGCCCGGACGCCGAAGGCCGGCCGGACCCACCTCAAGGACGCGCTGCCGGTGACGCTCGGCGGCGAGTTCGCCGCCTACGCGCAGGTGCTCGACCGGCTCCTGGAGGCGCTGCCCCCCGTGGAGGCGGCGCTCGCGGAGCTCCCGCTCGGCGGGAGCGCCGTCGGCACCGGGATCAACACCGCGCCGGGGTTCCGCGCCCGGGCGGTCGCCTACCTCGCCGAGGGGCTCGGCCGGCCGCTGCGGCCGGCCCGGGACCCGTTCGAGACGATGCAGAGCCGGTGGCCGCTCGGCGCCGCCGCGGCGTGGCTGCGCGCGCTCGCCCAGGAGCTCGTCCGGATCGCGAACGACCTGAGGCTCCTGTCGAGCGGACCGGTGACCGGCTTCGACGAGATCCGCCTCCCCGAGATCCAGCCCGGCTCCTCCATCATGCCGGCGAAGGTGAACCCGTCGGCCGCCGAATGCCTCGACATGGTGGCGTTCCACGTGATCGGCTCCGATCTCGCCGTCTCGCTGGCGGTCCAGGCCGGCCAGCTCGAGATCAATGTGATGATGCCGCTCATGGCGTTCGAGATCCTCTTCTCGGCCCGGCTGCTGTCGAGCTACCTGCCGGTCTTCGCCCGGAGCTGCGTCGACGGCATCACGGCCCACCCGGCGGTCCTCGAACGGAACCTCCTCGGTTCCTCGGCGCTCGCCACGGTCCTCACCCCGAAGCTCGGCTACCTCGCCGTCGCCGAGCTCCTCCACGAATCGGAGCGCTCGGGGGTCCCCGTCCGGGAGCTCCTGAAGCAGCGGGGCCTCCTTGCGCCCGAGGAGATCGAGCGGCTCTTCGGCGCCGACGCGCTGCTCCGCCTCGCCGAGCCGGTGCCGTAGGGGCCGCATCGGGGGAGGGGTCGGGAAGGATGACGGCGCCGGAGGAGGGGCCGGCCGGGATCGTCGGGACCCCGCTCCTCGAGCAGGTCGCGGGCGCCCTGGGGTCGGAGATCACCGCCGAATTCCGGCGGGCGGTCGAGGTCCTGGGGCGGGTGGGGCTCACCGTCTACGAGGCCCGCGCCTACATCGCCCTCGTGGCCCGCGGCGTCGGGGATGCGGCGGCGCTCGCCACCGCCGCCGGGATCCCGCGGACGAGCGCCTACAAGGTCCTGGAGAGCCTGGTCGCCAAGGGGTACGCCGTCCCCACGGGCGGCAAGCCGATCCTCTACCGCCCCCGGCCGCCCCTCGAGGCGGCCCAGGGGCTCAAGGCGGCCATCGACGAGGTCTTCGAGAAGCTGCACCTCCTCAACACCCTCGTGGCCGAGCACGGCGAACCGCAGCTGGTCTACTTGCTCAGCGGCCGGGCGAAGGTCCTCGGCAAGATCGGGGAGATCCTCGACCGGTCGTCGAAGTCGTTCATCCTCACCACCCCGCAGATCGGGGAGCTCCGGGAGGGGCTCGGCAAGAAGATCGCCCACGCCGTCAAGCGGGGGGTCCAGGTGACGTTCGTCACCGCCCCCCACCAGCGGGTGCCCGAGGGGGTGACCGTCGTGACCCGGCCGAACCTCCTGGCCACCGAGGTCCTGGCCGACGGGGAGCACGCGCTCATGGCGGCCCCCACCTTCGAGGCCTGCGGTTTCACCGACAACCCGATCCTGGTGAACCACCTCCGGCAGTTCCTCGACGTCATCCTGGAAAAGGGATCGACCGTCGGGCCGGCGGGGTGACGACGCCGACCCGGCCGCGGCCCGGGGCGGCCGCCCCTCCGCCGGGATCTCCGGAGCCGGGCGGGGCGCCGCCGCCGGCCCCCCCGGACCGCTCCCGTGCGGGGGGCCGCCGGGGCCGGCCCGGTCCGGTCGCCCGGGTCCGCGCCCGGGCGGAGG
>JAJZDH010000139.1 GCA_021828665.1 Thermoplasmata archaeon
CCTGCCGGTCGGCGCCGCGGAAGCTGACCGCCCAGCCGGCGGCCTCGAGCATCGGGACGTCGTTCTCACCGTCCCCGGCGATCAGGCAGTCGGAGGGCGCGAGCCCGAGCGGCGCGAGGGCGCGCCGGAGCGCCGGAAGCTTGCCCCGTCCCGCCTCCATGAGATGGACGGCGTAACCGGTGGGGATCACCTCGACCGGAAGGTGCGCGAGGAGACGGCGGGCCCGGGCGACCGAGAGGTCGGGCCGGAGGGCCACCTCGGTCTCGCGCCACCGGTCCGTGAAGAGCGGGGTGGCCGCCACCCCCGCGGCGCGGAGCTCCCGCAGGGCGCGGAGGGCGACCGACCGCCGGGCGAGGCGGCGGACGATCTCCCGGCCTCCCCGCTCCTCGTACAGGAGGCCGCCGTTCTCGGCGATGAGGAGCGTTCCCAGGTTGAGGAACCGGTGGACGGCGAGGGCGACCGGCAGGACGTTGCCGGTGGCCAGCACGATCGGGATCTGCCGGCGCCGGAACCGGGCGAGGGCTCCGACGGCCGGAAGGTGGAGCCGGCGGTGGCCGTCGGTGAGGGTGCCGTCGATGTCGAGGACGAGCGCCCGGATCGGGAACGGGGGTCCGGCCGATCGGCCCGTCACGGCGTTCCGGACTCCGTCCGGGACGCCGCGATGGCCGCCCGGAGCTCCTCCGCCACTTCGCGCCCGTCCCGCCGGCCCCGGACGGCCCGCATGAGGTCCCCCATCAGGGCCGACACCCCCCGCTCGCCCCGTTCGGCGAGGAGCGCCCGGTTCTCGGCCACGATCGCCCGCGCCCGTTCCCGAAGCTCCTCGCGGCTCATGGGCGGGAAGGTTAGGGATCCCACCGCCGACTCGAGCGAGCCGCCTTCCTCGGACCAGCGGGCCAGCACGGGGGCGATCCCCTCCTTCGCGATCCGGCCCGACCGGACCAGATCGAGGAGCCGCTCGAGATCCGCCTCCGTCCAGGAAGGCCCCGGCGCGGCCCCGGCCGCCCGGGCGGTGGGGATCTCCTGGGTGAGCAGCCGGGCGACCAGCGCCGGCGGGTGCCCGAGGCCGCAGAGGTGCTCGAACGGCTCGAGCCGGTCCTCCCGCTCGATCTTGAGGAGGAGCTCCGGGGGGAGGTGGTAGGCGGCCGCGAGACGGGCCTGCCGGGCCGCGGGCCGTTCGGGACGGTCGGCGCGGGCCCGGGCGAGGTCCTCCGGGGAGATCGCCCGCGGGGGGACATCCGTCTCGGGGTACATGCGGTCCCGTCCGGGCAGTGGGCGCGAGTACCGGGTCCGTCCGTCGGGCATCGGATCCCGGGTCTCCTCGGGTACGCCCTCCACCGCCGCCCGGGCCCGTTCGCGGACCCGGTCGAGGGCGCGCGCCGCCACCCCGGGATCCGGCGCCACCACGAGGGCGAAGCCGTCCGTGGCGCCCGCCGCGAGCTCCTGGCGGATCCGCTCGAGGAGCGGGGGGTCGATGCCGTACGACGGGAGCTCGTCCGAATGGACGAGACCCCGGACCCCCTGGCTCCGGGCGTAGTCGGCCAGTTCCCGGCCCAGCCGCTCGCCATCGTCGGTCGTGGGCCCGAGGAGGCCCGCGAATCCGGGAAGAAGGAGGGCGGCCGCCACGGTCCCCTTCCGGGAGAGTTCCCGGAACGGGCCGGTCCCGACGGGGCGGAGGAGCTCCGTGAGGTCGTGGGATCCTTCCGGCACGGGTGGGGGGTCCCGCTCCCGGAGCCGGTCCCGCACCGCGAGAAGATGGGTCTGGCGGGCGACCTCCCGGTCGACGTACTGGCCGATGAGCCGGAGCTCCTGCACCCCCTTGATCTCGATCCGCCGTCCGCCCGGGACGGAGACGTTCAGGTCCTCCCGGATCGATCCGATCCCGCGGCGCACCCGCCGGGTGGCCCGGAGGAGCGCCCCGATCTCGCCGGCGACCGCCCGGGCCTCCGCCCCGTCCGAGATCTCCGGACCGGTCGCCACCTCGATGAGGGGGATCCCCAGACGGTCCAGCCGGAAGACCGGCTCCCCGTCCACCTCCCCCATCCTCCGGGCGGCGTCCTCCTCGAGGCAGATCGTCGGGATGGAGTACGTCCGTTCCCCCACGGTGAGGTTCCCGTCGGTCGCGACGAGCGCCGTCCGCTGGAATCCCGAGGTGTTGGAACCGTCCACGACGAGCTTGCGCATCACCACGATCTCGTCGACCGGCCGGGCGCCGAACAGGTCGGCGACCAGGAGCGCCGTCCGGAGCGCTTCCGCGTCTAGGGCATGCGGCGGCTCCTCGTCCGCCTCGACGAGGCAGTCCGAATCGGTGGATTCGTACGTGAACCGTTGGCCGCGGGCCGCCTGGAAGGCGACCGCGCGGTCGACCGACTGGGTCTCCCCGCCGGCCGCCCGGAGGCGGCGGTGGAACCGCGCCCGGGGAATCTCGGCGAGCTCGGTGGGACAGGCGCAGAACAACTTCCCGGTCCGGAGCTGCTGGTGGACCTCGAGCCCGGCCTTCACGGGTCCCCCTGCCCGGTCACCTGCCGCCGGTGGGCGACCTCGCCGGACCAATCCCGGAGCATCGCCGCGGCCACGTCGTCGGCCCGACCGCTCCGGCCGAGGGCCAGGAGCAGCTTCGTGTACGCCACTTCGGGCAGCATGTCGCCGAGAAACGCGACCCCGGCGTCGAGCAGCATCCGACCCGTCGCGTAGACGAACGGGTCGACGGCCCCCTCGAGGCACTGGCTCGTCATGCCCACGAACGCCCCGTCCCGGATCGCGTTCCGGATCCAGGGAAGATGGGTCGAGGCCGTATGGCCGAGGCCGGTCCCGGCGACGATGACCCCCCGGCATCCCTCCGCGAACGCCCGGGCGCGGTCGGCCGGTAGCCCCGGATAGACCCAGAGGAGGCATCCCCTCGGGTCGATCCGGTCGTCGATCCGGACGGGACCCGGGCCCGGCGCGGTCGGTCGGACCGACCAGGCGACCGTCTCCTCCGAGAGGATCCCGAGGGGGGGGCCGTTGCGGCTGCGGAAGGCATCGCGCCGGCTGGTGTGCATCTTCCGGACCCGAGCCGCGCGGTGGATCGCGAACTCCTGGTCCGACAGCCCGGAGTGCATCACGACCACCACTTCGCCGAGGTCCGTCCTCCGGGCGAGGCGCACGGCGGCGAGGAGGTTCGGGTACCCGTCGGAGGAGGGGCGGTCGGGGGATCGCTGGGCGCCCACCAGCACGACCGGGCCGGGAAGGTCCGAAAGGGTGAAGGCGAGGGCGGCGGCGGTGTAGGCCATCGTGTCCGTTCCGTGCGTGACCACGACGCCGCGGGCACCGTCGCGGAAACAAACGGCCACCCTTCGCGCGAGGTCGATCCAGTCGGTGGGGACGATCTCCTCGCTCAGCCGGTCCAGGACCGGAATGACTCGGACGGGACCGTCCCGGTCGAGATCCGGGTAGAACTGGAGCATCTCCCCCTCCTCCTGGACCGGCCGCACTCCCCCCGTGCGGTAGTCCACCCGCGAGGCGATGGTCCCGCCGGTCGACAGGATCCCGATCCACCCGCTCGTCCCGGAGGAGGATCCGGACGCGGGTGGGGGGTGGCCCGGAACGGGCGCGTTCCCCCGGGCGGGCGGTGGGGGGGAGTGGGCCAGCAGGCGGTCCGAGTCCCTCCAGCGGATCCCGAGGTTGTAGCCGCTGGGGAGTTTGATCTGGACCGTCCGACGGTCGGGCGACTCGGTGGTGAGCACCAGGGTCCCGAGGAGGCGGATCCCCTCCTCCCGGAGAATTTCGACCTCGCTTCCCCGGGGAATGGACCGGAGCGTGGCCCACGTCGCCTCCGGTGGCCGTTCCGGCCGCTCCGGGATTTCCGGGTCCGCCACGGTTCGCCTCCCACCTCGAGGACCCCCGGACGGTAATAACGCTCCGTGTCGACGGTCGGCCCGGGCCGCGCGGCTTTAATAAGCGGCTGGGTTCGCGCCTCGGTACGTCAACCCGGAACGCCCGTGTGGGGTAGCTACGAAGCGGGAGCGATCCCGCCTCGCTACACTGGATATCCTAGAGGCCTGCGGAGCCTCAGACCTGGGTTCGAATCCCAGCACGGGCGCCTAGCCGGACACCGCGGGGATGGGGGAAGGGCCTCCGGGCGGAGCGGGGCCGCCGGAGCGGCCGGCACCGCCGCGGGGACCCTCCTCCATGCAGGGAAGCGCCCGGGGCGGGGGGCTTTAGCAGCTAATGGCGCAACCTATACATAGGCCACACTCCATGTCCTATCGATGGACATTTTGCTTCGCCCGGGAGAGGCGGCACGAAGGCTCGGCCTCACGGTCACGACCA
>JAJZDH010000140.1 GCA_021828665.1 Thermoplasmata archaeon
CGGCCGCCCGGGCCTCCCGGGCGGCGCATCGGTCCGCGCCGGCCCCGGCCGCCGCCGCGACCGCCGCCGCGACCGCCGCCCCGGGATCCGGGCGGGAGGTCCTCCTTGGGCGGCAGGATCGAGGAGCCCACGGCCCCCCGCACGATCTTGAGCCGGCCGATGTCCGCGTCCGGCATCTTGAGCTCCCCGAGCGCCTCGAGGGTCCGGAAGGCAGCCTTCGCGTAGTTCACGGTGGTCTTCGTGTGGCCGTCGGTGTACCCCCAGGCATCGGTGATCCCGGCGAACCGGAGGATCGGCTTGACCACGTCGCCGACGGCGAGGCCGACGCCCCGCGGCGCCGGCTTCAGCGAGACGACGACGCTGCCGCAACGGCCGTGGATGGAGAACGGCACGGTGTGGGAGCGGCCGCAGCCGCACTCCCAGCTGCCGCACCCCCGCAGGACCTCGATCATGGTGAGCTTGGCCCGGTCGATGGCGCGCCGGATCGTCGGACCGACCTCCTTGCCCCGGGACCGGCCGAGGCCGACGAAGCCGTCGCCGTTGCCGACGACCACCGTCACGGCGAACTTGAACCGGCGGCCGGAGTCGGTCATCCGCTGGACCATGTTCACGTCGAGCACCTCGTCGTGGAGCCCCGGGAGGAGGGCGTCGACGATCGCCGCCTCGCGCAGCGGCAGCCCGCTCCGGAGCGCCTGGGACATCGTGGTGATCTCGCCGGAGTGGACCCGGCGCCCGAGCTCCGTCCGCGGCACCCAGGGCGGGGGCGCCGGGCCCGGACCGCTGCCGGGCCGGCCGAAGCCGCCGCTCATGGGACGCTCCCGGAGCCGGCGAGGAGCTGGACCTTGCTCTTGAACGCGTCGATGGGGGCCGCCAGCGGGACCTTCAGGTGCCGGCCGCCGAGACGCTCCGGCGACACGAGCCGCCCCTCGCCGTGGGGGACGACGATCCCCGCATCGAGGAGCCCCTGGAGCGCCGAGACGATCCGGCCCCCCGGGGAGGGGTGCTTCAGGCCGCAGTCGAGGACCGCCTCGCCGACCTGGCCGGTGCGGGCCCGGAGCCCCGCGAGGTAGCCGGTGAGGTACGCGGCGGGGGTGGACCGGAGGCTCGCCGTGGGGAAGCCGATGTCGGCGAGCTCGGAGGAATCGGCGCTCGCCACCACCCGGTCCCCGACCGGGTCGAAGACGGTGAGGCTCACCCGGACCCGCGCGTTCGAGAGCCGGACCACGGCGCGGGGCTTGTCGGAGAGGAGGAGCTTCAGGCGGTGCCGGTAATCGGTCACCCCTTCGCGACGGCGCCGGAACGGCACCCGGTACCGGGGTCCGCGACTCATGCGGGGGCCTCCGCGGGCAGGTGGCCCGCGATCCGGAGATTGAGGAGGAGGTGCGCCCGGCTCCGGAACATGCCGCCCTTGGCCCGGCGGTAGAAGGTGCGGTAGACCGACGGCACGATCTGCTTCTCGGACTTGAGCCGGCTCAGGAGATCGCGCTGCGCGCGGATCCGGCGGGCCCACCGCTCCTTCTTGGTGGACCGGGCCTGGGGGGTCCCGCGGCGCGATCCGGGTCCGGCGTGCCGGCCGCGGTCCCGCTCGGCCTGGACCTTGCGGGCGCGCGCCCGGCTGGTCCCCGCGACCGGCTTCGCCCGGATGACCCCGGCCTTGATCGCCGACCGGATATCCTGCCGGGTGACGGCGTCGGCGAGGTCGTCCTGGCTGGTCGGGTCCATCCAGACCCGTCCGCGTCCCACCTTGAGGAGTTCGGAGGCCATGCGCTTCTGGTTTGAAAGATCGGGCATGAGGATCAGGTCCCCTCCCGCGACTCGCGGAGCAGCGGGTTGAGCACGTGGACCCCCCGGCGCCGGGCGACCTCCTCGAGGACGAGCCGCTGGCGGGTGCCGACGGTCCGGGCGATGAGCGCCGCCTGCCGGGCGACCTCCAGCCGTTCCACCTCGGCGGGGGTCCGGACCAGCACCGGCTCGAACCCCGAGGGGGTGAGACCTCGGGTCCGGCGGGGGGATCGGAAGCCGACGGAGACCACCGTGGGCCGGTAGCCGTAGTGCCGGCGCTGCTTGGACTGCAGCCCCCGGGGGGCCCGCCAGGTGCGGAAGCGGCCGATGGCAAAGTAGCGGTGCGCCTGCTCCCGGACGAAGAGCGGCCGGCGGGCATCCTGCCGCCGCCGCTCGGCGAGGAGCCGGCGGGTCTCGGGATCGAGGGTGGGGCGGTTCGGCGCCTTGGGGCCGGCCGCCGACGGGCCCTTCTTGGGGCCGGCCGCGCGGGCGGCGGCGGTCGGGCGGCCCGGGACCCGTCCGGAGGACTTCTTCGGGGTGGCGGCGGGGGCCGCCGACGCGGTGGTCTCCGTCCCCTCGGGGGGCGACGACGGCGCCGGCGCGGCCGCCGGGGAGGGGGACGACGGTTCGGCCGGTGGCTCCTTCGGTGCGGCCGGTGTCTTCTTCCCGGGGGCGGCCGGGGGGAGGTCGTCGCTCATCCTCCCGCCTCCCGCGGGTGCGCCCGCTCGACGATGTAGATGCCGTCCTGGAAGACCCGGGGATCGTAGTTGCGGATGTGGGTGGTCCGCTCGATGGTCGCCGCGCAGCGGCCCACGAGCTCGATGTCGGCCCCGCGGAGGAGGACGAACTCCCCCTCCACGCTCGCGGAGACCCCCGGAAGGATCTCGGCGGTCCGGGGGAACTTCTCGCCGAGGAAATTCTCGATGAGGAGGTGGTTCTCCTTGACCTGCAGCTTCATGGGGAAGTGGGCGGCGACGCTCTTGAGCTTCGCCTCGAATCCGAACTGCGCGCCGGTGAGGAGGTTGCGGGAGTGGGCGATCCAGGTGTTCAGGAGCGCCCGCGCCTTCTTCCGGTGCGGCGGCAGCTTCAGGGTCACCTCGAGGCCGGCGGCCACGCGCCGGAGTTCGAGCGCCTCCACGGGGAAGGAGCGCCGGATCGCCCCGGCGGGGCCGGTCACGACGATCTCGCGGCCCTCGAGGCGGACCTCGATGCCGTCGGGGATCTCGATGGTGGCCTGCTGCCGGAGGACCCCCGAGGTCGCGGGGGAGGCGGCGGCGGCCGCGCCGGGGCCGGGCTCAGTAGACGTAGGCAAGGAGCTTCCCCCCGATCTTGAGTTCCCGGGCGCGGGCGTGGCTCACGATCCCCTGGTTCGTCGACACCACGAGGAGGCCGAAGTCCTGGGCCGGCAGGTAGCGGGCCTCGTACCGCTCCATCTCGCGTCCCCGCACGGCGAGCCGGGGCTTGATGACGCCGCAGGAGTTGATCCGCCGCGCGAGCCGCACCTCGTAGGCGCCGCCCCGGCCGTCGGCGACGTAGGTGAACTCCTCGATGTACCGGTTCTCCCGGAACAGGCGGAGCACCTCGCCGATCAGGTGGCTCGCCGGAGCGAGCCGGACCGTGGGCCGGCCGCCGAGATCGGCGTGGCGGAGCGCGACCAGCGTGTCGTTGAGCACATCGTGACGCATCTTGAGAATCCCCCCGTTCTTTGGTTCAGTCGTACTTCCGGAAACCCAGGTCCCAGGCGACCTCGCGGAAGCACTGGCGGCAGAGATGGAGGCCGTGGCGCCGGACGATCCCCCGCTTGCGGTCGCACCGGAAGCAGCCGACCTTCCTTCCGAATAGCTTCTTCGGCTTCATGATGACCTCCGTCCCCTCCTCACTCCAGGAACGAGACCCGGAGCTCGCTCTCGAGGAACTTCCGGGCCTCCTCGTGCGTCACCCGGACCGACGGGCGGAGCGCCCGGTGGGCCCGCGCGCGGCGGCGGATCCGCCAGCCGGCCCGCCCGAGCTCGATGGAGATGTCCATGCCGTGGATCCCGATCGCCGGATCGTACTTGAGACCCAGGAAGTCGGTGTAGTCGGCGATGCCGAAGGAGATGTTCCCGTGCCGGTCGATGCTGTCCGGGTCCAGCCGGCGGTCCCGCGCATCCAGCGCCCGGTCGAGGAACTCCCGCGCCCGCGCGCCCCGGAGCGTGACCTTGGCGCCGATCTCCTGGCCGGCCCGGATCCCCCAGTCCCGGTTGGTGGCGTGGGAGCGGGTGGCCACCGGCTTCTGGTGCGTGATCATGACGAGGACCTTCTCCGCCTTCGTCCGGGGTTCGCCGCTCTCCCCGACCCCGGCGTTCACCACGACCTTGATCACCCGGAGCGCCCGGCACGGG
The DNA here is from genome assembly GCA_021828665.1 of Thermoplasmata archaeon. GTDB lineage: Archaea > Thermoplasmatota > Thermoplasmata > Lutacidiplasmatales > UBA184 > JAKIVR01. Next base: position 4,164 of record JAJZDH010000140.1, read on the forward strand.
TTCCCGTCGGCCCCGGTCCGTGGGGCGCCGGCGGGGACGGGGACGGGGGCGGCGGCCGGGGCC
>JAJZDH010000141.1 GCA_021828665.1 Thermoplasmata archaeon
GTGGGCGCGATCCGACGGCACCGCCGACCGGATCGTGGCCGCCGTCCGCCGGGAGGAGCCGTCCGCCGGGGCCTCCGCGTCCCGCCCGACCGGATCGCCTCCGATGGGTATATAGCCAGAAAATCATCTGGTCCCCATGGCGCCCGAGGAAAGCGCCCCGGTGGCGCTGGCCCGCCGCCTGGTCGGCGAGTCGCTCGCCGTCCGCGCCGGCGAGAACGTCCTCATCGAGAGTTGGAACCACACCCTGCCGTACGCCGCCGCCTGCGTGGTCGAGGCCCGCCGGCGGGGCGCGCACCCCCTGTTGCTCCTCGAGGACGAGCTCGCCCTCTGGCGCAGTGCCGACGGACCGGTCCGGGGGCTGGGCCGTCCCGGCAGCCACGAGCTCGCGGCGCTCGCCCGGACGGACGCCTACGTGCACTTCCCGGGGCCGGCCGACCGGTCCCGGTACCGCTCGATCCCGGCGGCGTTCCGGACCGTTCTCGACGGGGAACACCCCGCCTGGAAGCGCGCCGCCCGGCGGGCGCGGGTGCGGTCGGTCCGCTCGGCCCTCGGCTACGCCTCGGAACCGCAGGCGGCGTTCTGGGGGGTCTCGGCCACCACCTGGCGCGGGCAGCTGCTCAAGGCGTCGCTCGAGCCGGACCCGAGGGAGATCCGCCGGGCCGGCCGCCGGACCCGGGAGCTCCTCGGCCGGGCCCGCGAGGTCCGGATCACCGCGGCGAACGGGACCGACGTCCGGCTCGCGCTCAAGGGGCGGCGGCCGGTCGTCGACGACGGCATCGTCGGTCCGGAGGACCGGTCGGAGGGCCACCTCGCGACGCTGGTCCCTCCCGGCAATGTCATCGTGGCGCCGGACGAGGCGAGCGCCGAGGGGATCGCCGTCGGGAGCCGCCCGAGCTACCTGCCGTGGGGGCGGGCCGACGGCGGCCAGTGGGAGTTCCACGAGGGCCACCTCTCGAGCGCCTGGTTCTCCGAGGGCCGCACCGAGTTCGAGGCGGCGCTCACGGAGGCCGCGCCCCGGGGACGGAACGTGGTGAGCCTCATGGCCATCGGGCTCAACCCGTCGCTCCCGCCGGGGACCCCCCAGGTCGAGGACCAGGAGGCGGGGGCGGTGACCCTCGCCGTGGGCGGCAACCGGGGGTTCGGCGGGTCGGTGAGCAGCTCCTTCCTCGCCTGGATCGTGGTGGGGGAGGCGACGGTGGCGATCGACGGCCGGCCGCTGCTCGACCGCGGCAAGATCCTCGACGGATGAGGCCGGCGGCCGGGGCGGGATCGCTGGCGGCGGCGTTCGCCCGGCCCTGGCCCCGGGACTGGTACGCCCGGGACGCCGCGTCCGTCGCCCGCGATCTCCTCGGGTCGATCCTCGTCCGGCGCGGCCCCGACGGGTTCCGCGCCCTGCGGCTCGTGGAGACCGAGGCGTACGGGTCGGACGACCCGGCGAGCCACGCCTACCGGGGACCGACGGCGCGGAACCGGTCCATGTTCGGCGCGCCGGGCACCCTGTACGTCTTCCCGCTCCACCGGGTCCACCTCGCGAACGCCGTGGCCCGGCGGGGCGAGGCGGTCCTCTTCCGGGGCGGCATGCCGGTCGCCGGGATCGCGGGGCCGGCGCCCGGGCCCGGACGGCTCGCCGCCGCCCTCGGGATCTCCCGGGCCGACGACGGCATGGACCTCCTCCGGTCGGAGGTGCGGATCCTGCCCGGGGCGGGGCCACCCCCCGAGATCCGGTCGGGCCCCCGCATCGGGATCTCCCGGGCCCGGGAGCGCCCGCTCCGTTTCTGGGTGCCGGGGAGCCCCGGGGTCTCGCGGCCGCCGGCCGGCTACTTCAGCTTGGCCCAGTCGTAGCTCCGCCAGCGGGCGGTGACGCCGAAGCCGCACGAGGAGCAGGCTTCCTTCTGGCGGTGGAAGGAGTGGCTGCCGCAGCGCCGGCAACGGATGTGGACGATCTTCCCGCCGCGGCGGGACGGAGTTCCCTTCCCCATGGTCCGGTCCCCGGCCCATCCTCAGGGGGATATGAAGACAACGCTGTCGCCGCGCAGGAGGGTGACGCCGGGGGAGGGACCGGTCGGCTCCTTCCCCACCTCCTCGACGGAGGAGAGGACGAGGTTCAGGTGCTGGTCGTACGCCTCGAGGACCCCCCGGAGCGAGCGGCCCTCCTTGAGCTCCACCAGCACGCGGCGATGCAGGCTCTGGTTCAGGAATTCGAGCGGACGGAGGGGAGGGGCCACGGGGTCCCGGGAACGCCCGTCCCACTTAACCGCGCGGGGTCGGATCCCGCCGGGGAAGCCGCCGACCGCCGGTCGGCGCGGGCCGGATCCGGTCCGCCGCCGGTCCGATGGGCCGCGGCCGGCTCGCGGCGAGCCACCGGTCGAGGTCGGCGAGGAGCGCCGTGGGCCGCCGCCGACCGTCGAGGAGGAGGAACCGCTCCGGCGGGGCCCCGTCGAAGAGGTCGATCCAGAACTCCCGCTCCCACCGGGCCACCTCCGCGTGGCGCCGACGGAGCGCGGCCGGATGCGTCCGGGGGCTCCGCCGGGCGCGGTCCCGGGCGATCCGCTCCGGGACGTCGAGGTAGACCACGCGGTCGGCCATCCCCCACCGGCCCCGTCGGCGGGCGTCGAGGGCCGCCGCCCGGAGGAGCGGGGGCACCGCCGCGAGGGAGGGGTCGTTCCGGGCCAGCGCCGCGGCGTAGGTGAGGGGGCCCGCGAAGCCGGTGTCGAGGAGCACCGGCCGCCCGCCCCGGGAGCGGCGGAGCGCCTCGGCGAATCGGCGCCCCTCCTCCGCGAGGAGCCGCAACTCGAGGGAGCCGAGCGCCTCCGCGCCGTCGACGAGGAGCGACGGGCGGGGGCGGAGCCGTTCGAACGCCTCCGCGACGACCGGGACCCCGAGGCGGCTCCCCCACGCCCGGACGAGGCGGCTCTTGCCGGCCCCGCTCGGCCCCTCGAACGCGATGGTCGGTCCGCGCGGACGCCGCCCGTCCGTGGCGATCCCCCCCGGGGCCGGCAGCGCCCCGAAGCTAATAGGGCCGCGCGGCCGTTTCCGCGCCCGTGGCGATCCCGGAGCCGCCGCCGGACCGAGGACCCCCCCGGTCCCCGTTCCCGCGCGTTGTCCCGTTCCGCGTCGTGGAGGAGCGGACCGCGGGGGGAGGATCGGAGTCGGGGACGGCGGGGGGCCCCGGCGGCGACGGAGGGTTCCGGCTCGAGGGCCGGCTCGCCCCCATGGAGCCGCTCGCCGCGGTGGTGGCGGCGATCCGGGAGGCCGGCGGGGGGGCCGAGGAGCGCCCGTCGGCGGCCGCGACGGGGGATTTCCCGGAGGGGGTGGGGCTCTCCGTGCGGGCGACCCCCGCCGCGCTCGCCCGCGCCCGGGCTTTGGTGGCGCCGGGGTCGTCGGAGTCCGCCCACCTCCTCGACCTCCTCCTCCGGGCGATCGACGGGTACTCCGAGGACCGGCCCCGGCGGATCGCCGGCGCGGCCGGCCGTCCCATCCCCGTCGGGGGGCGGTGCCGGATCCTGGGCGTCGTGAACGTGACTCCGGACTCCTTCTCCGACGGCGGGCAGTTCGACGCGCCGGAGCGGGCCGCCGACCGGGCGCACGCCCTCGTGGCCGAAGGCGCCGAGATGATCGACCTCGGGGCGGAGTCGACCCGGCCGGGGGCGGCGGAGGTCCCGGAGGAGGTCGAGTGGCGGCGGCTCGGACCGGTCCTCGCCCGTCTGCTTCGGAGCGGCGGCTTCCCGGTCCCGATCTCGGTGGACACCCGCCACGCGGGGGTGGCGCGCCGGGCGCTCCGGGCAGGCGCCGACCTCATCAACGATGTCTCGGGGCTCCGGGACCCCGCCATGCGCCGGCTGCTCGCCCGGACCGGCGCGCCGGCGATCCTCCTGCACATGCGCGGGACCCCCGAGACCATGCAGCGGGACACCGCGTACCGCGACCTTCGCGGCGAGGTGTTCGACGGGCTCGCCCGCGGCGTGGCGCTGGCGGCGGCCGACGGGGTCGATCCGGAGCGGATCCTCGTCGACCCCGGGCTCGGCTTCGGGAAGTCGGCGGCGCAGAGCCTCGAGCTCCTCGGCCACCTCCGGGAGTTCCGTTCCCTCGGCCGGCCGGTCGTCGTGGGGGCGAGCCGGAAGTCGTTCCTCGGACGGGCGCTCGGCGGGGTACCCGTCACGGAGCGGCGGGAGGCGGGGATCGCGGCCGCGCTCCTCGCCGCCGAGGCCGGCGCCGCCTGG
>JAJZDH010000142.1 GCA_021828665.1 Thermoplasmata archaeon
CAGCGGCAGAGGTTGCCGGCGAGCCGTTCCGTGAGCTCGGCCTCGGTCGGGTCCGGGCGCTCCGTCAGGAGCCCGGTCACCGCGACCAGGAATCCCGGCGTGCAGTACCCGCACTGCAGCGCCGACTCCTCGAGGAACGCCCGGGCGACCCGGGCCCCGACCGGATCGTCGGCGATCCCCTCGACGGTGGTGATCGCGGCCTCCTCGACCTCCCGGGTGAGGGTGAGGCAGGAGAGGACCGACACCCCGTCGACGAGGACGGTGCAGGCTCCGCAGCCGCCGGAGCGGCACCCCTCCTTGGTCCCCTTCAGCCCCAGGCGGTACCGGAGCGTGTCGAGGAGGAGCTCCGCGTCGGGCCGCCCCTCCGCGGGCCACCATCGCCCGTTGACGCGGAGCGCGCCGGGCGGGGCTCCCGTCCCCGCCCCGGAGTCGGTGGTCGCGTCCGTTCCGGGGTCCCCGCCGGCGCCGGTCCCGGCATCCGCCCGGCCGCTCATGCCGCTCTCCCGCCGACCTCCATCGAGCGCACGGCGCGGACCGCCCGCCCGACGAGCGCCCGGAGGAGCGTGCGGCGGTACGCCTCCGACGCCCTCCGGTCGGTGCCGAACGACGCCTCCCCGGCCGCCACCTCGGCCGCCTCGGCGATCTCCGCGTCCCCCGGCACCTCCGACCGCAGGGCGGCCTCGGCCCGGCCGAGACGCATCGGCCGGGGCAGCACGCCACCGACGGCGATCGTCCACGGGGGGCGGGAGGGGCCCCGGGCCACCGCCACGCCGACCTGGCTGATGTCGTGGGCCGGTCGGACCCGCTGCCAGAGGTACGCCGAGGGGGCGGCCGGGACCCGGACCGAGATGAGGAGCTCGCCGGGGCGGAGCCGGGGGCGCCGGGACCCCTCGGCGAACGCCTCGACCGGGGTCGCGCGGGGGCCGGACGGGCCTCCGATCTCGGCGGTCGCTCCGAGGGCGATCAGGACGGGCAGAAGATCGCTCGTGGGGGCGCACCGGGCCATGTTGCCGCCCAGCGTGGCCCGGTGCCGGAGCGCCGGGCTGCCCACCGCCCGCACGGCGGTCGCCAGTCCGGGGATCCGCCCGGAAAGCCCCGCCACCGACTCGACCGCGCTCAGCGGCGCGGTGGCGCCGATCCGGAGCTCCGCTCCCTCCCAGCGCACGAACCGGAGCGGCAGCTTCCGGAGGCTGACGAGCGTGGTCGCCTCGGCGCGTCCCGACTCCAGGTCGAGGAGGAGGTCGGTCCCTCCGCCCAGCGCCACGGCGCCCGGGACCGCGAGGAGCCGGTACGCCTCGTCGACGCTCTCGGGGGCCACCCACCGGAACGGGTCCATGCCGGCCGCGAGGCCGCGCGGCGAGAAAGGGTTGTTGCGCCCGGCGGTCGGGAATGTCGGCCGGCGCCGGCCTCGGGTTTATTACCCCCCTGCCGCGTGCTTCCCCGTCCCGTATGCCCTTCGAACTTTCCCTCCGCTACAGCACCCCGCTCACCCCCCTCGACGACCCGGACGAGGTGCTCGAGGAGTTCCTCCGCCTCGTCGGCTACCTGCCGGGCGCCGAGGACGGGCGGACCGGCGAGGGACCGGTCCGGGAAACCCTCGCGTACCGGTTCGTCCGGGAATGTCTCCTCAAGGACCCGACCCGGCCGTGGTACGCGGAGGAGTTGGCGGCGGTCCTCGGCACGACGAAGCCGACGATCTACCGGCACCTCAACAAGCTCAAGGCGCTCGACCTCCTCGAGGAGGTCGGCGGCCGGGCTGCCGGCAAGGGGCGCAAGGGGTACCGTCTCCGCTACGGAAACCTCGCCCGGGCCTGGGAATTCACCGAGGCGAACGCCCAGAACGCGCTCCGCCGGTACCGGGAAACGGTTAACCACCTCCAGGGTCTGCTCGATCGTCCGCTGCCGCCCCCCGCCCCGGGCCGGGCCGGCAAGGAGAAAGGAACGGCTCGATGACGCCCCCCGAAACCCCCCCGCCGGCGCCGGCCAAGAAGCCGACCATCTCCCTGACTCCGGGCTCGCGGGTGCGCGTCCATTCGGCCGGGGCCCGGGAGGAGCCGTTCGTCTCCGTGGGCCTCTTCCGCGGCCTCGTCTCCGTCGGCGGGGAGAACTCCATGGCGATCGAGATCGAGGAGCGCGCCCGCAAGGCCGGACGGGCGGAGGAGGGGATCCGGCTGATCCCGCTCAACGCGATCATGGCCATCGATATCCTCACCTCGGCGAAGCCCGAAGAGGAGAAGCGGGCCGACCCGGGCAGCGCCCAGGCGTACTTCCGGTAGGCGGCCGGAGGGCGACCCGGGACGGGCCGGCCCCGGGGCGGCCGGCTTATGCCGAGGGAACCCCTCGGGGCTCCCGTGGGGCGCACCCGGGTCGCCGATCTTCTGGTCGACACGCTCCGGGCCGCCGGCGTGGCGCGGATCTACGGTGTCGCCGGCGACTCGTTGAACGGCATCACCGATTCCATCCGATCCCGCCCCGACCTCACCTGGGTGCACGTGCGCCACGAGGAGACGGCGGCGTTCGCGGCCGGGGCCGAATCCCAGCTCACCGGACGGATCGGGGTCTGCGCGGGGAGCTGCGGTCCCGGGAACCTCCACCTGATCAACGGGCTGTACGATGCCCACCGCAGCCGGACCCCCGTCCTCGCGATCGCGACGCAGGTGCCGTCGCCCGAGATCGGCCGCGGGTACTTCCAGGAGACCCGGCCGGAGATCCTCTTCCGCGAGTGCAGCGACTTCCTCGGCTCGGTGGCGGCCCCCGAGCAGCTGCCGGGGCTGCTCGCCATCGCGCTCCGGACGGCGATCGCCCGGCGGGGGGTCGCGGTGATCGTCCTTCCCGGCGACATCGCCCTCGCGCCCGCGGTGGGGACGGTGCCGATCCTCGATCCGGAGCCGCCCGCGGGCACGCTGGTGCCGGCCCGGCCGCTCCTCGAGCGGGCCGCGGAGATCGCGAACGGGGCCTCGAAGGTCACCCTCCTCGCGGGGATCGGATGCCGGGCGGCGGGCGCGGAGCTCCGGGAGCTGGCCCGCGTGCTCCAGGCCCCGATCGTCCACACGCTCCGGGGCAAGGAGTCGGTGGAGCCGGAGAACCCGTTCGACGTGGGGATGACCGGCCTCATCGGGTTCTCCTCCGGGTACCGGGCGATGGAGGCGGCGGACCTCGTGATCCTGCTCGGCACCGACTTCCCGTACCGCCAGTTCTACCCGACCCGCGCGACGGTGATCCAGGTCGACTGGCGCGGGGAGCAGATCGGCCGGAGGACCCGGGTCGACCTCGCCCTGGTCGGCGACGTCCGGTCGACGCTCGCCGCGCTCCGCCCGCTCCTCACCCCGAAGACCGACGGGCGCCACCTTCGGGGGGCGCTCGACGACTACCGCGCGGCGCGCCGGGGGCTCGACGACCTGGCGGCGGAGTCGCCCACGTCGACGAAGATCCATCCGCAGTACGTGGCCCGGGTCGTGAGCGAGCTCGCGGCGGAGGACGCCGTCTTCACCTGCGACGTGGGCACCCCGACGGTCTGGGCGGCCCGGTACCTCGCCATGAACGGCCGACGGCGGCTCTTGGGATCGTTCGTCCACGGATCGATGGCGAACGCCCTCCCCCAGGCGATCGGCGCCCAGCTCGCCGCCCCCGGGCGCCAGGTGATCGCCCTGAGCGGCGACGGGGGCCTCGCCATGCTGCTCGGGGACCTTCTCACGCTCGGCCAGCACCACCTTCCGGTGAAGATCGTCCTGTTCCGGAACGATGCCCTGGGGTTCGTGACGCTGGAGATGGAAGCGGCCGGCTTCCTCGACTTCGCGACCGATCTCACGAACCCGGATTTCGCCGCGATCGCCACCGCCTCCGGCCTCCTGGGCCTCACCGCCACGACCCCGGGGGAGCTCCGACCGATGGTGCGCCGGATCCTCGATCATCCCGGCCCGGCGCTCCTCCAGGTGATGGTCGACCGGCAGGAGATGATCCTGCCGCCCTCGCTCCGGAAGGAGGAGGTGGCCGGCTTCGGCCTCTTCCTCGCCAAGGCGGTCTTCAGCGGCCGGGGCGACGAGGTCCTCGACCTCGCCGCCACGGCCTGGTTCCGGTAGCCTCCGTTCGGGCCGGCGGTCCCCCCGGGGCGCCGGCCCCACCGTCTCACCCGGAGCCGGGCGACCCGCGGCCGCCAGCAGCGGCGGCGACCTCGGCCGC
>JAJZDH010000143.1 GCA_021828665.1 Thermoplasmata archaeon
CGCCCGGACCACGGCGCGGGAGGTCGGGTGCCCCATGAGACGTTCCTCGCGCACGCGCGTGAGCAGGAAGATGTTGTAGTCGATGCCGAGGCCGAGGATGATGATGAACAGGATCGTCGGGACGAAGAAGAAGATCGGGATCCCGAGACCCTGTTGCAGCACGAGGTCGGTGATCCCCCACGCCCAGGCGAGCGAGAGGCCGATGGTGGCCACCGCGAGCAGCGGAATGATCCAGGAGCGCAACACGACGAAGAGGACGACCATGAGGCCGACGGCGACCAGGGCGATCATCCGCTCGGTGGCGAGGTTGGTCTGCGCGGCGAGGTCCCGGGTGACCGGGGCGCCGCCCGCGAAGGCGACCGTCTGGGTCTCCGGGTGACCCGCCTGGAACGCGTTGAATTCGCTCCGCAGCGCTCCGAGGATCTGGACCGCGGCGTACGACAGGCCGCCGACGGATGGGGTGACGGTGAGGAGGACGGAGCGGCCGTCGGTCCCCACGTACCCGGCGAGGGTCGCTTCCAGCGTGAGGCGGGTCGTGGGCGGGAGCGTGGAGAGGTTCTGCCACTCCGCGAGCGGGGCGCCCCCCGGGCCGACCGGCGATCCCACCGAGAGGACGGACGGCGTCGCGGCGAACGTCTGGGTGAGCGCGGCGAGGTCGGCGAACTCCGGGCCATTCGTGGCATTCCCGTCCTGGAGCGGGGCGGCGAAGGTGACCAGCGCCTGGATCGGGAACGCATACCCCGGACCGAAGTGGGCGTCGAGCGCGGAGAGGCCGTTCGTGGCGGGAAGCCCTCCCGGGAGCTGCTGGTAGAAGTCGTAGCTGATCGGGACGTTGCTCGCCACGTACAGGAGCGGCAGGGAGGCGAGGAGGATGACGAGCAGGAACGCCCTCGGGCGCCGCTCGGTCCGCCGGCCGGTACGGAAGAAGTAGGTCCGCTCCGACCGGATCGCCTCCCGGGCCCGGGCCGCCTGACGGTCGAGCCGCCGTCCGGTCGCCGGCCAGAAGACGCGGTCCCCGAGGAGGACCAGGCAGGCCGGGACGAGCGTGAGGCTGATGAGGACCGTCACGAGGATCGCGATGGAGAGGACCATCCCCCACTGGCTCAGGAGCGCGACCCCCGAGAAGGCGAGGGCGAGGGTGGCGATGATGGCGGTCCCCCCGCTCGTGGCCACGCTCTGGCCGGCCCAGGTGACCGCCGTGACCACCGCCTCCGACGGCGCGGCCCCCCCGTGGAGCTCCTCGCGGAAGCGGGAGACCAGGAAGATCGAGTAATCGGTGCCCACGCCGAGGACGAACGTCTCCTCGAGCTCGATGGAGGTGACGTCCACCTTCGTCACGACGGAGCCGATCAGCACCACCGCCCCGACGCCGAGCCCGAGCGCGATGCCGAGCCCGCCGAAGGTCAGGAGCGGCGCGAGCGGCGCCCGGAAGTAGGCGATGGTGATCCCGATGAGGACCAGGATCGTGAGCGGCAGGACGAGGGCGAGGCTCGACGCGAGCACGTCATTCTCCTCGAGGTCGAGCGGGGCCCCCCCGGTCTGGTAGAACTGGAGGCCGCCACCCGGGTCGTCGGCGGCGAGGAGCGGCGGCACGATCCGGTCGATCTCCCGGACATCCTCGAAGACGGGCGAGCTCCCCTGGACGGTATACGAGTCCGGGACCGCGTAGCTGACGAGGAGAATCTCGGCCGAGCCGTCCGGGGCGAGGAACTCGCCGGCGATCGCCGCCGGGATCGGGAGCGGATACGCCGCGACCGGAGCGTCGGTGACCGCCTGGGCCCAGGCCGCCACGGCCGCCAGGGCGGGGGTGACGGTCGGGAAGGCCTCCCAGAGCTGGAGGAGGAACGGCCCGGGGAGGCCGGAGGAGGCCCCGAGGAGGTCCGCCGCCGTGGCGCGGAGGCGGCCCGGATCGGTGAAGTTCGTGACGCCGAGGTCGGAGAGGACCCCGCTCCCGGTGGCGAGGGTGCCGGGCGGCAGGATCTCCGGGAGGATCGACGCCACGTTCGTGCGGACCGCGAGGTCGGTGCACGGGAGGAGGGCGTCGACGGTCGCGGCGCAGTCGGCGCTCCCGTTGAAGCCGGCCCCGGAACCGTTCGCGCCCTGGTAGAACGCCGCGAGGACCGCGAGCGAGGAGCCGTTGCCGGCCAGCTGCGCGGCGGCCGCCCGGTCGGCGGGGGCGTTCCAGCCGGCCGGCGGGGTGCCCGGATGGGCGGCGCCGTAGCTCTGCCAGTCGCTGAGGAAGAGGGCGGGTGGGCCCCACAGGAGGGCGGCGGTGCCGTTCACCGCGGCGAGGAGGCTCGGGGTCGCACCGAGTCCCGTCGCCAGGACCCCGAGGCCGAGGCGCGCCTGGCCGTCGAGGTAGCTCGCGTAGGCGCTGTACAGGGAACCGACGCCGCTCACCTCGGTGAGGTTCGGGTCGGTGGCGATCCGGGCGGTGACGGCGAGCACCACCTGCTGGGCGGGAGGATCGAGGAGCCCCGGACCGGTGAACAGCAGGAGGCTGTCGGTGCCGGCCGTCCGGTTCGGGAACAGGGCGGCGATCCGGGCCTGGGCGAGGGAGCTCGGGGCCCCCGACGGAAGGTCCGTCGTCGAGTTCGAGGTCACCGAACCGACCCGGGAGAGGAAGGGGGCGGCGACCAGGAGGAAGGCGATCCAGAAGAGGATGGGGTACCACGGATGGCGGACGACGAAGCGGCCCAGCCTCCCGAAGAGCCGTTCGCCCCGGGTGATCGGCATCCGGAGGGGGGGCGCGGCCACGCCGGCTCGATTCCGGTGGGGTATTTGGGCCCCGCCCCGCGAGGGACCGGGCGGCCGCCCGGTGCCCGGCCACCGACCGGTGGCCCGTACGGCGCCGCTCGCCGGTCCCCCCGTGCCACTCCGCCCGAGGCTTAATTAGGCGGTTTCCGGAAGTGGCCAAGGCAATGCCTCCCCGTGGAGCGGCGCGCCCCCGCGCGCCCCCGACCCCCCCGGCCGCCGGCGCGCCGGCCGCCTTCTCGGCCCTCGAGGTCGTCCAACGGTTCCAGACGATGCTCCAGGCCCAGGAGCGCAGCCCGTGCACCGTCAAGCAGTACGGCCACATCGCCCGCACCTTCCTCGGGTACGTCGGCAAGCCGCTCGACGAGGTCGAATCGCGGGATGTGGAGGGGTTCCGGGAGTACCTGGTCCTCCGGCGCCACTACAGCAAGAACTCCCTGTACACCACCGTCCGGGGCCTCTCCTGCCTCTTCCGGAGCTTCGGGATCGCGATCGACCGCGGGCTCGATCCTCCCCGGCGGCCCGAACGGCTGCCGCGGTACCTCAACGAGGAGGAGACGCACCGGCTCTTCGAGATCGCCCGGGGATCCCCCCGGGACTATGCGATCCTCCACGTGCTCGGCTACGGGGGTCTCCGGGTCGGCGAGCTCTGCGCGCTCCGGATCGAGGAGATCGAGTTCGACCGGAACGTCCTCCACGTCCGCTCCGGCAAGGGCGACAAGGACCGGGAGGTCCTCATGGAGGAGAAGACCCACGACGCCGTCGAGCGGTACCTGGCCGACCGGTCGCTCGCCGGCATCCAGAGCCCCCGGCTCTTCCCGGTGACCCCCGTGACGGTCGAGCGGATGGTCCGGAAGCGGGCCGCCGAGGCGGGGATCGCCCAGCGGGTGACCCCGCACGTGCTCCGCCATACCCTCGCCACGGCGCTGCTGCGGCGGGGCTGCGACATCCGGTACATCCAGAAGCTCCTCGGGCATGCCTCGGTGGCCACGACCCAGATCTATACCCACGTCGACACCCAGGCGCTCCGGGAAGCGTACACCCGCGCCCGACCCGAGTACTGACCGCCGAACCGGCGGGCGGCGTCGACCCCCGGTCCGGGGGCGGCCGTGCCGCGCCCCCTCTTCAAGTATCGCGACGGCTTTCCGGAGCCGTCCCCGGGGGAACCCGGAACCACCGCCGCGGCCCGACCGCCGCCGCCGCTCCTCCGGGCGACGGGCGGATCCGGAGCCCGGAGGGGGCCCGGCACAGACCCGCCCGGGGAACCGAACGGTCCTTTCGATGTCGCGAGTTCCCGAACCTGCCGCCCCGTCGGGGGGCACCGCCGCCGGCCGCCCGCCGGGGGCTCGGCCCGGGGCGGCGGCCGCGCTCGCCG
>JAJZDH010000144.1 GCA_021828665.1 Thermoplasmata archaeon
TCGGCGGAGACGGAAAACGCCTGTGGAGGAAGGAGGTTCATGTCCGCTAGGACAGATGCCTTCCGAGGATTCAGGAACCCAGCATCAACCGTGCTTGCCACGGTTGTCTAGGTATGGGAGAACGGGTGGGGTACCTTCACGACCGTGAGGGCGTCCTCGCAGCGCTTTACCGGAAGGCGGTGCTCGCCGAGTACTTCGAGGTCGCCTGGGCCGGGAGCGGCCTCGCTCCCGAGACCTACTACCGCGACTTCCTCAATCTGGCCATCTGGGAGGACTACGGGCACATGCACGAGGAGCTCGGCCCGTTCTTTCGAGTGATCCCTCCGGAGCACGTCGCCCGCGCCGACGCAATCCTGCGCTCCCTTCGCCGGGAGCTCCTGGACCACGAAGAACTCGACTACCCGGCGGAGGCGGCGCTCACCCTTCTCGGCGCGTTGCATGCCGAGAAGGAAGATTTCGATCGATTCGTGGACTTGGCACGGGAGATGGGTTCCCGGCATTGGCACCGGGTCGAACTCCTTGGGAGGACGGCATGGAGGGCCGGCGAGAGCGACCTGGCCCGGGAGGTGTTCCGGGCGGCCGACCAACCGGGGGATGACCGGGACTACCTCCGGAAGGCATGCGGGCAGATCACGGGATCCTATCCCCAGGGCCCTTGACCCCCTGCCACGATCGAAATCGTGCGAGGGGATGCCACCCCGGAGGTTCTCCGTCTACGGTTCCGGAAGTGCCTGCCGGGCGGCCTCCACAGGAACGATCCGTCGGATGAAGGTGACGCCGACCCGCCATTCGGTGGAGGGTTGCCCGTGCTCGCCGGGTGCGCAACGGACCGCGATCGTGCGGGAGTTCATCCGCGCGACGATGCCCCGGTGCGTGATCTCGTTCCGATCCTCGAACTCCACCCAGTCCCCGATCCGTAGCATCGCCAATTGGTGGGCCTCACGTGCCCGATCCTCGTCCCCCACCAGTTCGCGGAGAAGTCGGAACTCCTCGACCGAGAGTCCGCGGAGCATCTCGCGCCACGCCTCGCGATCCATGGCCCCACCTTACGCCGGCCGAAGTTTGACGTACGCCCCGTCCGCCCCCGGCCTCGGGGCCTCTCGCCTTCCTTCCCTGCCGTCCCGTCGCTTCCCCCCCGCGCCGGGGTAACGGGGGTGGAATCGATGGCGAAGGCTCGACCTTCCGGACCGGCGCCCGGCGGGGCGGAACGGGGGGTCCCTCCCCGGGCGGGGAGGGTCCCGCTCCCGTCGGCCCGCTCAGGTGGGACCCTTCGGCGGCTCCGTCGCCGGCGGAGGGGCGGCCGCCGACGTCCGCGGCCGGCGGAGAAGGATCGCCCCGCTCACCCCGAGCGCCGCGATCCCGAGCACCACCGCCGCCACCAGCGCGGCCATCTCCCAGGAAGTGAGACCGCTAGTGCTGCCCGTGACCGTCGGCGCCTTCGGGGTCGGCGGGCTCGCGAGCACCGTCACCGTGTGGTTGGAGACCGCCGTGGACCCGGCCGAGTCGGTCACCACCAGCGTCACCGTCGCGGTGCCCGCGGCCCCGAAGGCGTAGGTGAGGGAGGGCCCGGCGCCCACCTCCGTGGGGCCGACGTACCAGCTCTCCGCGAACGGGGCCGTGCCGCCCGCGATGGCGGCCGTCCAGTACGTCGGCGCGCCCACCGAGGCGTTCCCGCCCGTCCGCTCCGCCAGCACCGAGAGATTGCCATTCACCACCAGCGCCGCCGCCGGCGACGTGGCCGAGAATCCGTTCGCGTCCGTCACCGCGACCGTGACCGCCGCGACCCCGGGCGCGGCCGGCCGGCACGCCACCGTTGCGGCGTCCGTCCCCGGGCATCCCGCCGGGAGGCCCGACCAGGCGTACGTGTACGGTCCGCCGGCCCCCACCCCCGGAAGGGAGACCGACACGTTCGCCCACCGGCCGACGTCCGTCGCCGCGACCGGTCCGGGGCTCCCGAAGACCGGCGCGCCGACGACCGGGTCCGGCGCGACCACGAACGGGAGGGAGGCGCCGACCGCCACCGCCCCGGAGGCGTCCGTCACGGTCGCGGCGATCGAGCTCGAGCCGGCCGCGATCGGCGCGCACACCACGAGGGGACCGGAGTTGCCGGAGCAGCCCGCCGGCAGGCCCGTCCACGCGACCGTCCACGGCGCGACCCCTCCTACAATCGGGACCGAGAAGGAGACCACCTGGTCGACGTCCGCGCCGGCGCGGGACGCCGCCGGCAGGCCGACCACCGGCCCCGACACCACCGAGAAGGTGAGGGTGGTGCGCGCGGGTGGGTCCGCCGGATCGACGACAGTCGCCGTCGCCGTGTAGTTGCCGACCGTCGACTCCGTGCAGAGGAGCTCCTGCGGGAGCGGGAGCCCGCCCGGGCCGGTGGCCGGCGCGCAGCCGGCGGCCGCGTTCGACCAGGTGTACCGGTACCCTCCGATCCCCCCCGTCGCCAGGGCGATGAGGTCGACCGGCCGACCCGACGCCACGGTGGCGCCCGGCGGGTCGGTCCGCCCACCGAGGTTGAGGGCGGCGTGCAGGACCCACGTCACCGGGTATTCCACCGGGGCCGGAATAAACGGATTGAAGATGTTCCCACCCACGAGGAGGGTCGTATTGTCCGTCGGGTCGGTCGCGAGGACCGACTCGGTCTCGGCGGCCGAGGGCCCAACCGGCGTGGTCACGTTCGTCCAGCTCCCGTTCCCGTAGAGCCAAGTACCCACGGCGGTGACTTGGCTCGAATAGGCCACGAGACCCGGGCCGGCGGGGGAGGGCGCGAGGAGGAACGTCCCTCCGGGCAGGTCGGATCCCGACGCGAGGGCGACCGGGCTCCAGCCGGTCGCGGTGAGCTTCCAGGTGGCGTTCGTACCCTGGCCGCTCAAATTCGTGCCTCCCACGGCGATCAGGGCCGAGGCGGCGGCGTCGTAGGCGACGGCCACGTTGTAGAGGCCGACCGAGGGCAACGCCGGCCCCGGGGTCCAGGTGCCGGCCCGGAAGAGCCAGGTCGTGTTGACCGGATTGTTCCCCGAGTATCCTTCGATCACGACCACCTCGGAGAGGCTGGGGTCGTACGCCATCCCGAAGTTCGCCATCGGTGGGGGGGAGGATGCGGGGGAGAGCCGGGTCCACGTGGTGCCCGAGAAGGTCCAGGTCTGGTTGGCGAAGTAGCCCGCCTGGTCGAACCCTCCAAAGAGCACCAGGTACCCGTCGGCGGCATCGTACGCCAACCCCCCCAGGTAGGCGGGGGCGGGGAGCGTGGTGGCGTTGACCGCTCGGAAGCTACCGTTCTGGTAGAGTTCCATCGAGGCCACGCCGCTCGAGAACGACAAGACCACGATGCCGTCCAGCGCCGGATCCCACACCGCGTAGCAACCGTTCTGGAAGTCGCACGGCGGGATGGAGATCCCGGCGGTCAGGTTGGTCCACTGCCAGCCCGGGAGGGTCGGCGGGCTCGGGGCGGCCGGTGTCCCCCCGGCCAGCCCGGAGGCGGCTCCCGTGGCGACCACGGCCGCCCCCGGGGCGTGGGGGATGGAGACCGTCGCCGTGGCGGTCGTCGCCCCGGAGTACGATGGTCCCGGGAGCAGGAGGAGCCCGAGGAGGGCGAGCGCGAGGATCGCCCCGACCCCCGCCGAGGGTAGGCCCCGCCGCCGTCCACCGGCCGTCCGGGCCGTGGCGGAGGGTCGATCGCCGGAGTCCCGAGGGGAAGCGCGGGGAATCCTTTCCGGAATCTGCATGACCCGGCGTGCGCGGGGACCGAGATAAACTTGCCGGTATGAGTTCACGAAGTTGAGCGGCCCGACTGCATCACCGAGGGCGCGGTTTCACCTTCAGCGGATGCGTCCGACCGCTCCGCGTGTCGGAGCTGAATCGTCTCGACGTCCATCCGGTCCATCCGAGTGACGACCCGCTTCAACTGGTCGATGACGCTCTTCGGCACCGCGAACGACCGGCCGGGTTTCGGCACGATATCGATCGTAAGGGAATGCTCAGAAATAACATTTAATAATTTGGCCGGATGAGCCCTACTTCTTGGTCGCTTGTTTCTTGGCCGCGAGCGCCCTCGCCTTCGCTTCCTTCGACGGATAGATCGTGTAGTTCCACTGG
>JAJZDH010000009.1 GCA_021828665.1 Thermoplasmata archaeon
AAAGTATCCGCCGGCCCGGTCGTGCCGGGATTCATCCAACGGTGGATCGGCTCGCGATGCCGCCGCCCGAAGGGCTTCGTCAGGGGTGGTAGTCGAACCACAGCGCCATGCCGATCGCCAGGACGGCGACGATGATGGCCAATCCGATGTACCACCCCGCATAGCTCCCAGGGGTCTCCTCCGAATTGGACTCGGCAATGGCGCGGGGCGGCGCGGCGCTCATGGCCCGAACCTCGCCCGCGCGGGCGGCAGTACCGGACCCGAAGCGGAGGAACTCATCGACCCGGGAGTCACGGGTGCCGCCGAGGTCGAGGTGCCCGGGGCCGTCACATTGAACCCCCCCCACATCCCCACGGAGGCGTCGTGGCTGACTTCGGATACGTACCGGTACTCTCCCGGCGATCCCGCGGTGAAGGAGAAGGTGACATTCTGGCCCGGGGCGATGCCGGTGAAGCGCGCGGCTCCCGATTCGCCCGAGTTCGGGAAGGCGGGTTCCTGATCGGTGGGCCCGGTCGCATTGATGAGCACCCATCCGAAGAATTGGTTCGTCTGATCCGATACCACCAAGGTGACCGACACCGAGCTACCGGCGGCGACCGCGAAGCAGGGACCGGGGCTCGACCCGTTGAAGGTGAAACCCCCCTTGAGTCCGGCGACGATGAGGAAATGGAAGCTGCCCGCGGCGGCATGGCCCTGACAGGAGGTCAGCGGCACCGGGGCGACCGGAGGGGCGGTCGCGTTTCCCGGAATGGTGGTCTGAAGGTGGCCGCCGAGGCCGAGGAACCCCACGATACCCACCAGGACGAATCCGATCGCAAAGATGACCGGTACGAAGATCCGCCCCGGCCGGGAAGGGTTCCGCGCCGGTCCGCTCGGGCTGCCCGTTCCCATGATGGTCCGGGCCACGGTTGCGGCGGTTTTGAGCTTCTCGTACGCACTTCGAGAGGAGCGGGGCCGAGCCGGGGGGATGGACGACGAGGAGGGGCGTCCGGGGGTTCGGCCGATGCGGGAGGCGCGGGAGACGAGGAAATCGATCCGGGGAGGGACGAGGAAGGATCGGACGGAGGAGGAGACGACGTGGCACGGGGCGTGGATGGCGGTGGTGGGGAACTGGAGTCGGGAGGGGTCTGCGAAGGCAATGGGATGGGAGCGGGCGGACTTCGTTCGGGGGATGGGGGCGGTGGCGGAGGAGGAACTCGAGGAAGCTCGCCGTCTCAAGGGTCGAACGCGCCGATGTCGGTCGGATGTGGCGCGATGGAGGCACCGGGACCCGATGTTTCGGGAGTTCGTCGAGATAATGCGCCGGGGGAGCCCCACAACACTGGAGGAGATCCGGTCGTGGATGGCCTGCCGGGAGCCGCTCCGGCAACCCCTCAATGCAAGCTATAGTGGAACAGAGCACTCCACGGAATCCCTTTTATGGGTCGGCTCATGCCTCCGCCATGGTAACCTCCAGCGCCCAACGCTACCTCGCCGAATTCCTAGGAACGTTCGCCCTGCTGCTCGTGGGGGGCGGCGCGGCGGTTTTCAGCTTGGGAGGGGATGCGGAGGCCCGGGTGGTATTGGTTTCGCTCGCCTTCGGGCTGGTCTTGGCGGGCCTCATCTACGCCTTCGGGGACATCTCCGGCGGTCACTTCAATCCGGCCGTCACCGTCTCGATGGCGGTCTCCGGCCGCATGCCGCTCAAGGATGTGGTCCCGTATCTGGTGGCCCAGATCGTAGGTGGCATCGTTGGGATTGCGGTCGTCCTCGGGATTGCGCTGGGGGGCCCCGCCTCGTTCGTGGACCTGGCGCACGCCGCCGCCCTCGGCAGCCAGGCGTACAGCGGGAACGGATCTCCCGGTGCCTTCTCCCTCGGCGCCGTCTTCCTCATCGAGCTCGCCCTTACCTTCGTGTTCGTTCTCGTCATCCAGCTCGTGACCCGCTCGGAGAACTCGTCGCGGAATCTGGCCCCGTTCGCCATCGGATCTGCGCTGTTGGTGGGGAACCTCGTGGCCATTTCCGTCGATGGGGCCTCCATGAACCCGGTCCGTTCCTTCGCCCCCGCGCTGCTCTCGCTCTACTGGTCGAACGAGGGGTGGGCCCTGACTCAGGACTGGCTCTTCTGGGTGGCCCCCATCCTCGGCGGCATCCTGGCAGCGCTGGTGGAGCGGGCGTTCCGGCCCAAATAGTCGCGGAAATCACCTTCCCCCGGACCCGTTCCGGCCCGGTGGAGATGCGCCGGGGGATTCGAACCGGGCCGATCGGAGCGCGTGCATCGGAGGAACCGAAGCGCTCGAACCTCCGACGATGGAGTCGTCGGCCCGGGCCCCCCGATGGGGGCGAACCTGCCCCGTAAATTGGGCCGTTGCCCGGTTCCTACGGCGGTTCGGCGGTCAACGCGCGCCGGCAGGGGAGTACCCGCCCCGCGGGCGTACCGGATCGCACCGTCGGCGCAGATGCTCACCGATCGTTCGATTCGTCTCGAGAATCGGGTTTGGGCCCGCCGCGGGCATGCGCCTTCGACTCGTCGTGGCCATGCGCCGTCGACTCATCGTGGCCATGCGCCTTCGGCTCGTCGTGGCCATGCGGCTTCGATTCGTCGTGGCCATGCGCCTTCGGACCGCTGTGGACGTGGTCCGACGCCGGCGGGGTACCCGCCGGTCCGGACGGGGGCGCCGCGGCCGGGGCTTTCCCGGTCGCCCGATCCTTCGCCGAGGGAGAGACGTACTCCTCGATGAGCGACAGGGTGGTTGGCGCGACCTGGCTCCGGATCGCCTCGATGAGGCGGGGTTTGGCGGCCATCCAGCGGAAGTCGAATTTCGACCGCTCGGGGATGATGATGCTGAATTCCGAACCCTTCTTCTCGATCCGGAACTCCGGTCCGTGCCCGTATTCGATCCCGAGGAGCGCCCGGACCTTTTCGACGGGGTCCGTGATCTCCTTGAGGATCCGGAACGAGCCGTGGATCTTCCGGCCGGCGAGCGGGGGATTGAAGTCCACCCGGACCCGGGCCGCGGTGACGGTGACGACCCGCCCCTGCCGACCGCCGATGGTCAAGATCGTGCCCGGCCGGAGGTCCGCGTCCGGACGCCTCATCTCCGGCAGGCGGGAGATCTCGTGCATGCTGAACAGTTCGATGAGCTTCGGATCGCGTTCCCCGAACGCCTCGGCCGGGGAGAACTCCCGGGAGAATTCCGTGCCGGGCGCCGCGGAGCGGATCGCGGCCTCGATCCCCGACGGGAAAGTGTCCCCGCCGCATCGGTGGGAACGCGGGCCGAAGGCAAACCCCTCGGGAGCCGGGACGCCGGCCTTCGAGGCGACCTCCGCCCGGGTCGTATCCACGAGCTCGCGCTCCCCGCTCGCCGATTCGCTCCACAGCTCGTAATCGATCTCGACGAGCGCTCCGGGCGCGGGGCTTCCGTCTCCCGGCGGAGCGGAAGGGTTGCTGCTGGGCATGGCGCCGTCGAGCCGGGCGGCAGTTTAAGGCTTTAGGTCGGGGGTCGCCCCCGACCGCTCAGCCCGAAATGCAGGAGGCCCCGGAACGCCCCGTACAGGGTCGCCCAGCGTCGCAATATCTCGAGGGCGCGGTAGCGCAGGCCCGGGTACTCGCGGTCGGCGAGCCACCCCTGCACCGATAGGACCGCCGCCAGGACCCCAAGGGAGCCGCCGGCCGCCGCGAGGAGGTACTCCCCCAGCGTCCGGGTCGGGGTGGGCACGAGGAGGAGGACTCCCGCCAGGAGGAGCCCGGGGGGCACGAGGTACGGCGCGACCCGGCCGGCGGAGGCCTCGTACGTGCTGCCGCGCCGCCGCCAGAGGACATAGCCGCCCTCGGCATAGATCCGCTGCTTGCGAAGGAGCCCGAGGGTGGTGATGTCCGAGAAGTCGTGGCCGACCCATGCCGTCGGCTGGTAGACCCCGGTGAACCCGCCGGCGAGGGCCCGCAGCGCGATCTCCTGATCCTCGCTCGCGGCCCGCCGGTACAGCGTGGTGTCGAGCTCGCCCACCTCCCGGAAGACCCGGGCCCTCCAGGCCGAGTTCCCCATCGGCAGCGCGTGGGGATGGTCCCGGGCCACGCGATCGTAGAACCGCCGGAGGTAGCCGTCGTAGTACCGGGCCCCCACGGAACGGAGGGTCTCGGGGAGGGCCGGGGTCGGACCCCCCACGAATCCCACGCGGGGATCGGCGAACGGCCGCAGCAGCTCCCGGAGCCAGCCGGGGGGAGCCACTTCGTCGGCGTCGAGGAAGGCGATGAACTCTCCCCGGGCCACCCGGAGGGCGGTGTTCCGGCTCTCGGGGATATTCCCGGGGGCGTCCAGGTGGACGACCCGGGGGTCGCGCCGGGAGAACGGCTCCGTGATCCGCCGGACGGCGTCGGTCCCTCCCCCATCGTCGACGAGGATCTCGAGGGGAGGGAGGTCCTGGGCGAGCAGGCTTTCGAGCGTGCGGGCGACCCGGGGGTCCTTTAGGACGGTGACGACGACGGAGACGGAGGGGGCCGCGGCGCCCGCCCCGGTCCCGGCGGGATCGGGGGCCATCAGATCCCGAGCTCGGCCCGGAGGATGGGGAGGGTCCGGTCGACCGCCTCGGCCGAGGTGAAGCGGGGGCTCCAGCCGAGGGCTCGGATCTTCTCCGTGGCCAGGAACTGCACCGGCACATCCCCCACCCATCCCCGTTCCCCGCCCGTGAGGGCGATCCGGGCAGTCCCGCCGAGCGCCCGCACCACCTTCTCGGCAATCTCGAGCGCGGTGATCTGGTCGGAGGAGCCCAGATTGTAGATCCCGACCGGGCCGGGATCCTTCTCGGCGGCGAGCAGCATCCCGCGGACGCAGTCGTCGGTGAAGAGGTAGCTCTTCTTCTGGCGCCCGTCCCCCAGAACCTCGAGGTTCCGGGGGTCCCGCTCCAGTTTCTTCAATAGATCGAAGAGGATGCCGTGGGACATCCCGGGCCCGATGATGTTGGCGAACCGGAACAGGGTGGCCTTCAGGCCGTAGCAGTGGCAGAAGGCGCTGATCAGCCCCTCGGCGCCGAGCTTTCCCGCCGCATACTGCGACTGGGGGAGCAGCGGCCCGTACTCCTCCGGGGTCGGGAACCGGTCCGGCCGGCCGTAGACGACGGAGGAGGAGGAGAAGTGGATCCGGGCCACGCCCGCACGGCGCGCCTCCTCGAGCACGTGGAAGGTCCCGAGGATGCCTTGCTCCAGGTCGAGCTTCGGATCGACGGTGCCGCGCCGGATGTCGGGGTTGGCGGCCAGATGCCAGATCTCGGTGGCCCCGGCAAACGCGGGCCGGATCTCCTCGGGCCGGAGGAGGTCCCCCCGGAGGAAACGGAAGCCGGGGGCCTCCTCGACGGCCGCGAGATTCTCCCTCCGGCCCGACGAGAGGTTGTCCACGACGGTGACGGGGACCTCCGCCGCGAGGAGCGCCCGGACGAGGGCGCTCCCGATGGCACCGGCCCCTCCGGTCACCACGGCGCGCCGGTCGGAGTTCCCCGTTCGCATGGGAGGGGATGGATTCAGGCAAGCCTATTTAAGAGGAAAGGACCCTCGATATGCTGCTGCCCGTTCGGTCCCCTCGGGCGGTGGGAGGTCCATGCGCACCTACGTCCGGATGATCTTCGACTCCGAGGGAGCCGGCCCGGCCGAGGTCCTCAAGGTGCTGCGGGAACTCGGTTTCGAGGAGTCCATGGGGATGCACGACTTCGTTTACACCTGGAAGGAGCGGGCCGAGTTCGACCGGGTACTCGGCCTGATCACCACCCTCCACGAGCGGTTGAAGGGGTTACGGGTGAACTACGAGGTCACCACGATCTCGTAAGAGGCGGGACGATGGGCACCCGGAGCCGTTAGGAAATGGAAGAGGCCAACTCCGGCACTCTGGAGCGCGGGATCCTCCTCCACCTCCTGGAACACCGAGGCCACCAGGTCCGGTTCGAGGCCGACCACTGGACCACCGAGTTCGGGATCCTGCGCACCTTCCCGGGGGTGGATGGGCCGACGGTGCGCCAGGCGCTCCGGAACCTCGAGATGGCCCGGTGGGTCTACCGGCGCATCCAGTATGTCATCGGGTACAGCGAACCGAAGCTGGTCTACTCCCTGACGCCGAGCGGCCACCGCAAGGCGCTCGACATCTGCCACGAGGGCCCCGAGGCGCCGACCTCGGGGCTGGAGCTCCCCGGCGAATCGGTGGCCGCCGACGGCACCGGTTCGCACTTCAACCTCCGGGGAGTCATCACCTCCGATCGGCGGGACCTGGACTCGTGACCCGCGCGCCGGAGGCGCCCGCGGAGGGGCCACGGCTCCGGCTGCGCCGCCCGCGCCCGGAGGAGCGGGACCTTCTCTTCGACTGGTACAACGATCCGGAGGTGGTGGCCCCCTTCGACCGGTTCGAGCTCTCGACGCGCGAGGAGTTCGAGGCCGACCTCGACGCCGCCCTCCGGGACCCCCGGGCGCTCGGTCCCCGGTACGTCATCGAACGGCGGTCGGATGCGGCGCCCCTCGGGATGGTGGGCCACTACCGGGCCCACCCGGTCCTGACCCTCACCGACATCTGGTACGTCCTCGCGGCGACGGAAGCCCGCCGGAAGGGCTACGGGACGGAGGCCGTGGAACTCTTGGTCGACCACCTCTTCCGCTCGGAGGACCTCCCCCGGATCGGCGCCTCCACGGACGTCGACAACACCGGTTCCTTCCGGCTGCTCGAGCGGCTGGGGTTCCGGCGCGAGGGGGAGCTTCGGGAGGCGCTCTTCCATCACGGGCGATACCACACGGTGTACCTGTACGGGGTCACCCGCTCCGAGTGGGAGTTGCGGGATCGGGGGCCAACACGAATGTCACCCGGGTCCCCCCCGTCGGATCCCTAGCCCCGTACTGGACGGTCACCGGCCCGATCTCCGACGTGGAACGGAGGTGGGTGCCGCCGCAGGGACACCGGTCCACCCCGGCGATCTCCACGATCCGGACGGGGTCGACGGAGGCGGGGAGCGGCCGGAGTCCGCTCCGGCCACCCGGCTCCCGGTCGAACTCGGAGCGGGCCACGAAGCGGACGGAGACGGGGACGGACCGTTCGACCCAAGAGCCGAATTCGGCGGCGATCTCCTCCGGTTCCGGGAGGATGCTGCCTTCCGGTTCGAGCTGGACGGTCCCCGCCGCGGCGGAGAGGCGGGCCGATCGCGTGCGTCGCCCGGAGCGGCGGAAGAGGAGGGCGCTCAGGAGGTGCTGCGCGGTGTGGGCGCGCATGTGGGCGTACCGGCGGGGCCAGGCGACGGTTCCCGTGATCTCGGAACCAATCCGGAGCGGTGCCGTTCGGGGCCCGGGCCGGCCCAGGCGATGAAGGACCTGCGGCCCGCTCCGCAGCGCTCCCACGACCGGGACGGATCCCCCGTCTCCGGTGGTGATCTCCCCGGTGTCGGCCGGCTGGCCCCCGCCTTCGGGGTAGAAGAAGGTGCGGTCGAGGACCACTCCCCCGGGAGGGAGGGCCACCACGTGCGCCCGGAAGGAGCGCACGTAGGCGGCCTCGGTACTGTCCAGGTACGCCAGCACCGAGGGCCTGGCGGCCGGAGCGGGCGCCGGCATCTCCGGGGGACCTTCCGGCGATCCGGCCCTCACGCACCACCCCGCTGGAACGGTTCGAGGTCCACCGGGTTCCGCCCATCCAATGCGAATCGCTCCCTTCTCCGCTCCGGATCCGTCCGCGCGGGCCGGGTCCGCCACCGGCGACCCCTCCTCTGGCCCTGGGAAATGGCTCCGGACCGGGGCCCCCGGGGCGGGAGTCCCCCGACGGGGATCGCCACCGAAGCCGCCGGTTCTGGGGGGGCTGCCACCGGGAGGGTGGACGGCCCGGCCCTTTTCCCGGTGCGGCGGCGACCCGCACCTTCCGACGCCGGGATCATCTCCCGAACGGATCCTCCAACTGCCGCTCCTCCGAAAGCGGTTGGTGGGTCTCCGCGGCCGGGGGCGCCCCGGCGGGGTCGCCAACGGCCCCACCGGTACCGGAGCTGCGGACTCCTCCCGGGTCACCAGCTCCGGTCGACTCCGATTCGGGCGTGGAGGAGCCGCGCGGGTCCGGACCGCTCCTCCGACGGCGGGACCGGAGAACGAGCCAAAGGAGCCCCACGGCGGCCACGACCGTGACCCCCCCGAGGAGGTAGGAGGGGGCGACGCCGCCGATGGCCGCGATCGGCCCTGGGGAGGGCCGACCCGACCACACGGTGAGGTTCGCCGTGGCATGCCCTCCGGCCGCATCGACCACGCTCACGGCGAACGACGCGCTCCCCGACGGCAGCGAGGTGGTGATTCCCGCTCCGGTGAAGTTCCGGCCGTCGGAGAGATGCCACGAGACCACGAACGGGCCGGTCCCTCCCTCGATGGCCGCGGACCACGAGTGCGGGACCCCCGGCACCACGGAGGAGGGTCCGGCGATCCGCACCGACGGCGGGAGCCCCACCGAGACCGGGAAGCTCTCCGTTGCCGAATAGTTCGCAGCGTCCCACACCTCGAGGCGGACCAGGTCCTCTCCCGGGGATGCGAAACGGTAGGTGGCCTCCGGACCACCGGCGGTCGACCCGTCGGGAAACGACCACTGGTAGCTCCAGGGAGGAGTGCCGCCCTCCATCGAGCCGTTGAGGAGGAGGGGCACTCCGGCGTCGGCCGCCACGGTGGCGTTGGAGGCGGGGACCGGTGGCGGGGCGACCGTGACCTCCCGGACGGCGACGGCCGTGGCCCCAACGGAATCGGTCGCGGAGACGGTGAGGTTCGCCACGCCCGGCTGCGGCAGGGTGATCACGACCCGGGAGCCGCTCATCCGGGCCCCACCGGGAAGCGACCAACGGAAACGGAACGGAGGAACCCCCATCTGGCCCACGGCCAGAAAGGTTGCCGGGACCCCCGCATCGACCCCGGCCGAAACGGCCCGGACCGTGAGGGTGAGGGCCGCGGCGATCCCAAGGATCCCCGACCAGTTCGCCGCATCCCCCGGCGCGGCCGTCGCGTTGAGGCCGATGGTGTAGTTCCCCGGGGCGCCGTAGCGGTGGGTCGCGTTGGCGGAGCCGTTGACCTCCGACCCGGTACCGTCGCCCCAGCTCCATCGGAACTCGGTCGTCGCCGTCGCGCCCACCGCATCGGCGGTGAACCGGATCGTCGCGCCGGTCTCGTTGGGTGGCGAGGAGGAAACCGAGAGGATCGCCAGGGGGGCCCGTAGCGCCTCCGTGACCCCGCCGCTCCCCAAGCCGTCGGCGACGATCATCGCATCCTCGACGGGGTCGAAGCCCCCGACCCCCTCGATGTGGTCGGTCGGCGCCCCCCGGGTCGCGAGCTGGCTCCAGCCGGAGCGGAGGAAGAGGAAGGTCGCGAGGAACGGTGCCGCCGAGGACTCCTCCCCACCGGTCAGCACCGTTCCATTGAGGTCGGGATCGAACGCCATGGCCGCGCCGGCCAAGGCCGGGGGAGCTCCGTTCGGCGGCACCGACCACTGGGTCCAGTTCCCGGCGTTGTAGACCCAGGTATCGGAAAGATCGACACCGGGGATCAAGCTTCCGCCGTAGAGGAGGAGCCCGGGCAATGTCGGATCGTAGACCAGGCTCGCCCCGTACCGGGCCGATGGCGCCACCGGCGGGGATACCTCGGTCCAATCCCCGGCCCGGTACACCCACAGGTCCGCGAGCGCCCCCCCGCCCGGGGAGGTCTCGTTGAGACCTCCGAACAGGGCGACTCCGCCGAGTACCGGATCGTAGGCCATCGCCGCTCCCCACCGGGCGGACGGATGCGGGGAGAGCGACGCGCCGCTCCAGCTGCCGTTCGCGTAGCTCCAGGTCGTGGTGGGGAACGGGTCGGTGGCGTTGGCGCTCTCCCCACCGAACAGCACCACCGAACGGGCCGCCGGATCGTAGGCCATCGCCGCCCCGGAGAGGCCGCCGTCCGGACCGCGCGCGGACAGGGGCGTCCACTCTCCTCCGGCGAATCCGTACGTTGTGGATGCGATCCCGGAGCCGTTCGAGCCGCCGAACAGCAGGAATTGACCGAGAGCGGGATCCCAGGCGGCCGCACTTCCGGCAAGGAGCGGCAGCCGGGCGGTTCCCTGATCGGTGAGGTTTTCCCAGATCGGTGGACCGACGGTAGCGGCCCGGTCGGACGGTGTTCCGGACCGCGGAGCGGGCGGGGCGGACAGCGGGCGGTCCCGCAGCGACCCCCGACCGCCGATCGTCAGCGTCGCGGCGGCATCGGCGGGGAGCGGCGGCACGAGGCCCTTCGGAGTCCCGGACCGGGAAATCGGGCGATCCGACGGGACGGGCCCGGGGATCAAGAGGAGGGCCAGGGCGATGACCAGGAGGTAGAGGCGGAGGCGGGAGGACCGCCCCCGGGAGCCCGCCCCCGGCGCCGGGGCGGCGCCACGCCTCCGCCCGGTGGGGGCCGGGGTCATGCGCCGCCCGTCGGGGAGGTGCCTCATAAATGTGCCGGCCCCGGTGGGAGGAGGCCACCCCTTCCCGCGGGCCGGGTTCGATCCGGAAACCCGAACGGGCCGGCCCGGAACGGTCCGCGGGGCCCGGTCTCCGAGAGCCACGGGAGAGCGGAGGGGTTCATGCCGAAGACGGAGGGTGGCCCCCGGTTCCCCGTGCCCCGGTTCCGGGAAGCGACCCGGATCCTCGGGATGCGTCCGGTGATCGATCGACCGCACGATCCGGAGGACAACGGGCCTCAGGAGTCGTTCCACGGAACGTGGAGTGGCGAATCCCTCTCTCTCTGGTTGAGGGATTCCGAGAGTTTTAGGGAGACCCGGGCGTCACGGGAGCGATCGATCCCGGCCTGCTACGAGAACCGACCACACTCGCCCCCTGGGAATCGGATGCCCATCGAGTGCCGGAAAAGGAAGAAGATGGACGCACCGGAAGCATGAGCGACGGCGGAGCCGAACTACCGGGCGAACCTACCCCCCAAACCCCCTCCCAAGCGTGGGTCCGGAGGGGGTGCCCGCCAATCCGCATGTCGATCCGAGGATGGACGAGGAAGGGTCGGACTGAGGAGGAGATGGGGCGGCACGGGGCGGGGATGGTGGCGGTCGAGAATTGGAGTCGGGAGGGACCCGCGAACGCAATGGAATGGGAGAGGGTGGACAACGTGAGGGGGATGGGGCCGGTGTCGGAGGAGGACCTCTCGGAAGCTTGCGGTCTCCACGGTCGCCCGCGGCGGGGTCGGTCGGATGAGGCGCGAACGAGGCACCGGGACCCGAAGCTTCGGGAGTTCGCCGACATTCCGCGCCGGGGGAGCCCCGCGATGCGGGAGGAGATCCGGGCGCGAATGGCCCGTCGGGAGCGATTCCGTCCACCCCTCCCTCCACGGAGCCGATAGAGTTCGGGCCCCGACACCCCCGCAACGTTTATGGAGGGGTCCCTCTGTGAAGCGGCGAGGTTCCCCCGATGTTCAAGGTCCGCATCAGGATGGAGGTGCTCCGCGAAGCGGTGGAGATCATCTCGACGCTCGTCGCCGAAGTCAAGCTCACCGTTTCCAAGGACGGCATCGATGCGAAGGCGGTGGACCCGTCCCACGTGGCGATGCTGATTCTCAAGCTCAAGGACACCGCGCTCGAGCTGTTCACCGGGGAGACCACCGAGATCGGCGTGGACGTCGAGAAGATCAAGGAGGTGCTCCGCCTTTCGCGGCCGGGCGACATCATCGAACTGCAGTACGAGGGCGGGAAGAACCGCCTGGTGGTCAGCGTGGGCAAGATCACCCGCCACATGGGCGTCGTCGATCCGGCCGGCATCACCGATCCGAAGATCCCGAACGTCACCCCGCCCGGGGTTGCCGTGGTGAAGATGGACGAGTTGCGGCAGGGGATCCGGGGGAGCGAGAGCATCAGCGACCACGTGACCCTGGTCCTCGATGCGACCGGATTCACGATGCACTCCGAGGGGGAAACCGACAAGGTCGACCTCCACATCCCCGCGGCGAGCCTGAGCCGGATCGAGGTCAAGGACGCCGTCCGGAGCATGTACCCGCTCGACTTCTTCTCGAACATGGTGAAGTCCATCACGAGCTCCGAGGAGGTCACCCTCCATCTGGGGAACGAATATCCGCTCAAGATCGAGTTCCAGCTCGCCGGCGACCGGGGCGAGGGCCGTTTCCTCCTCGCGCCCCGGGTCGAAGAGGACTGAGGGGGGCCCGGCGCGGGGGCCCCCGCGCCACGCTCCAAGCCGTGTCCCCAAGGCTCTTATCCGCGCCTCCCGTGAATGGCGCATGAGCGCCGCGGGGCCCTCCCGGGTCGGGATCGCCGCCGCCGTGCGCACCCCCATCGGGAAATTCGGCGGACGGCTGCGGCTGACGCCGGCCGTCGTCCTCGGGACGGTGGCCGTCCGGGAGGTGCTCGTCCGGGCCGCGGTATCGGCCGCGGAGGTCCCGGAGCTCCTGTTCGGTCACGGCATCCAGGCCGGAGCCGGCCAGAACCCCGCCCGTCAGGTCCTCCGGGCCGGCGGCCTCCCCGACGGCTCCGGGGCCACGACGGTGAACATGGTCTGCGGATCGGGGATGAAGGCGATCCACCTCGCCGCCGCGGAGATCCGGGCCGGCGAGTTCGACCTCGCGGTGGCCGGCGGCATGGAGAGCATGGACTCCGCGCCGTACCTCGTCGGTCCCCGGGCGCGCTGGGGACTCCGCCACGGGGCCGACCGGCTCGAGGACGCCATGATCCGCGACGCCCTCGAGGACGCCTACGGCGAGCACGAGGGGATGGGGCTCACGGGCGAGCGGATCGCGAAGAAGTGGCATCTCACCCGGGAAGAGGTCGACCGGTTCGGCGTCCGGAGCCACCGGGCCGCGGCCCGGGCGGTCGCGGGCGGCATCTTCGCCAAGGAGGTGGTCCCCGTCCCGGCGGAGCTCACCGCGAGCCGGGAGGGACTCCAGCAGGACGAGGGTCCCCGGGGGGACACGACGCCCGAGTCCCTCGCGCGCCTGAAACCGACCTTCGCGCCGGACGGCGTGCTCACCGCCGGGAACTCCTCGCAGCTTTCCGACGGCGCCGCCGCCCTCCTCCTCATGAGCGAGGCGGAGCTCGCGCGTCGCGGCCGCACCCCTCTCGCCTGGATCCATAGCTCCCAGCTCTCCGGCGTGGCGCCGGCCGATGTCATGGAGGCCCCGATCCCCACCGTCAAGGCCCACCTGAAGAGGACCGGGTTCGAACCCCACGACTTCGACCGGGTCGAGCACAACGAGGCGTTCGCCTCCGCTTCGCTGGCCGTCCAGCAGGCGTTCGGGTTCACGGAGGAGCAGTTCAATGTCCACGGCGGCGCCATCGCGCTCGGCCACCCCATCGGGGCGAGCGGGGCCCGGATCGTCGTGACCCTGCTCCACGAGCTCCTCCGGGTCCGGGGGAAGCTCGGCCTCGCCACCCTCTGCATGGGCGGCGGCAACGGGCTGAGCCTGATCCTGGACCGCCGGGGGCTCTAGGAGCCCGTCCTCCCGCGACACCCCGCGCCCGACCCGGGAAGGTCCGCCAAGACCCCGTTCGCGGTCGATCCGGAGCGGCGCCCCCCCGGCCTTTAGCGCCGCTCCGGTGAGCCGGTCGGAGGAGCCGCGAAGGAGAGGCCGAGGAGCGCCTCGATCCGGCGCAGCGCCCGGCGTCCGCCGACCGACTCCCCCCGGCCCAGGTGCGCCGACCCGGCGGCGCCGATCTCGGCGGCGTAGGTGCGGATCTCCTCGAGGGCGGCCGGCACGCCGAGGCCGTCCTCGATCCGGGCGCGCACCCGGAGGGGGAGCTTCAGGAGCCGGCGGGCGGCGAGCGACCCGGAGGGCCCGGGACGGACGACCTCCGCGAGCCGGGCGCGCACCTCCTCCCACTCCGCCCGGGCCCGCGCGGCCGCGCGGGGGTCCCATTCGAGCCTCAGGTTGTACGGGGTCCCGAGCAGATACCACCGCAGCGCATCGGGACCGAACTCGTTCAGGGCGCTGCGGAGCGGGATGAGGTTGCCCCGGGACTTGGCCATCTTCCGGTGGAGTTGGGTGACGAAGCCGGTATGCAGGAACCTCCGGGAGAACAGGGTGCCGTGGAGGGCGAGGGCGATCTCGTTCTCGGCGTAGTGGTGGGGGAAGATGAGGTCCATGCCTCCCCCGTGGAAATCCACGGGGATGCCGAGGTACCGCTCGGCCATGGCGTGGCATTCCAGATGCCAGCCGGGCCCCCCGCGTCCCCAGGGGCTCGACCACCGGGCGAACGGGGGCTCCTGGTTGGTCCAGATCACGATCTCCCGCGCGCGGTCGTCCCCGGGCCCGGGTTCGAGGCCGGGCTCCGGGACCATGTGCGCCCGGAAGTCATCCCCCTCCGCGAAGTTCCGGCCGCTCGGGGGCGGGGGGCAGTAGATCCAGGTGTTCCCGCGCTTCTCGACCCGGCCGGTCCGCTCGAGACGGCGGGCGGCGCGGATCATCCGCGGGACGAAGTCGCTGGCCCGGGGCTCGTGGTCGACGGGCAGGAGCCGCAGCCGTGCCACGTCCGCCCGGAAGCGGGTCTCCTCCCGGCGGGCGAGCGCCCGCCACGTCATCCCGAGCTCCTCGGCCCGGAGCGAGATCTTGTCCTCGTAGTCGGTGATGTTCCGGACCGTCCGGGTCGCGACCCCGCGGTCCCGGAGCGCCCGGGTCACGAGGTCGAAATAGAGGTAGGTCCGGCCGTGGCCGACGTGGGCGGCGTCGTAGACGGTGGGGCCGCAGATGTAGACGGTGAGCGGGCGGCCCCGGGGGGGCGCCTGCCGGCGCACCTCGCCATCCAGGGAATCCCGGAACGACAGGGCCATCGGGCCGCCGGGCCGAACGGCCGCTTAACCCTTTGGACGGAGGCGGCCGGGCCGGGCCACCGGCTAGGTTCATCTAGCCGGTACGGCCTCCTCCCCGGCGTGGCCGAGCCCCGGACCGAAACGATCTTCCTCCTCGTCGAGACCGAGGTGGGGCGCCTCGAGGAGGTCCTCCGCAAGGTCCGGGCGATCCCCGAGGTCAGCGAGGTCGAGCCGGTCACGGGGCCGTTCGACCTCATCGTGAAGGTCCGGGCGGCGCACATCAACCGGGCGCTCGATGTGGTGGTGCACCGGATCCGGAAGATCCCCGGGATCCGGAGCACCGAGACGCTGGTCTCGGTGGGTCTCTAGGGTCCCTCCGGCGCTCCCCCGCCGGGCCGGAGCGGCCCCCCCCCGCGCGCGCGGCGGGCGGGGGAGGATCATCCCCCCGTCGGATCGGGCGCGGGGGGGGGTGCCGGGACGGTGGCGGAGGCCTTCCGGGGCGGGAGGGCCGGCGATCTCCAGGTGGGGGGAAAGCGGGCGACCTCCCCGAGGACCCGCGTCGCGTCGATGGCCCATCCGGGGCCGTTCAGGTGCGCGGAATCCCGGAGGGCGGTGCCCAGGGCCAGGAGCTGCCCGGAGGGGTCGAGGAGAACGACCGAGGCCCCCGGGCCGAACGAACCGTCGACCCGGGCGATCCCCCCCGCGGCAAGGTCGGCCCCGTGGACGATCGCGCTCGCCGCCCCCGGCTTCACCGTGACCCGGGGGAAGGCGCGCCACACCTCGTCGAGCGGATGGAGCCGGCCGAGGAGCTCCTCCGGGGCACCGGCACGGGCCCGGTGGATGGCATCGGCGAGCGTGTCCAGCCGGATCGCCGCCGTCTCGGAGAACGGCCCGGTCTCCGTCCGGCGGAGCTCGGCCATGTGGCCCCCGACGCCGAGGGCATCCCCGAGATCGACCGCCAAGCTGCGGATGTAGGTGCCGGAGTCGACGGTGGCATCGAGGAGCGCCCGGGACCGATCGAGCTCCAGGAGCTCGAGACGGTGGACGACCCGCACGCGGCGCCGCCGGCGCACGGCCGACCGGACCGGGGGGGTCTGGAAGATCGGGCCGGTGAACTCGCGGACGACCGCCTCCACGGCCGGCCGCCGCACCGTCGCGTGGAAGTCGATCACGGCCACGTACCGCTTCGGGAATTCCAGCAGGAGCGGGAGGAGCTTGAGGGCGGGGCCGGCCCCGATCCACAGGAGCCCGGAGACGTTCGGGTCGAGGGTGCCGGCGTGGCCGGCCCGGGGCAGCCCGAGGAGGTCCCGCACCCAGGCCGTCACCTGGTGGGAGCTCGGACCGCGCGGCTTGTCGATCAGGAGAAAGGTGCCGGCCCGGAGCCGCGCCGCCACCTCGGGCGGCAGCGGGGGCACCGGATCATCCGCCATCGCGGGCTTCCTCCTCCCGGAGGTGCTGGCGCAGGAGGTGGACGACCTCGCCGGCGCCCAGGCTCGAGGAGTCCACCTCGAAGTCGGGGCGGGCCCGGTCGAGGTCGATCCCGTAGAGCGCCCGGTAGCGGGACCGCTCGCTCGCCTCGCGCTCCCGGATCCCCGCCGCCGCCTGCGCCGGCGTCACCCCGTCCCGCGCCGCCACCCGGCCGACCCGGACGTCGAAGGCGGCGGTGACGGAGAGCCAGTGGACCGGCACCGAGCGCTCTCGGAGGAGCGCCCCCTGCACCCGGCCCTCGAGGAGGATCCCGGGACGCGCCAGCGCGAGGAGCGTCTCGTCGAGCGCCCGGTCGATCTCGGGATGGAGCTCGGCGTAGTGCGAGAAGGCGCCGAGCTCCATGCCCCGGCGGCGGGCCTCGGCCCGGAACCGCTCGCCGGCGCTCACCATCTCGAGCCGGAGCTCCCGGGCCAGCGCCCGGGCGGCGGTGGTCTTCCCGGAACCGGGCGGCCCGCTCAGCGCCACCGCCCGGTCGGTCACGCGGCCTCCCCCGGACCGCCCCTCGGGTCGAGAGGGACCGGGGGGGTCGCCGACATCCGGACGAGCTTGTAGTGCTTGAGGAGACGACGGAAGATGAGCGAGAGCGGCACCGTGTACAGGCTGAAGACCACGAACCAGGCCTGGATCGGCCCGATGAGGTCGCCGAGGAGGTTGAAGGAGTTGGTCCCGATGTTCACCATCACGGTGGAGCAGTTGTTCCCCGAGGCGCACGCCGACACGACGGTGTGGTAGCCGGTGGGATCGGCGAGGAAGAGGAAGACCCAGCTGTAGATGGCGATGACCAGGAACCAGGTGATCGCCATCCCCTTGAGCTGCGCGAAGGAGACGTCCGTCGACATCTTGGCGAGCGTCGCCTGGTGCTCCTTGAGCGCCTCGATCCGGTCCTTCTTGCCGCTGCGCATCGCCGCCATCTGGACCTTGCGGAGCGCCGCCGACCACTTCTGGACCCGGGCGGCGAGGATCCAGTCGGTCGTGTAGTTGTAGGCGAGGGCGGTGAGGACCATCTCGAACGCCGCCGCGCAGAACATCGTGAGCAGCGGACGGTGCCCGCCGAAGCCGATGAGCGGCCCCAGCGCGTACCCCACCGCCTGGGCGACGCCGTACCGGGTGCCGGTCTCGAAAAGCATCAGGATGCCGAGGAGGAACAGGAAGGTGTAGAGGAAGGTGGACATCTTGAACGCCGGTGGCGCCGGCGGGCTCTTCGTCTCCTCCGCGTCGATCTCCTCCTCGACCTCGGCTTCTTCCGCCAGTTCTGCCGGGTCCTCCGGCGGGGCCGCGGCCGAGGGGAGCGGGGCGCCCGCCCCCGCCGCCACGGCCTACTCGCCCCCGAGGAAGCGGCGGAGCAGCGGGTTCATCTCCATGAGCTGCTCGCGCCCCATGGCCTCGTACAGGTTGATGATGATCCCCACCGTGAGCAGCACGCCGGTGCCGCTCGCGTTCCCGAGCGTCCCGATGAGGTCGGCCCCCGCCGCGAGCGCTCCCACCGCCGCCCCGCTGATCACGGTGATGACGGGGATGTACCGGGCGAGCACCCGCCGGAGCACCCGCGGTTCCCGGCGGAAACCGGGGATCTGCATGCCGCTCGCCTCGATCTGGCGGGCCACCGCCTCCGGACCCATGTTCGTCGTCTGGATCCAGAACTTCGCGAAGAGGATGCTGCCGAGGACCATGATGCTGAAGTAGATGAGGACGTGCGCGAGGTCCTGCCACCACTGGTGGCCGACGAGGAGGCTGCCGTACTGCTGGGGGTTGAGGAGCGGCAGGAGCCACTGCTCGAGCCCCTGGACGGTGGAGAGGTAGTAGGCGGCGCCGGTGAGCGGCGTCGTCTGGGTCACCCCGAGGGCGCTCGCGGCGGCCGAGGAGGCCGGATACGACCCGATCCACCACTGATGTCCGAGCAGCGGGAAATGCGCGAGCGTGGGGTTCGTCCAGAGCAGGATCGAGAACATCGAGACGTTGGCGAGGAGCGCGGCCATGAGGATGACCGGGATGTTGCTCGCGTAGATCAGGCGCAGCGGGTACCGGCCCCGGGCGCCCCGGGCCTCGGCGTGGGAAAGCGGCAGCTCGATGCGGGTGGACTCCGTCCAGGCGACGAGGAAGAAGATGAGGGCGGTGCCCACGAGCGCCACCACCGGATTCGGCGCGTGCAGGAGGATCTGTTCCCACCCCCCGCTCGCGAGCTGGGAGGCGTTGTAGTTCGTGAAGAACCAGAGGGTCTTCGGGATCGTCCCCGAGGGCGGGTTCGCCGCGCTGACCGGGAGGCTCGGATTCTCGGGGATCCAGTTCACGGTCCCCTGGACGATCTGCTGGCTGACCCCCGCCGCGATGAACAGCGAGATGCCGCTCCCGATCCCCCACTTGCTCACCACCTCGTCCATGAGGAAGACGAGGTAGCTGCCGAAGACCAGCTGGGCGACGATGATGAGGTCGGCGAGGAAGAGGCCGTTGCCCGGGCTCGCCGCCCCGAGGCTGCTCACGATGGCGTTCGAGGGGGTGATGTACCCGAAGACCTGGGGGATCGCCTCGACGAAGATCATGGCGATGACGATGATCTTCTGGGAGCCCTGGTACATCCCCTTGTCCTCGTCGTCGGTGAGGTCGAGGTCGATGATCTTGGCCCCCGTGAACAGCTGCATGATGATCGAGCCCGTCACGATGGGCCCGATGCCGAGGTCCATGATCGTCCCCTGGGCGCCCGCGAGGATCGCCCGGTAGCTCTGGAAGAGATCGATGACCGTCGCCTGGTCGACGCCGTACAGGAAGATGTTCGTGAGCAGGAAGTACAGGAGGAGGACGCTGATCGTCCAGAACATCTTCCGGCGGAAGTGGACGTGGCCGACCGGCTGCGCGATCGCCGGCATCCGCGAGGAGACCGGCTTGAGGCCGTACAGCTTCGACTTCGGTCCGTCGTAGGAGAGTCCGAGGACCACGAGGTACAGGACCGCCCCCAGGCCGAGGGCGGTCAGGACGAAGGCGATGAGGGTCGGGGCGCCCCAGAACCAGAAGAGGATGAGGACGACCGCCCCGACGATCCCCACCGGGAACGCCCAGCGCCAATCGCGGGGGGTCTCTTCGTCCGGAGCCATGTCGCGCGCCGCCACCCAATGAGCCCGTTATATACTCTGCGCTCGAAGTCGGAGCGGCTCCCCCCGGCGGCCGCGCCCCGCCGACCGGCGCCCCCTTCGCGGGTTGGCGTTTGGATATAAGGGGCGGCCGGCTCCGGGCCTCCCGGCCCGGGCGCGGGCGCTCCGCTCGCCGTCGTCACCGGAGGTCGTGCCGGGACCGGACGAGGGGGTGCGGACGGACGGCGGAGGGGACGGGCATCGGAACGGGGGAGGTGCCCGGTCCGCTCTCGGCGCTGTTCGTCAGCCGCCTCCTCCGGGGCACCGCGGCCGGGCTCATCACCATCGCCTTTCCGTACCTCGCCCTCACCGAGCTGCGGACGGGCGCCCTCCTCCTCGGCCTCCTGTACGCGCTCGGTTCCGTCGCCACCGGCCTCCTCAGCTACGCGGTGAGCCTCTACGGCAGCCGGCGGGCGCTCCGCCCGGCCTACTTCCTCTCCCTCGCGCTCCTGCCGGTGGCCGCCCTCCTCCTCCTCCTGCCGCCCACGCTGCCGCTGGTCGCGCTGGCGAGCGCGCTCGGGGGCTTCAGCGCCACCGGATCGCTCGCGGGCGGCGGCGTCGGCGGCGTCGCCATGCCGCTCCAGACGGCGATCCTCTCCGACCTCATCCCTCCGGGCCGCCGCACCCTCTGGCTGAGCCGGTTCACCTTCTTCGCGAGCCTGTCGGCCGGCGCCGGCACCCTCCTCGGCGGTTTCCTCGGCCTGGAGGCGATCTTCCTGGTGGCGCTCGCCCTCGCCGTCGGCTCGGTCCTCGCCGCGGTCCCGGTGCCGGTCCGGACGGTGCGCCGGGGCCGCCCGATGGATCGGAGGAGCCACGACGTGATCCGGCGGTTCACCCTCACCGGCCTCCTCAACGGCTTCTCCCAGGGGCTCCTCACGCCGTTCCTGATCCCGTTCTTTGTCCTCGTCTACGGCATCCCGCGGCCGGAGATGGCCGTCTACGCCACCCTGAGCAGCGTCGTGGGCACCTTCGCGGTCCTCCTCGCCCCCGCGCTGGAACACCGGTGGGGGTTCGTCCGGGCGATCGTGGGGACCCGGCTCGCCGCCGCCGGTCTCGCGGGGGTCATGCCGTTCCTGCCGTTCGCGGGGGCGCTCGCGGTCTACCTCGTCCTGCCGGCGCTCCGGGTCGCCGCCCTGCCCGCGCAGACCGCGGCGCTCATGGGGCGCGTGGCGCCGGAGGACCGGTCGGAGGGGGCCGGGACCAACCAGGCGGCCCGGGTCCTCGCCGCCGGGGGCGCGACCGCCCTCGGCGGCTACAGCCTCGAGGAGGTCGCCGTCGCCGTCCCCTTCGTCGCCTACGCCGCCACGCTCGCGGCGAATGCGTGGCTGTACCTCGAATTCTTCGGCTGGGACGGCGAGAAGATCCCCGCCCTCGAGGCCGGCGGCGGATGACCGGCGCGGCATCGGGCCCCCGGGCGGCGGGGTGGGCTCCGGGCCGTTATCGTCCCGCGCCGCTCCCGGCGTCGCGGAGATGACCGAGGAGCGGCGCCCGCGATCCGTCGTCCCCCGGGCCGGGCGGGGCCCCGGGCTCTACGACTTCGGGGTCATCGGCAACCTGCACACGGCGGCGCTGGTGGGCCGGACCGGGGGGATCGAATGGGGCTGCCTGCCCCGGTTCGCCTCCCCGAGCGTCTTCGCCCGGCTCCTGGACCGGCGCCGCGGCGGCTCCTGCGAGCTCGCCCCGGCGGAGCGGGGCCGCTCGGCCCAGAGCTACCTTCCCTCCTCGAACGTCCTGAGGACCCGGTTCCATCTCTCCGGCGGTCGCCTCCTCGACCTCCTCGACTTCATGCCGCTCGCCCGGACCCGGGGGGCCGAGGGGCTCGGCATGATCGTGCGGATCGCCGAGGCGGTGGGCGGCCCCGTCGAACTCCGCGCCGTGGTCGACCCCCGGTTCGACTACGCCCGGGAGCGGGCGACGTGGACCGCCCGTCCGCCGGGATGGATCGCGTCGGGGTCGGCCGACCGGCTCTGGGTCCGGTCCGACCTTCCGCTCGCCCCCCGGGGGCCCCGCCTCGCCGGCCGTCTCCGGCTCGATCCCGGCCGGACGGCCACCCTCGAGCTCGGGTGGGGGACCGTCCGCCCGACCCGGCGGACCGCCACGGAGCTCCTCGCCCACACCCTCGCCTTCTGGGAGGGGTGGGTCCACCCGGCCGGGAGCCCGTTCCACCGGATCGCGGGGGAGTGGCACCCGGCGGTCGAGCGCTCCGAGCTCCTCCTCAAGCTCCTCTCCCACGAGGATACGGGCGCCTTCGTCGCCGCCCCGACGACCTCGCTGCCCGAGTGGCCGGGCGGGGTCCGGAACTGGGACTACCGCTACGTCTGGATCCGGGACGCGGCGTTCACCGCCCAGGCGCTCCTCCTCCTCGGCCACGTCCGCGAGGCCGAGGCGTTCCTCGAATGGGTGCTGCGCCGGCCGCGGCGCCGGGACGGCCGCGACCCGCTCCGGGTGATGTACGGCGCCCACGGGCAGAGCGCCCCCGCCGAGAGGGAGCTCTCGCACCTCACCGGCTTCGGGGGCGCCCGGCCGGTCCGGGTGGGGAACGCCGCCCGGAACCAGTTCCAGCTCGATATCTTCGGCGAGTTCCTCGACGCGGCCCGCCTCCTCGCGACCTTCCGGCCGGACGCCCTCGACGCCCACCGGGCCCGGCTCGTGGGCTGGACCGAGGAGGTGGTCCGCCGCTGGCGCTCCCCCGACAGCGGGATCTGGGAGGTCCGCGGGCCGCCCCGGCACTACGTCCACTCGAAGCTCATGGCGTGGGT
Source organism: Thermoplasmata archaeon (assembly GCA_021828665.1). Taxonomy (GTDB): domain Archaea; phylum Thermoplasmatota; class Thermoplasmata; order Lutacidiplasmatales; family UBA184; genus JAKIVR01. The sequence goes on from JAJZDH010000009.1 coordinate 22,100, forward strand.
CGCCCTCGACCGCTCCGTCGCCCTCGCCCGGCGGGCCGGCGACGGGGAGGCGGTGGCCCGGTGGAGCGCCGTCCGGGAGGAGATCCGCGGCTACATCCTCACGAAGGGCTACGACCCGGCGGTCGGCGCCTTCCGGCGGGCGGTGGACGACGATACCGTCGACGCGGCCAACCTGAGGATCCCCCTCGTCGGCTTCCTGCCGTTCGACGATCCGCGGGTCCGCGGCACCGTCCGCCGGATCGAGCGCGACCTGGCGGTGGGCCCGTTCGTGTACCGCTACCACGCCCCCGACGGCCTCGAGGGGCCCGAGGGCACCTTCCTGCCGGCCGCCTTCTGGCTCGTCGAGTGCCAGGCCCGTTCCGGCCGGCTCGCCACCGCGCGCCGGAACTTCCGCCGGCTGCTCCGGGCGGCCGGACCGCTCGGCCTCCTCCCCGAGGAGTACGATCCGCGCCGCCGCCGACCGCTCGGGAACTACCCGCAGGCGTTCTCCCACATCGGACTCCTGCGGGCCGCCGTGGCGCTGGGGGAGGCCGAGGCCCCCTCGGCCCTGGAGGGGCCCCCGGCGGAGGCGGCCCGGTAGCGGACCGGCCGGTCGGGTCCCGCCCGCGGCGCCCTCCCGTTCGGAGACGATCGCCGTCGGGGGTTTCCCGCGCGGCCCGCGGGGCCGGCCCACGGGGCGGGCGCGGAGGCGGTCGCCGGCCCCCCCGCGGGGGCCGCTACGGGGTGGCGGGCGCCGGCTCCGGTGCCGGCGCGGCGGCCAGGAGCTCGACCTTCTCCTTCGCCCGGGAGCTCGCGTGGGCGACGAAGATCCTCCACTTCCGGGAGACCGAGCCGCCCCCGAGCAGCCGTTCGATGCCGACCCGGGAGAGGTCCGCCACCGCCGTGCCGGCCGCCTCGGAGAGCGCGCCGGCCGCCTTCAGGCGCGGCACCAGCCGTTCGAGCCCGCCCACGTTCACCGCGACCGGCGTGGCCACGATCTCGGGCGGGCGCTTGAAGCCGTGCCGCCCGAAGTGGTCGGGCGCGTAGATGAGCATCGACTTGAACTTGTACTTGTGGAGCCCCGCGTTCCCGCGGCCCCCCTGCTTGCCGGCGCCCCGGCCGGCCTTGATCCCCCGGCCGTGGGTCCTCAATCCCCGGAACTTCCGCGTGCGGCTCGGCATCCTTCCCTCTTCCCCCCGTCCCTCTCCCCGTTCAGATCATCCGGCGCGCCATCGCATTGATGTCCCGTCCCCGGTACCCGAGGGATCCGCCGAGGGCGAACGGCCGCTTCGTGGACCGCCAGCCGCCCGTCGGGGCCTTCAGCCGGAACAGCGGCCGGACCCCCGGCGTCCGGGCGAGCCCCTGGGCGAGCACCGTCCGGGTGAGCGCCGGCAGGTCGGTCCCCTCGGTGGCGGGCGGCGCCGGCCCCAGGCCCGAGCCCTCCGCCGTCCGTCCGCGCTCGCGCAAGAGCGCCTCCACCGTCTCCGGCTCCGCCTCGCCCCAGGTCACGTAGCCCTGCACGGTGGCGAGCATCCCGGCGTATTCGCCCCGCTCCGGCACCACCGTCGCGTGGTTCGGCCGGGTCAGGTGGAGCTGATCGAGGGTGGCCCGGATGTCGTGCCGCGAATGGATGGAGCCGCGCACCCGGATGATGATCCACGCCATCGTCAGGCCCTCCCGCGGGGGGGAGCCCCCGGGCCCGGCCGCGCCCCGCCGCCCCCG
>JAJZDH010000145.1 GCA_021828665.1 Thermoplasmata archaeon
CGGCGGAGACGGAAAACGCCTGTGGAGGAAGGAGGTTCATGTCCGCTAGGACAGATGCCTTCCGAGGATTCAGGAACCCAGCATCAACCGTGCTTGCCACGGTTGTCTAGGTATGGGAGAACGGCCGCTCATCACCCTGACCACCGACATCGGCGCGGCGTATGCCGCCCAGATGAAGGGGGTCCTCTACCGGACGGTGCCCCCCGGCGTCGTCGTCGACCTCGCGCACGACCTGCCGGCCCACGCGGTCCGGGAGGGCGCCTTCCTCTTCCGCCACATGGCCCGGACCTTCCCGGCCGGGACCGTCCACGTGGCCCTCGTCGATCCCGGGGTCGGCGGTCTCCGGGCGCCCCTCGCGATCCAATGCCGGGACGGGTCCCGGCTCGTCGGCCCCGACAACGGCGTCCTGATGCCGCTCGCCCGGGAGCTCGGTTTCGGATCGGCCCACCGGATCGTCCCCGGGCCGCGGTTCCCGGAGGGACGTCGGAGTTCCACCTTCGACGGCCGGGACCTGTTCGCGCCGGCGGCGGCCCGTCTCGCGGGCGGGACCCCGGTCGCCGCCCTCGGCCCCCGCCACGAGCCGGTCGACCTCAAGCTGCCGGTGCCGCACCGCCGCGGGGAGGCGGCGACCGGGGAGCTCGTCCATGTGGACCGGTTCGGCAATCTCATCACGAACCTGCCGGCCGCCTGGCGCCCCGCGTCGGGAACGGTCCGGTTCCGCCTCTCCCGGGGGCCGTTCCGGACGCTCCGGTGCGTGGAGGCCTACTCCGACCTCGATTTCGACGAGGTGGGGGTCCTGGCGTCGAGCTTCGGATTGGTGGAGGTCGCGCGCCGGGAGGGCCCCGCGGCCGAGGTCCTGGGGGCCGTTTCCGGGGACCCGGTCGCGTTCCGGTGGGATCGGGCCGGGTCCCCTTCCCGGCGCGCAGAGCGTAAGACCCGGCGGGGATAGGGGCCGCGGCGCCCGGCGCGCGATGGGATCGGTCAGGAGCGGCGATGGCGAAGAAGGACTACTACCAGATCCTCGGGCTGAACCGCGGGGCGACCGAGGAGGAGGTCAAACGCGCCTACCGGCTGCTCGCCCGCAAGTACCATCCCGACGTCAACCAGGGCGATCCCAAGGCGGCCGAGGAGCGGTTCAAGGAGATCAGCGAGGCCTACGAGGTCCTCGCCGATCCGACGAAGCGGCAGCGGTACGACCAGATGGGGTTCGCCGGCGTGGAGTCGGAGTTCGGCCCCCAGGGATTCACCTGGCAGAACTTCACGCACGTGGGCGACCTCGAGGACCTCCTCGGGCAGAACCCGTTCTTCCGGGAATGGTTCTCCGGCTCCGGGGGCCGGTTCGCCGGCGGTGGCCGACGGGAGGTCCGGGGGCCGTTCCGCGGCGGCGATATCGAGGTGGCCGTCCGGATCCCGCTCCAGGCGGTGGTCACGGGCGCCTCGCAGATGATCGAGGTCCCGCACCAGCGGGCCTGCCCGGCGTGCCGGGGCACCGGGGCGAAGGACGGCACCGAGTTCGAGAAGTGCCCGGAATGCGGCGGGCGGGGGCAGCTCCGCCGTTCCCAGAACCGGGGCTACACCCAGCTCATCTCCATCACCGAATGCCTGAGCTGCCACGGCACCGGCCGGCGGATCCGGGTCCCCTGTCCGGCCTGCGACGCCACCGGCGTCCAGCGCTCCACCCTCCGGGTGGAGGTGACCATCCCGCCCGGCATCGAGGACGGCACCCTGCTCCGGCTCGGCCTGCAGGGGGAGGCGAGCCCGGGCGCGGGACCGGCCGGCGATCTCTTCGTCCAGGTCCAGATCGAGCCGGTCCCCGGGTTCCGCCGGGAGGGCCGCGAGGTCTACTCCGAGGCCCACGTGCCGCTCATCACCGCCCTCCTCGGCGGGGACCTCCGGATCCGCACCCTCCTCGGCGATGCGCTCCTCGCCGTGCCGGCCGGGACCCAGCCCGGCGCGCAGTTCCGCCTGCGGGGCGAGGGGTTCCCGCGGCTGCGGGGTGGGGACCGGGGGGACCACATCGTGACGCTCCGCGTGGACCTTCCGAAGGCGCTCGATGGCCACCAAAAGGGGCTCCTCAAGGAGGCGCTGGGACCGCCCGGTCCGGCCGGCGGGAGCCCCCGGCGGAGCGGCGGGATCTTCTCGCGGCGCGGCGGATGAGGCCCGAGGCGCCGACGGCGGCCGACGAGCAGTACTTCGTCGAGCGGCCCCGTTCCCCCCACCGCCGCCGGGAGTTCCGGTTCCTGTACCGGGGCGAGATGCTCCGGTTCGAGACCGACCGCGGCCTCTTCGCCTCCGAGGGGCTCGACCCGGGGACCGACCTCCTCATCTCGGTCCTCCAGCCGGCGCCCGGGGACCGGATCCTCGACCTGGGGTGCGGATGGGGCGCCCTCGGCATCGCCGCGGCGCGGGCCGCCCCGTCGGGGAGGGTGGTGATGGTCGACGTGAACCGTCGGGCCGTCCACCTGGCCCGGATCAACGCCCGGGAGAACCGGCTCCCCCACGTGGAGGTCCGGGTCGGATCGCTGTACGCGCCCGTGGGGGAGGAACGGTTCGACCTCATCGTCACGAACCCTCCCTACCACGCCGGGCGGCCCACGGTGCTCGCCCTCCTCGAGGGGGCCCCGGCGCACCTCCGGCCCGGCGGCCGCCTCCTCCTGGTCGGCAAGGGGAGCCACGGGATCCAGTTCTACCAGAAGTGGCTCTCCGACCGGTGGGGCGCCGACCGGGTGGTGGTCCGGGCCCGGGGCAGCGGCTACCGGGTCCTCGAGGCGGGGCCCGCGCGGGGGCCGTAGCGGAAGCGGTACAGCCGGGCCAGGTGGCCGAGATACCCCGCGACCTGCCGGCCGCCGAGCTTGCTCTCGCCGGCCACACGCTCGGCGAAGATGTACGGGACCTCCGCGACCGGCTCCGGCCGGCACCGCACCAGGATCTCGAGGCCGATCTTGTAGCCGACCGGCGCGAGATGTGCCCGGGCGGCCACGGAGCGATCGACGGCGAAGAAGCCGCTCATGGGGTCGCTGACCGGGGTGAGCGGACGGGCGAGCGCCGCCGCCGTCCGCGAGATCGCCCGGCGGAGCGGCCCCAGACCGGCATCGGCGCCGCCCGGGACGAACCGGCTCGCGAGGACGAACTCCGCCCGGCCGTCGCGGATCGGACCGAGGAGGCGGGGGAGGAGCTCCGGCGGGTGGCTGCCGTCGGCATCCATGACGACGACGATCCGTCCGCGCGCCGCGCCGATCCCGTCCACGACGGCGCTCGCCAGCCCCCGGGGGCGATCGCGCAGGAGCAGCCGCCAGATCCCCGATCCGCCGAGGCCGCGGACCCACGCGGCGGTCCCGTCGGGGGAGTTGTCGTCGACGACCAACACCTCCGCCGCGTACGGGGCGAGGACCCGTTCGAGCCGAGGCCGCAGCGCCTCGAGGCAGGCGCGCTCGTGGAGGGTCGGCAGGATCACGGTGACCTCCGGTGCGGTTCCCATCCGGTCCCTCGCGCCCGCTGGTGGCGCGCTCCGCGGCAGGTGCGGCCCCGCTTAGGCGCTTGGGGGCCGGTCGGACGGCCCGGGCGGCGCTCCCTCCCCGAAGCCCTTAAGAAGGGACCGTTCCTCGGCGGCCCCGCCCGGTGCCCGCCGCTGGCGGCATCGGTTGCCGGAAGGCTTCATGAACGGATCGGTCCCGAGGCGCCACCGCCCCGGGCCGGCCGGCCGCGGTCCGCGGACCCGTTCCCCGGGCGCGGCGGCGGCCGCTCCGTTCCGGGCGGCCTGATCGGTCGGGTCGTCGTCTCAAGTCCTGAGAGAGGGGGTGGGAACGCGCCGAAGAATCCGAAGGAGGAGGCCGCGCCCGCGACCCCGGCAGCCGTTCCCGCGGCCGTCCCGGAGAAGGCGGCCCGCAAGGACCGGCCGGAGCGCTCCCCCAAGAACCGCGATCCCAAGGAGGAGACGGAAGGCAAGCCCGGCAAACCCGGCAAG
>JAJZDH010000146.1 GCA_021828665.1 Thermoplasmata archaeon
TCCTCCTCGCGAACGGCCACCTTCCCGTCGGGCAATCGTTCTCGGGAGGATACACCGGCTGGGGCTACGCCTATCCGGATTTCCCGGGCCTCTTCCTCCTCGCGGCGGCGGGAGCCGGATCGATGGGGATCGGCGTCTTCGGCGCCCTCACCCTCCTCATCCCCGCCGTCACCGCCCTTTCGGTCCTGCCGTTGTTCCTCCTCTTCCGACGGATCTATCCCCACGACACCATCGCCGTCCTCGGCGCCGGCCTCGCCACCGTGGCCATGCCCCGGCTCTTCTCCATCGCCCATCCGGCGCCGCTCGCCGTCGGCGACCTCCTCGCGGTCGCCGGGCTCTGGCTCTTCGTCGAAGGGCGCCGGGACGCGCGGTGGTACGGGCCGCTCGCGCTCGTGGGAGGCGCCCTCATCGTGACGCACCATCTGTCGAGCTACTTCTTCCTCGTCTCGAGCCTCGGCGGCCTCCTCCTGTTCGAACTCTGGCGACCGGGCGGCTGGAGCCGCCGCCTTCCCGTCCGGGAGCTCGTCTTCCTGGGAGGTTTCACCACGGCGCTCCTCCTCTTCTGGTTCCAGTACGCGCGCGACTTCCACGGGGTTCTCGCGAGCGGCGGCCTCCCGCCGGAGCTGATCGGTTCGCCGGTCCCGCTCCTCCTCGCGGCCCTCGCCGCCTGGTTGCTGGTCGGGTTCCTCCTCCGCACCCACCGCCGGTACCGGTCCCACCGGCCGTTCCGGGTCCGGCTGCCGACCGACCGCTCGATGATGCTGGACGGCGCCCTCATCGCGGGAGGGGTGGTGGCGGGTCTTTCCGTGCTCTTCCTCGTGCCGCTTCCGGCCACCCAGCAGGAGCTCTCCCCCGCGACGCTCCTCTGGTTCGCCCCGCTGCTCCTGACCCTCGGATTCGCCGGTGGCTCCCGACGGCTCCTCAGCCTCGGCCGGATGGGACCGTGGGCGATCGCGTGGCTCCTCGCCATCGGGCTCTCGGCGCTCTTCGCGCTGGCGACGAACAGCGCGGTACTGCTTCCAAGCCGCCATGCGGAGTACCTGGTGATCCCGCTCGGCCTCCTCGTGGCGGTGGTCCTCGGGTACCTCGCGCTGCGCGCCGAGGCGGTCTGGGGTCCGCGGGGGCTCGTGGCGTTCGGGGTGGCGGTCGTGGCGCTCCTCGCCGCCAATGCGATCGTGGCGTATCCGCCCCCGCAGGACCTGGGCGGGTTCGAGGAGGGGCTCTCCGCCCAGGACGCCGCCCTGTGGATGTGGACCGGGACGGCGCTACCGCCGTCGACGGTGGTCGTCGCCGACCATCCGCTCAGCTCGATGCTCTTCGGCTTCGACGGCGTCTACGCCACGTGGCAGAACGCCGGGGATGTCTTCGTCGGAACGAACTGGTCGCAGACCGCCCGTTCGCTCGAGAGCGTGGCGGCCCCGCACTGCCCGTACCGCTTCCCCGCCCAGGCGGTGGTGGTCGATTCCCAGATGTACGTCGGCGTCGCGCTGAACCCGTCCGCGCCGGCGCTGCCGTTGTCGGCCGCGGCGCGGGGCTGGCTCCTCACCGGTCCGTTCGTCCCGCTCTACCAGAACGGGCTCAACGTCGTCTTCTGGATCGACGGCCCCCTCGGGGCGCCCGGGGTTCCCGGCAGCTGCACCGCGAGCTGAGAGCCATCGGGCCGCAGGAAGGCCATCGGCGTCGGGGACCGGCGCGCCAGCTCGGCGATCAGGTACCGGGCCCATCGGAGCTTCGCCGGCTTCGGGGAGGGCGCGGGGCCGGCCGCCCCGGCCGGCCGTTCGAAGTCGAACCCGAACAAGTAGATCCGGCGGGCACCCAGCGCCTCGGCGAGGTAGACCGCCCGGTCCCCGTCGGTGAATCCCCCGAAATTCACGAGGGACTCCCGGGGCGGTCCGGACCAGGAGCCGGCGAGCCGCCCCGGGAATTCGGGCACCCACCGTTCGAGCCGGTCCCGGTTGTCCCCGTGCGCGTGGAGGAGCACGAGCGCCCCCCGGGCGTTCGCCTCCACCTCGATCGGCAGCGGCCCGTCCAGGTCGGTCACGACGATCGCGGGGACGAGCCCGGCGTCGAGGCACCGTTCGGTCGCCCCGTCGGCGGCGACGAGCACCGGCCCCCGGGTCTCGGGCGGTAGCCGGCCCATCGGGGGGGCGGAATCCGGCCCCCCCCGACCGACGACGATGACGTCGCGGCCGCGAAGCCGCGATCCCAGCCGGAGGACCGGCGCCGCCGCCTCCTCCGGCGGCAGGAGGCGGAGGAGCTCCTCGGCGCTCGCCGCCTCCGCGGCCGGGGAGTATCCGAACTCGTGCGCGATGCGCTCGTAGTACGGCGCCCAGAGTTCGTACTCCACGGGCTTCGGGTCCGCGCGGGTCGAGCCGAATCGCTTTATAAGGGGGAGGATGCTCGCCGGAGGTCGAGGCGGAACCGGAATGCGGCCGTTAGCCCAGGAGATCCTTGCGCACCTTCCCGCGGACGGACGACGGCCGGCCCCGGGGCCGGCGCCCACCAACGACGACACGGAGCTCGAGGCGGTCCTCGCGTCGCTGAAGACCAACATCAAGGTGGTCGGCTGCGGCGGGGGCGGCTGCAACACCATCAACCGGCTCGCCGACGAGGGGTTGGCCGGGGCCGACATGATCGCCTGCAACACCGATGCGCAGCACCTGCTCACCGTCCACTCCCCCAAGAAGATCCTGCTCGGCCGCCGCCTGACCCGAGGGTTGGGCGCCGGGGCGCTTCCCCAGGTCGGGGAGCAGGCCGCCCACGAGGCGGAGGACGAGCTCAAGAAGGCGCTCGCCGACACCGACCTGGTCTTCCTCACGTTGGGGCTCGGCGGGGGGACCGGCACCGGCTCCGCCCCGGTGGTCTCGGAGATCGCCAAGGCCACCAACGGCGGCAACCCGCTGGTGCTCGCGGTCTGCACGCTGCCGTTCGCGAGCGAGGGGCTCGTGCGGACGGAGAATGCGCTGTGGGGGCTGGAACGGCTGCGGGGGACCGTCGACACCGTCATCACGATCCCCAACGACCGGCTCCTCGAGCTCGTCCCGCGGCTGCCGATCCAGACGGCGTTCAAGGTGGCCGACTCGGTGCTGGCCCGCGCCATCCGCGGGATCACGGAGATCATCACCCGGCCGGGGCTCGTGAACCTCGACTTCAACGACTTGAGGACGATCCTCAAGGGCGGCGGGGTCGCGCTCATCGGGATCGGGGAATCGGAGAGCGAGAACCGGGCGGAGGATGCCGTGCTCGAGGCGATCCACTCGCCGCTCCTCCACGTCGATATCGCCGGGGCGACCGGGGCGCTCATCAACGTCACCGGGGGCCCGGACATGACCGTGACCGAGGCCCAGAAGGCCGCGGAGGTCGTCCAGAAGGCCGTGAGCCCGACCGCGCGGATCATCTGGGGGGCGGCGGTCGATCCCACCATGCAGAGCACGATCCGGGTCATGCTGGTGGTCACCGGAGTTAAATCCCCCCAGATTTACGGTGGGGCGCCGGGTGCTCCGAGGCAGGTCCCCGCGACCTCCCCCGAGATCGACCAGGTCCACTAGGATCCCCTCCATGGCGTTCATCGATCGCGCGCGCAGCGTGCAGGACCATCTCGACGGCCGCCTGCGGGGCGTCGGCCACGGGAAGTACGGCCGGATCCTCCGGATGGCCCGGAAACCCTCCACCGAGGAGTACGTCAAGGTGCTCGAGGTCACGGCGCTCGGCGCGGTCGTCATCGGGGCGACCGGCTTCGTGATCTACATCTTCTTCACGGAGTACGGCCCCTCGCTGTGGAGCACCCTGTTCGGAGGGGTCCTCCTCTGAACCCCGGAGGTCGGACAGGTTCTCATGACCCCACCCTCCGAGGAAGAGCCCGGCATCGGCCTGCTCAGCAAGGACGCGACCCCGTCGGCCGCCCCGGAACGGGCGCCCGGGCGGGACGGCGGGGCG
>JAJZDH010000147.1 GCA_021828665.1 Thermoplasmata archaeon
TCTCCGGTCGGAGGCGATCCACGGCGTCGCCGAACCGCAGGGCCGGCGGGAGCGGGTGCTCGAGGATCACGCCGTCCACGGACGGATCCCGGTTGGCCCGCTCCACGAGGTCTTGGAGGTCGCCGGAGGTGGCCCCGGAAGGCAGCGGGTGCGATCGGAACCCGAGGCCGGTCCGCCCCGCCATCCGTTCTTGCTGCCGCAGGTACGGCTGGAACGGGGTCGTTCCGCCCTGGTGGATGCTGAGGAGGGTGGGCGGCGGCCACCCGCGCTCCCTCCCGGCCTCGAGCGCGGCGGCGACCTCCTGAAGGATCGTCGCCGCCACCGGGGCTCCGGACCAGATCTCGGTCATACGCCCGGGACGGAGGGGGCCGCGGGGGTTAAAACGCCCACCCGGCCCGGCGGCGACCGGGGGTCTCCGGGGTCGGCTCGGAGCGGCTCCGCGCGGCCCGCCGAAAGGCCTTATAAGTCGTGACCCCCTCCTTCCGAGCAGCGCCGCCCCGATGGGTCGGCCTTGGTCCCGAGTCATGGGCGAAGGAGATTCCGCCACCGCAACCCCCCCACCGCCGGCGGAACCTCCGCTCGCCCCGGATCTCGACGAATGGACGAAGACGCTCCCGTACGCCACCACGGCGAACGTGGAGGTTCCGCCCCGGCTGCTCGACCAGGTGATCGGCCAGGACGAGGCGGTCGAGGTGGCCAAGAAGGCCGCGACCCAGAAGCGGCACATGATGCTCATCGGCGAGCCGGGGACGGGCAAGAGCATGCTCGCCCGGGCGATGGTCGACTTCCTGCCCAAGGAGCAGCTCCAGGACATCCTCGCCTACTCGAACGCCGACGACCCGAACGAACCGAAGATCCGGGTCGTCCCCGCCGGCAAGGGGAAGGAGATCGTCGCCGCCCAGAAGCTCGAGGCGACCCAGAAGAAGGAACAGCGGACGATCCTGCTCATCGTCGTGACGCTCCTCGTGGCGGTGCTCATCGCCTACATCGTCATCGTGGAGAAAGACCTCCTCGCGCTGCTCATCGGGGCGTTCCTCATCCTCTTCATCTGGGTCCTCGCCCGGTTCAGCATGGGACGGTCCGACGGGGGTCCCAACGTGGCGAAGCTCCTGGTCTCCCACGGCGGCGAGGAGCATCCACCGTTCGTGGACGCCACGGGCGCCCACGCCGGCGCCCTCCTGGGCGACGTGAAGCATGATCCGTTCCAGTCCGGCGGCCTCGAGACGCCGCCCCACGAACGGGTGGAGGTCGGGGCGATCCACAAGGCGAACGGCGGGGTCCTCTTCATCGACGAGATCAACCTGCTCAAGATCGAGAGCCAGCACTCGCTGCTCACCGCGCTCCAGGAGAGGAAGTACCCCATCGTGGGCCAGTCGGAACGGTCGGCGGGGGCGATGGTGAAGACCGAGCCGGTTCCGTGCGATTTCGTCCTCGTTGCGGCCGGGAACATCGACAGCGTCCAGTCGATGCACCCGGCGCTCCGCTCCCGCATCCGGGGCTACGGCTACGAGCTCTACGTCAAGTCCTCCATGGAGGACACGGCCGAGAACCGGATGAAGCTCGTCCGGTTCGTCGCCCAGGAGGTCCTCAAGGACAAAAAGATCTCCCACTTCGACATGTCGGCGGTCGCCGAGGTCCTCCGGGAGGCGCAGCGGCGTTCCGGCCGGTCCGGCCAGCTGACGCTCCGCCTGCGCGAGCTGGGCGGTCTGGTCCGGGTGGCGGGCGACATTGCCGTCACCGAGAAGGCGTCGGTGGTCACCGCCGCCCACGTGGTCGCCGCCAAGCGGGCCAGCCGCTCCCTCGAACAGCAGATCGCCGACCGGTACATCGAGCGGCGCAAGGAGTACCGGATGTTCTCCACCGAGGGGGCCGCCGTGGGCATGGTGAACGGCCTCGCCGCGATCAACGCCCAGAGCGGGATGAGCGAGTTCTCCGGCATCGTCCTCCCCATCGTCGCCGAGGTGACGCCGGCGCAGACCCGGAACGGGGGGGTCGTCGTGGCGACCGGGAAGCTCGGCGAGATCGCCCGGGAGGCGGTCCAGAACGTGAGCGCGCTGATCAAGAAGTACACCGGCGAGGACATTTCCCGGTACGACATCCACATCCAGTTCGTCGGCACCTCCGACGGGGTCGAGGGGGATTCGGCCTCCGTCTCCATCGCGACCGCCGTGATCAGCGCCCTCGAAGGCGTCGCCGTCCACCAGTCGATCGCCATGACCGGATCCCTCTCGGTCCGCGGTCAGGTGCTGCCCGTCGGCGGGGTCACCGCCAAGGTCGAGGCGGCCGCGGACTCGGGCATCGTCCAGGTCCTGATCCCGGAGGCGAACATGGAGGATCTGGTCCTGGAATCCCGGTACGTCGGCCGGATCGAGGTCATCCCCGTCCGCACGCTCCGGGACGTCCTCAAGTACGCGCTGGTCGAGCAGGGGGTCCGCAAGGAGACCCTCCTCAACCGGCTCGCCGCCATGGTGACCGCCACCAGCCGCATCGAGGTTTCGGGCGGATCCTCCGGAACGCCCGCTCCGCCGGCCCGGCCGGCCGGTTCGTGAGGCCCACGGCGCCGGTCTCGGTCCACCGACCCTTCGCGGGGCTGTTGGAACCGCCCTCCGCGACCGAGGAGCCCGAAGAGGGCCAGTTCCGGAACCGCCCCTGCTACACCTTCAACCGGACCTTGCCGACGGGGGCCGACGACCGGTACTGCTCGCACTGCCGCCACTACCTGACGGCGCGCTGCCCGCACATCGACGAGTTCCTGGACGATGTCGAGGAGCTCGGCCCGGAGTGAGCCGACGGGCGGGCAGCGGTGGCGCGCGGTCTCTTCCTCGGGCGGTTCCAGCCATTCCATTCCGGCCATCTGGCCGTCGTGGCCGACCTTCGGCGCCGCCGGCCCGACGAGGAACTCCTCCTCGGGATCGGAAGTGCCCAGGTCTCCCACACCCCCGAGAACCCGTTCACGGGCGGCGAGCGGATGGAGATGGTGCTGCGGGCGCTCGCCGAGGCCCGGGTGGACGGGGTCGTCCCGGTGCCCCTCCTCGATATCGACCGCCATGGCCTCTGGGTCGCGTACCTCGCGTCGCTCCTGCCCCGGTTCGACCGGGTCTATACGCGGAACCCGCTCACGGAGCTCCTCTTCGGCGAGGCCGGATACGAGGTCGTCCCGGTCGCATGGCAGGATCGCGAACGGCTGGAGGGCACCCGCATCCGTCGGGCGCTCCTCGAGGGGGATGCGTGGCGGGCGCTCGTTCCCCCCGCCGTGGCCGCCTATCTCGATGCGATCCGCGCGCCCGAACGGCTCCGCACCCTGGACCGGGCCCCGCGACCTCCGTCGGTCCCGGATCGTCCGTGACCGGGGCAGCGGCCCGGCGGGACCGGAGGCCGGGCCGACGGCGGACCGGTCCGACGACGGCCACGGCCCGTGGGCGGGATCGACCGGACCGCGTCGGGGGGGAGGGAGCGTCCGCGGGGGCGGTCGGTTCCTTCCGGGCGCGGATCTTCCGGTGACCGCCCGGCCCCGCCCGGATCCGGTCGCCCACCGCCCGTGTGCCGGAAGGTCCCCCGATCGGTGGGAGGAGGTCGTGGCCGCAGTGGCGTGGGGCGACCCGAGGAACGCCTCGGGACCGCGGCGGCGTTCGGGTTCGTCCCGAAACTTCGGTTCCACGGCCGCCAGTATTATAGGCGGTCCCCGGTCCGGAAGAGCGACGCCACTGTAGCTCAGTTGGCAGAGCAGCTGATTCGTAATCAGCAGGTCGGGGGTTCAAATCCCTCCAGTGGCTTCCCACTACAGCTCTTTGAGTGGTAATGCTCATATCTAGCTGAGCGGTGCCCTGATGTGGCGCGCAGGAAGGGGAACGGTCGAAGGGTCTCATCCGCCCGAAGACGTCGCCGTCGTT
>JAJZDH010000148.1 GCA_021828665.1 Thermoplasmata archaeon
AAATTATCAGCACCCCAATGAGCCCCCCGCCGGGAGCTCCCGGGCCGCCGCCCCCGCGGAGCGGCCGTGGCAAGCCCTTTTGGCCCGAACCCCCCTGCGGCGTCCGACGATGGCGACCGGGACGGCCACGACCCCGCTCATGGAGCAGTACGGAGCCGTCAAGGCGCAGTATCCGGGCCACCTCGTCCTCTTCCGGGTCGGCGATTTCTACGAGTGCTTCGGCGAGGATGCCCGGCTCCTCTCCCGGGAGCTCGAGGTGGTGCTCACCGCCCGCTCCCCCGACACCCGGGGCGAGCGGACCCCGATGGCGGGGGTGCCGCACCATGCCATCGAAACGTACCTCGGCCGGCTCGTCCGGAAAGGCTACAAGGTGGCGCTCTGCGACCAGGTCGAGGAGGCGCGGTTCGCCAAGGGGCTGGTGCGCCGGGAGGTCACCCGGGTCGTCACCCCCGGGACGACCATCGAGGAACGGATCCTGGGCGGTCCGGAACACAACTTCCTCGCCGCCGTCGGCGCCGGGGCGGCGACCGCCCCGATGGGGTTCGCCGCGGTGGACGTGACCACGGGGGAGCTCTTCTCGGGGGTGGCGGAGGCGCCCGGGATCCCCGCGCTCCTCACCGTCCTCGCCCCGTTCGCCCCCCGGGAGCTCCTCCTGCCCACGGACCCCACCGGGGAGCCGTGGCCGGAGCTCGCCGCGGCGCTCCGGAACGAATTCCCGGGTAGCCATCTGGAACCGGCGCCCGTCCCCCGACCCCCCGACGGGTGGCCCGGCCCGCTCCGGGAGGGCGTGGCCGCGGCGGCCGAGGTCGAGCGGGAGGCGGTCGGGAGGCTGGTGGGGTACCTGGAGCGGACCCAACCCCGCCTCCTGCCGTTCCTGGAGCGGTTCCGCCCCGCCCCCGGCGAGCACCGGCTCCGGCTCGACGGGAAGACGTTGCGCCACCTCGAGATCACCCGGCCGATGAATCCGGAGGGCCGTTCCACCGACACGCTGCTCACCGCCTGGGACGAGACGGTCACCGCCCCGGGCCGCCGCACGCTCGCCTTCTGGATGCGGACCCCGCTCGCCGAGCGCGGCGCCATCGTCGCCCGGCAGGAGGTGGTGGAGGCGCTCCGGGCCCCGTCCGCCGGCCCCGACCGGATCCGGGGGATCCTCGGTCGCATCGCCGACCTCCCCCGGATCGCGAGCCGGCTCGCCGGCCGCCGGATCCGCCCCCCCGAGCTCGAGGCGCTCCGGAGGAGCCTCGACGCGGTCCTCGAGCTCCGGGGGACACTCGCCGCCACCGACGTGCCGGCGCTGACCGGGCTCGCCGGGCGGCTCGACGATCCCACCCCGCTCCGGGACCGGCTCGGCGCGGCGCTCCCCGACGAACCTCCGGCCACGGCGGAGGCCGGCGGGTTGTTCCGGCCGGGGTTCGCCTCGGAGATCGACGCGCTCCGGGAGGAGGCCGAGCGCGGCCTCGCCGCGCTCGAACTCCTGGAACGGCGGGAGGCGGAAGCGACGGGCATCAAGAGCCTCCGGATCGGATACACGCAGGTGTTCGGCTACTACTTCGAGGTGACCCGGCCGCACCTCGCCCGGGTCCCGGAGCGGTTCGCCCGCAAGCAGACGATGGCCGGCGCCGAGCGGTTCACCACCCCCGAGCTCGAGGAGATCGCCGGCCGGCTCCTCACGGGACGCGAGCGCTCCCAGCGGGCCGAGCTCGAGGCGTGGGAGCGGCTCCTCACCGAGCTCGACGGCGAGGTGCCCCGCCTCTACCGGCTCGGCCGCGCGGTCGGCGAGATCGATGTGCTCCTGAGCTTCGCCCGGATCGCGTCGGCCCGGGGGTACGTCCGCCCGCTCCTCGACGACAGCCTCCGGATCACCGTGCGGGACGGGCGGCATCCGGTCCTCGACCGCACGCTGGCCGAGCGGTTCGTCCCCAACGACACCGACCTCGACGGCGAGGGGACCCGGCTCCTGGTGCTCACCGGCCCGAACATGTCCGGCAAATCGACCTACATGCGCCAGGTGGGGCTCCTGGTGGTGCTCGCCCAGATCGGCGCCTTCGTCCCGGCCCGGTACGCCCGGATCGGGATCGTGGGCGCCCTCTACACGCGGATGGGATTCACCGACGAGATCGCCCGGGGCAAGTCGAGCTTCATGGTGGAGATGAGCGAGGTCTCCGAGATCCTGCGGGGGGCCGACCGGCGCAGCCTCGTGCTGCTCGACGAGGTCGGGCGCGGGACCAGCACCTTCGACGGGCTCGCGCTCGCGTGGGCGATCGTCCAGCAGTTCCACGACCGGGTCGGCTGCCGGACGATCCTCGCCACCCACTACCACCAGCTCGCGGAGCTCCTCCGGGTGCTCCCCGGAGCCGAGAACGCGCACCTCGCGGTCCGCGAAGAGGGGGACCGGGTGGTCTTCCTGCACCGGGTCGTCCCCGGCAGCACCGACCGGAGCTACGGCCTGAACGTGGCCCGCCTCGCCGGGCTCCCCCCCGAGCTCCTCCGCGAGGCCGAGTCGCTCCTCGGCCGCCTGGAGCGGAGCGGCCTCTCCCTGGGGGAGGGGCCGAAGGGGCGGGAGCGCGCCGCCCCGCTCCGGTACACCCAGGCGATCCTCCTCACCGAGGAGGACCGCACCGGAGCGGTCTCCCGCGAGCTCGCCGACGCGCTCCGGGAGCTCTCCCCCGAGGGGATGACCCCGCTCGAAGCGCTCGCCTGGCTGACCGGCTGGAAGCGGCGGCTGGAGGCGGCCGCGCCGCCGCGGGAGGCCGGCCGATGACCCCGGTCCGCCGTCCGATCCGGAAGCTGAGCGCCGCGACGGTGGGCCGGATCGCCGCCGGGGAGGTCGTGGAGCGGCCGGCGTCGGTGGTCAAGGAGCTCGTGGAGAACGCCGTGGACGCCGGCGCCACCTCCGTCACGGTCCGGATCGACGGGGGCGGGATCGGCGGGATCGTCGTCGCCGACGACGGGGTGGGGATCCCGGAGGCGGAGCTCCCCCTCGCCCTCGAGCGCCACGCCACGAGCAAGCTCACCGACGAGATGGAGCTCGCGGAGGTGGGCACCCTCGGATTCCGGGGCGAGGCGCTCCACGCCATCGGCGAGGTCTCCCGCCTCCTCCTCCTCTCCCGCCCCGACGACAGCCCCGCGGCCCACGGGATCGAGGTCGCCGAGGGCCGCCTCCTCCGGCGGTTCACCGACGCCCGCTCCCGGGGGACCACCGTCACCGTGACGGAGCTGTTCCGGAGCTTGCCGGCCCGGAGGAAGTTCCTGCGGTCGCCCGCCGCCGAGCAGGTGGAGATCACGGGCACCCTCGACCGGCTCTACCTGGCCCGGCCCGAGGTGGGGCTCCGGCTCGAATCGGCGGGCCGCGAGGTCTTCCACTACCCGCCCGGCGCGCCGATCGACCTCGCGGCGGCCCGGGTGCTCGGCCCCGAATTCGCCGCGGGGTCGTTCGCCGTCGAGGCGGCGGCGGACGGGCTCCGGATCTCCGGGCGGCTCGGCCGGCCGCCGCTCTCCCGGAGCTCCTCGGCCGGCCTCTTCCTCGCGGTGAATGGCCGCGCCGTCGCCTCCCGGGAGCTCGCCGCCTCGGTGCGGGCGGCGTTCGTCGACTACCTGCCGCGGGTCCGGTTCCCGCTGGGGGTCCTCCGGCTCACGCTGCCCACCGACCGGGTCGATCCGAACGTCCATCCCACGAAGCATTCGGTGCGGCTCGCCCGCGCCTCGGAGGTGGCCGACCTCCTCCGGCGGGCGGTCCGGGCGGCGCTCGTGGCGCTCCCCCAGGAGTCGGCCCGGCCGCTCGGGGCCTCCGTCGTGACCTTCCCGGAGCGGACGCTGCCCGGCATCGGCCCGCCCCGCGCCGGGCCTGCGGCCG
>JAJZDH010000149.1 GCA_021828665.1 Thermoplasmata archaeon
AGCCTTCGTGCCGCCTCTCCCGGGCGAAGCAAAATGTCCATCGATAGGACATGGAGTGTGGCCTATGTATAGGTTGCGCCATTAGCTGCTAAAGCCCCTGCCGGGGGCCGCCGGAGATTGGGGGCCGGGTCGTCGCCCCGAGACTCCCCGTCGGGGCGCCCTCTCCCCCCCCGCCACCGGGGAGGATCCCCCCCAGGGATCCTCACGGGAGTCGCCGTTCGGGAGGTGGGGCGCGCCGTGGTCCGAGGGGGTGGCCGGGGACGGTCGGCGGCGCCGGTCCGGGGGGCCGCCGCCCCCCGCTCCGTCCGGGCTCCCGGACCGGTCACATCCGGTCGAGCTTCTCGACCCCGAGGAGATCGAGCGTGTTGCCGAGCGTCTGCCGGGCGGCCGCGACGAGGGCGACCCGGCTCCTCCGGCCCGACTCGGCCCGGAGGACGGGGACCTCCTGGTAGAACCGGTTGAACTCCTCGGCGAGCTCGTGGGCGTAGCCGGCGAGGGTGTGGACGTGGCCGGTCCGGGCCGCGTAGGCGACGGTGCCCGGGAGCCGGGAGAGGGTGGTGAGGAGCGTGCGCTCCCACGGGCCGGCGAGCTCCTCGATGGCATACGGATACGGACCTTCCGTCGCCTCGGCCTTGCGGAGCAGGCTCGACGCCCGCGCGTAGGAGTACTGCAGGAAGGGGGCGCTGCGGCCCTCGAAGGAGAGCGCCTCCTCCCACTGGAAGGTCACCGTCTTCTCCGCCGCCACCCGCAGGATGGAGTACCGGATCGCGCCGGCGCCCACCATCTCGGCGATCCGCCGGGCTTGGGCCGGGTCGAGATCGGGGTGGCGCCGGGCCACCTCGGCCGCGGCGCGCCGCACCGCCTCCTCGAGGAGGTCGTCGAGGTAGACCGCCGTCCCGGCCCGGGAGCTCATCTTCCCGCCCCCCGGCGCGGAGATGTAGGCGTAGATCACGAACTCCGGCCGCCGCGTCTCGCCGATCTCGGTGAGGAGCGCCTCCAGCGTCTGGGCGTGGAGCTTGTGGTCGGCCCCGAGGACGTCGATGACCCGGTCGTAGCTCCGGAACTTCCGGAGGTGGAACGCCACGTCGCGGGTGACGTAGAGGGAGGTGCCGTCCGCCCGGGCCACGATGATCCGGGCCCCCTCCGTCGGCAGGTGGTAGCCGGTCGCGTCGATCGCCGCCGCCCCGTTCTCCTCCTGGACCGCATGCGGGGCGGCCGCGAGGCGGCGGCGGACCTCCTCCACCGATCCGTCGGTGAGCAGGCTCGATTCCCAGACGAACTCGTCGAAGGAGATCCCGAGCCGTTCGAGCGAGGCGGTCATGCCGCCCAGGATCTCGACGGCGAGCTCGTGGTGGCGGGGCGGTTCCCGGCCCCGTTCGAGATCGCGGGCGAGCGCCTGGACCTCCTCGGCCGCCTCCGGATGGCTCTTGAGGAACGCCGTGGCCGCCGGGTACGGGGCGCCCCGGAAGTGGTCCGGTTTCTGGCCCGCGGCCCGGTGCGCCCAGCCGACGGGGAGCTCGGCGAGGAGCTCGGGCGGCCACTCCGCGGCGGGCCGCGACCAGAACCAGGTGATGACCGCCGCCTGCCGACCGACGTCGTCGACGTAGTACTGGGTGGTCACCGGATACCCGGCCGCCCGGAGCACCCGGGCCAGCGTGTCCCCGAGGACGGCGTTGCGGACCCTCCCGATGTGGAACGGCCCGGTGGTGTTGGCACTGGTATGCTCCACCGACACCCGGCTCGTCTGGGGGGATCCGTGGCCGTAGGCGCCGCCGCGGGAGAGGATGAGGTCGAGGGTCCGGATCCCGAGGAGCGCGGGGTCCACCTCGAAATTGAGGTAGGCCCCCTGGGCGGAGATCTGCCGGAAGTCGGCGAGCCCCCGAAACTCCTCCGCCAGTTCCCGGGCCAGCCCCTCGGCGGTCCGTCCGCTCCGCCGGGCGGGGCGATGGAGGGCGACCGCGAGATCGGCGGGGGGTTGCGCGGGGGCCTCGAGCTGCTGGACCGCGGAGTCGGCCTCGGACGCCGCGCCCCGGGCCCCGAGCGCGGCCCGGAGCCGTTCCGCCACGGAGAGGCGCAGGCGGGCCCACGGGTCGGTCTCCCCGACGGAGGATCCCCCGGTCTCGGTGGCCGCCATGGGAGGAAGAGCAACGCTCAAGCGGACCTCCCGACTTAACACTGCCCCTTGGCGCCGACGATCCTGGTCCGCTACGGCGAGCTCGCCTTGAAGTCCCCGCCGGTGCGGCGGGAGTTCGAGCATACGCTCGGCCGGAACCTGCTCGAGCAGTTCCGGGTCGCCGGGGAGACCTGCCGGTTGCGGGCCGACCACGGCCACCTGTACCTGGAAGTGGCCGACGGCTCGCTCGGGGTCCGCCTCGCCCGCCGGGTCTTCGGCGTGACGTCGGTGAGCCAGGTCGTCGAGGTGGACACCGACCGGGCCCTCCTGGCCCGCTCCCTCCTCGACCTCGCCGACGGCGCCCTGCCGCCCGGGGCCCGCTTCGCCGTCCGGGCGCGCCGCACCGGCCAGCATCCGTTCACCAGCCAGGAGCTCGCCCGGGAGCTGGGAGCGGCGATCTTCGCCCGGTGGCCCGACCGGGGGCTGGAGGTCGACCTCGACCATCCCGAGGTCGAGTTCCACGTCGAGGTCCGCGGGCCGAGGAGCTACCTCTACCGCGCGCGGAGCGACGGTCCGGGGGGGCTTCCGCTCGGGGTCGCCGGCCGGGTGGTCGCCTCGGTGGACGGCGTCCGCGGGGCCCTCGGCGCCTTCCTCATGATGAAGCGCGGGTGCCGCGTGACCGCCGTCGTTTCGGAGCAAGGGACGGCGCTCGCCCGCGACATCCTCGTGGCGTTCGATCCCGGACTGGTCCTCCACGAGGGGGGCGCCGCCCCGGCCGACGTCCTCCGGGAGCTGCTCCGGACGACCCGGGCCGACGGCATCGTCCTGCCGCTCGCGCTCGAGGAGTTCCCCGCCGCCCGGGCGGAATGGGGGGATCACGTCCTCTTCTCGCCCACCGTCGGATTTTCGGAGGAGGAGGTGGGGGCCCGGTGGGCCGCGGTCCGAACTCTCGTCGCGTGACGGGCCGGATCGCCCGCCTCGACGAGGCGGAGCCCCCCCCGGCCGGACCTCCCCCGGAACCCCCACGGCCCCCGGCCGCCGCCCCCGCCGGCGCCCCGCCGCCGGCACCGCCCGTCGATCTCGAGGGATCCCGGGAGCGGCTCGAGGCCCGCCAGGCCCGCTGGATCGCGCTCCGTCGCCGATGGCTCGCGGGGCGCCGGTCGGACCCCTCCGGATCGCCCGGCGCGCCCGCGGAGCCGGAGCCCGCCCGCTCCGGGGACCCGCCGCCTCCGTGAGGGGCGGGCCGTCGGGCCGGTCGGTCAGCAGCCTCCGAGACCGATCACGTGGAGCGAGCCCGCCGTCCAGCAGGGGACGGCATCGAGGCCGGTCGCCGGTCCCGGCGGGGAGAACCGCGCCAGCAGCGAGGCGCCGAAATCCGGATAGCCGTCGGAGCCGTCGAGCAGCAGGTACCGGACCTGGTACTCGGGGAGGAACGCGAGGGCGTCGCGGGCGTACGGGGAGGTGGGGAAGTAGGACGGATATCCGTCGACCGAGAGCGACCAATCGGCCGGTCCGGTGTAGTTGACGGAGGTCCAGCCGCCGGCCATCGCCTGGAGGCAGAACCGGGCCCCCGCCGCGCCCACCGTGGCGGAAAAGGAGTCGGTGAGGTACTGGAGCGGCTGGACGAGCGCGGAGGCGACGCACCCGGCCGGGACGGCCGCGTGCTCGAAGCCGGTC
>JAJZDH010000150.1 GCA_021828665.1 Thermoplasmata archaeon
CCTTCGTGCCGCCTCTCCCGGGCGAAGCAAAATGTCCATCGATAGGACATGGAGTGTGGCCTATGTATAGGTTGCGCCATTAGCTGCTAAAGCCCTCCGCCCGCTTCTCGTAGCCCTACCGCTGGGGCTCGCGCAC
Source organism: Thermoplasmata archaeon (assembly GCA_021828665.1). Taxonomy (GTDB): domain Archaea; phylum Thermoplasmatota; class Thermoplasmata; order Lutacidiplasmatales; family UBA184; genus JAKIVR01. Next base: position 137 of record JAJZDH010000150.1, read on the forward strand.
GGCCCGGGGCTCCTGGTGTCGGGAAGGGAGCCCGCGACGGCCGTCGCGTCCCCTCCCGGCGGATACCAGTCCGGCCGGGACGGCCGGTCGTGACTCGGGCGGCCGCTCAGGCGGAGAACGACTTGCCGCAGGAGCAGCTTTCCTTCGCATTCGGATTGAAGATCTTGAAGCCGGAGGCCTCGAGGCCCATGAGGAAATCGACCCGCACCCCGTCGAGGAGGGGCGCGCTTGCCCGGTCGACCACGACCGTCAGCCCCGGGTCCTCGAAGGCGACTTCGTCTCCGGTCTCCTGGCGGTCGAAGGTCATGCCGTAGGTGAGGCCCGAGCATCCGCCGCCCTGGACGTACAGCCGGAGCGCCTGTCCGGGGGTGCCCTGCTTCTCCATGATCTTCAGCACCTGCTCCCGGGCGGTGGGCGTGACTTCGATGTGCACCACGGTCATCTCCTCCGGGCCCCCAACGCCCCGAGGCCGTAAATCGGTTGCCGGTCCGGCGGCGGCTCATATTTATGCATGGGCGGAGTGCCCCGGGCGCCGTGTGCCGATTGCTGGGGTTGCTGGGCGGCCGCGTCGCGAGCGCCCGCCCGTGGCTCGTCGAGAGCGACGCCTCCCTCTTCGCCCAATCGAACGTCACCCCGGAGACCGCCCAGAAGGACGGGTGGGGGATCGCCTGGTACGAGGACACCCGGGTCGCGCTTATCGAGAAGGGGGTCCGGGGCGCCTTTGAACCCGAGGAGCGGGATCGGTTCCGGGCGGTGGCGGACCGGGCCCACGGGCCCGTGGTCGTGGCTCACCTTCGTTCCGCCTCGAACCCGATGGGGCTGCCCCGGAGCCGGCTCCTGGCGCTGGAGAACTCCCAGCCGTTCGGGTACGAGAGCCTCCTCTTCGCCCACAACGGCCAGGTGACGCTGCCCCGGGAGACCCGGCCGCGCCTCGGAAAGTTCGAATCCCGGCTTCGCGGCCTCAACGACAGCGAGGTGCTCTTCTGGCTCCTGGTGAAGCACCTGGAGGCCACGGGGGACCCGCTCGCCGCCTACGTCCGGAGCCGGGAGGAGATCCGCGAGGTCTGGGACGAGCGGCACCCCCGGACGGAGGTCCCCTATTCGGGACTCAATGTCCTCTTCTCCCGCGGACCGAACGAGATCTGGGCGTTCTGCCACTGGCTCGGCGAGCACGGCCCGGGGCTGCTCACCCGGGACCGCCCGTATTACGAGATGGGCTATCGGACCGACTCCCGGATGCTCCTGATCGGCAGCGAGCGGTTCGACTCCGGCCCCGGCGATTGGCGACCGCTCCGGAACGGAAGCTACCTCCACGGTTTCATCGAGCACGGGCTGGTCGGCGTCACCACGGGCCTGCTGCCCGACCCGGGCGACCGGTCCTGAGACGGGCGGTCGCGGAGAGGAGCCGTGGCGAGGAGCGCGGCGTCCGGCGGCGGCCCGCGGACCGGCCACGAGCCCGACCTCGTCCGGTGCGACCGCGGAACCGCCGCCGCTCCGCCGTAGCCGCACCGGGAGATCGGGTGCCGCCGTTCGAACTCCCGTCCCGCCTCCTGTCGGGACCCGACCTCGGCGGAGGGTTCCTGTTCCAGCTCACCCGGGACCGGGAGCCGGCCGGATTCACCTTCCATCTCCAGGACGCGGGCACCGATGCGGCCGCCCGGCCGGCGGGCGTCCCGGAGCGGCTCGGGTTCGCCCACCCTCCCGGAGCCTGCATGTACGGCGGCCCGGGATGCTGGGAAAAGTCGTTCCTCCTCCCGGAACCGGAGCTGCCCCGGGTCCGGGCGGCGTACAACCGCACCCGGTTCGTGATCGGCCCGATGCTGCGCCAGGCCACCGAGCCTCCCCCGCCCGGGGTCTTCGAGGACGGCTGGCGGGAGACGCTTGCCCGGATCGCGGGGCCGCTCGCCGCGGAATCGATCCCCTGGGAGGTCACCGGCCCGGCGGCGGCATGGTTCCGGGGGGTGCCGCTCGGCGTCCCCGGCGAGGTGGGCCTCGCCACCACCCCTTCCGGGGCCGACCGGCTCGGGGAGCTTCTGGAGGCCTACCTCGTGGAGCCGGTCCACCCCTCCGGTGCGTCCGTCCCGGCCGGAACGGAACCGGCGTCCTCCGACGGAGCCGCCTTCGTCGGGACCTTCCGGGCCGGCCTGAGGATCGGGTGGTCGGGGCGGCCCGGCGGCGCCGCCGGGGCGCTCTCCGCCGGTCCCGGGTCGCCGGGCCGGGCCGCTCCCGGGCGCCCCGTCATGTGGGAAGGGATCCCGGTGCCGGTGGTCCCGCTCGAGATCGAGCTCGTCCGGTCGGCGCGAGGCGGGGAGGCGGAGAGGGCCGACCGGATCGTCGATCACCTGAACCGGGTCGGCTGGGACCCGCGGCTCCTCGCGCCCCTCCTCGACGGGCCGGAGCTCGCTCCGGAGGTCGCCGACCGGATCCGGGCCCGGCTTTCCGGACCGTCCGGCCCCGTCCAAGCCTAGCTTCATAGCCCGGGCGGGCGCACGCTCCGCCGATGAGCGCCCAAACCATCCCCCCGATCGCCGTCGAGCACCTGACCCCGCACGACCTGGTCACCTACTTCCGGTGCCCGCACGAGCTCGAGCTCGCGCACGTCCGGCGCCAGAGCACCCTCGGATCGACCGCCGCCACCTCCACCGCCCAGGTCGTCCGGACCCCGCCGGATGTGGTACCGCTCCGGCATTCTCCGCTTCCGGCCCCCGCCTTCCCGGCGCTCCCCGTCAACGACGGGCGCCTCGACATCTTCCCTTCCGACCTCCTGGTGTACGAGGACGAGGGCGAGGAGGAGGAGTTGCCGATGCTCTTCGCGCCGGAGCAGGTCCGCCCCGACCCGATCTTCCGCCAGCACGGCTTCAACCTCGTGGATGCCGAGCTCGGCCTGAGCGGTCGCCCGGATTTCATCCTCAAGCGGCCCGGTGCGGGGTTCCTCCCCGTGGAGTACAAGTCGACCCATCCGGTGCGCGGTCTCCACGAGGTGCACGGGCGAACGTTCGACCTGATCCAGCTCCTCGCCGAATGCCGCCTCGTGGAGGCGGTCTCCGGCCACCGGCCGCCCTACGGCATCCTGCTCTACGGCGACGCCGCGGGGAACGGGGCCCACGAAGGGTGGGTCTCCGTTCCGTTCGGGGAGCGCGAGGCGACCTGGATCCGATCGGCCGTATCCCAGGTCCGCGGCGACGCCGTCCGGGCCCCGGTGCCGGCCGAGCGGACCTGCGCGACCTGCCCGCCGCACCGGGATGGCCTCTGCCGGTACGCCCTGGGACGGTACGACGGCGCCGAGCCGGCGCGGGACCGCTTCCACACCGTCGTCGGGGCGTTCTCCCGCTGAACGGGAGCCGCCCCGCCGCACCGACCCGGGGGGGCGCCGCGCCCCCGTCCGGACGGCGGCCGGGGGCCGGGCCGACCGGAACGGGCCCCGCACCGCCCCCTCCTCCGCCCTCGAGGAGCCGCCCGCGCGGACCGCCACCGGAGGGGTTAAATATCGACCCCTTTCTCGGGTCCGAATGCGCGCCCCCTCCGGGGGCGTTGCATCGTGCACCCGCAGAGGCCCAGGCCTCTCCGGGGAAGCGGCGTAGGCCCCGTCGG
>JAJZDH010000151.1 GCA_021828665.1 Thermoplasmata archaeon
AGGAGTTTGTCGGGCAATCCTGGGCGGAGGTGAAGGGTCGGCTGGAGCGGCTGGGGAAAGAGGGGGTGAGGGAGCGGGTTCCCGTCGGGCGGAAGCGAACGTACGTGGCCCTCGAGAACGTGATGGCGATTCTCTCGGAGAGGGACGAGGAGGTCAGGGAGAGGCTGGAGGCCTGGGCCGGGGAGGAGGGGCTACTGGACGGGGCGGCCAGTCCGTGAGGTGTCTATTGGAATCGAGGCCCGCGCCCCGGCCGCTCCGGCGTGGGCAAGCGATTTATGGCCCGGTCCGCCTAGTTGCCCCCGTTATGTCCGCGAGCGCTGCCGCCGCCCCTCCGCCCGTTCCGAAGTTGAACCCGGTGCGGGTACCGATCCCCGAGGAGACGCCCGAGGTGCGCATCGAGGACTTCCGGGAGATCCAGCACCCCTACACCTTGGAGGATGCGGTCCTGGAGGCGAAGCGGTGCATCCAGTGCCGGCGCCCCTGGTGCGTCGAGGCGTGTCCCATCACCCAGGATTGCCGGGAATACATCAAGAAGGTCGCGGATCGGGACTTCGACGGGGCGGCCCGGGTCACCCTGGAGGGGAACCCGCTCGCCACCTCCCTCTGCAAGGTCTGCTACCGCTACTGCGAGGATTCCTGCGTGGTCAAGAAGAAGGGGGTCCCCATCGCGATCCGTCATCTGAAACGGGCCGCCCTCGAGATCGGGAACTCCGACCTGGTCTACGTCCCGTCGAAACCCCGCGGCCAGCGCGTGGCCGTCGTCGGCGCCGGGCCGGCCGGCCTCATGGTCGCCTGGGAGCTCGGGATCCGGGGCTACTCCGTCACGGTCTTCGAGCAGGAGCCGCGGGCCGGCGGGTTGATGCAGACCATTCCGGCCTACCGGATGTCCGACGCCGATGTCCAGCGCGACCGGGCCCGCTTCCGCAACCTCGACATCACCTGGGTCCCCGGGACGAAGATCGGCCGGGAATTCTCCCCCGAACATCTCCGCGAGCAGGGGTACTTGGCGGTCGTGATCACGGTCGGCACCAGCGCGCACAAGACCCTGGGGGTGCCCGGCGAGAACCTCCCCGGCGTCCACCCGGCCCTCGAGCTCCTCCACCGGGTCAACCGGGGCGAGACGGTCGCCCTCGGACGGAAGGTGGTCGTGGTCGGTGGCGGCGATGTGGCGATGGACTCCATCCGCACCGCGATCCGCCTCTCGGCCGGCAAGGACGTCACCCTCGTCTACCGGCGCAGCCGTTCGGAGATGCCGGCCGACCACGAGGAGCTCCACGGGGCCGAGGAGGAGGGGATCCATTTCCTGTACCAGCGGGCCCCGGTCCGGATCGAGGGAACGGCCCACGTGACCGGGCTCGTGGTGCAGACGATGGAGCTCGGTCCGCCCGATGCGAGCGGTCGGCGGGCCCCGGTGCCGGTCGCCGGCTCCGAGACCACAATCCCCTGCGACACCCTGATCATCGCCGTGGGCCAGCGCGCCGACCTGGAAGGGTTCTCTCCGGAGCTCCAGCTCAAGGTGGCCGGCGGCGGGTGGCCCGAGGGCCCGCTGCCCGGGTTCGCCACCCCCGTGCCCGGGGTCTTCGCCGTGGGGGGCCGTTCGGTGGTGTATGCGATGGGCGCGGCGATGGACGCCGCGGCGGCGGTGGACGCCTACCTCTGCCAGCCACGCGGGGAGACGGCCGGAGCCCGCCCGGACCCGTTCGGGTCCGGGGGCACCTTTTCGCGGCCCGCCGGGTACACGAAGCCGATCCGGGCCTGATCGGGCGACCGCCCCGTTCCGATCCCCGGCACCGTCCGCGGAGCGACCCCTCCCGCCCGCCCACGTGTTCCGTGGCGGCGGTCCACCGCCCCGGACGAAACCGGCGGAACGGAGATCTTCCGGGGAACCGGGCCCCGATCCGGAACTCTCCGATCGGATCTCTCGAGAGGGTCCCCGCCGGTGCCGGTCGGAGGACCGGAGGGCCGGTCCGAGCCGGTCCGTTCCCGGAACGGACGCCTCCGGCGGGGCGCCCCCCGAAGCGGTTCGGTCCTTCAGTCCCGATCGGGCCGATCCGTGGGGGTCGATGGGGGTCGATAGGGGGCGGCCGGCCCGAAGGGACGTCGGAACTCCCCGCGCTTCCCCCCGGAACAGTTCCCCGGCGGAAGCCTCCCGGTGCGCGCGGGGAGACCGAAGGAACGGCTCCGCCGGGGCCGGATACCTTGATAGCCCCCGGGCCGAGTAGTGGACCGAGGGAGCCGCTCGGATGGATCGGGGCCTTCGCGTCTCCGTCGCCGTTGCCCTCGCCGGTTTCGTCCTCTTGAGCTCGGGGGCCGGCCTCCTGCCTTCGGCCGGGCCGCCTCCCGCCTCCACCGCGGGCGCCGGGGCCGCCATGAGCCTTCTGCCCGCTTCCCTCCAGGCCCCGTGGAGCGCCCGCTCCGGGTACGTCGCGTCCCTGGGGACGCTGACGAACGTGACCGGCGCGCCGGCCGGGAACCTCACCGTGGCGCTGACCCTGTTCCCGCGGAATCTCGGGCTGTTCGCGATCGCCCAGGAACCGGGCGCGGTCCTCTCGCCGGCCCAGTTCACGGCGGAGTTCAGTCCGACGGCGACAAATTACTCGGCGCTCGAGGCGTACTTCGTCGCCGAGGGGCTGCGGCCGGTGCACACCGACCCGGAGCGGCTCACGCTCACGGTGGCCGGCCCCGTGGCGGACGTGGAACGGGCGTTCGGCACCGGCCTCGATTCCGCCCGCAACGGCTCCGGCCGGGTCCAGTTCCCCACCTCCGTGCCGTCGCTGCCCCCCGCTCTGGAGGGCCAGGTGGCGGCCGTGAGCGGCCTCTCGGAAGGGTTCGACCGGTTCCAACTCAATTTCCACGAGCTCCCCCTCTCGGTCCCCACCCCGCCCCTGGCCGCCGGAGGGGTGGCTCCGGGTCAGGGCCGGACCACGAACCTGGTCACGCCGTCGTCGATCCATCTCATCTACGGTCTGGACGCGTTGTACAACCTGACCGGCCCCCCGACCTTCGCCTCCGGCCAGGGGATCGCCCTGGTCCTCTGGGGCGACGGGTACAGCCCCGCCGACGTCTCGACCTTCTTCCGGACGTACTACCCGGGCTCGTTCCCCCAGCCGGAGATCGCACCGGTGCCCGTGGACGGGGCCCCCCCGCCCAACGCGACCGCCACGAGCGATCCGAGCCAGGCGCCCCTGGAGCTCACCTTGGATCTCGAATGGGCCGGCACCGAAGCCCCCGGGGCCACCCTGTATCCCGTCTACGCCCCGGACGGTCCCGCCTCCAACCAGTACTCTCCCACCGACCAGAGCCTCGAGGACGCGCTCACCCAGGCGATCCAGCAGCCGAACGTCCGGGTGGTCTCGATGTCGTTCGCGACCTCCGACGGGTCGGACCTCTCCTTCCAGGCGGCGTTCTCCACCGACTTTGCCCGGGGCAGTTCCCAGGGGATCACCTTCGTCGCGGCGAGTGGCGACAACGGAGGGGACAGCAACCCGAAGGGGGGCTGCAACGGCCAGATCCAGCCGGAGTTCCCGGCCGCCTCCCCCCTCGTGCTGGCGGTCGGCGGTACGGCGCCCGTGCTGTCGCAGTCGATCACGGGATCGATCACCGGGCTCGAGAGCGAACCCGCGTGGTCCAACTCCGGCGGCGGCTTCTCGGAGGATTACAGCGCCCCGACGTGGCAGACCACGGGGGAATCGGCGCCGATCATCGCCCCCAACGGACAT
>JAJZDH010000152.1 GCA_021828665.1 Thermoplasmata archaeon
GGAGGAAGATGGCGGCGAGCAGAAGGGCCAGGAGGAAGAGGAGGCCGACCAGCGAGATCGGATCTTCGCGCTCCACCGGCCCCACCGAGCGCTCCCTCCCCCGACGGGACCGGGAAGCGGGGTCCCCTATAAGCCCCCGCCCGGAACGGCCGGGCCGTGGGTCGGCGGGGGCCCCCCCGTCGGTCCCGCCGGTCGGGTCCCCTCGGGCCCCGGCGGGACCCGGGATCTCCTTCGGTCCCGCGCGCCCCGGGCCATCCGCCGTTCGGAACCCATAAATACGGCACCTCGGTGGGGCCCGAGCCGAGGTCCCCCACGATGCCTCCTGCCGGGTCGGTCCGTCCGAAGGCCAAACCGAAGAAGAAGGCCGCGCCCCGGAGGCCGGCGGGGCGCCGGCCCGAAGCCCAGCGGACTGCCTCCCGGGCCCCGGCGGTCCGGAGCCCCCCTCCCTCCCGTCGGTCCCATGCGAAGGGCTCCTCGTCCGCACCGTCGGGCACGGTGAAGCTCACCTTCCGCCCGGATGCCCGTCGTCACCTCCTCTCGCTCTCCTTCCTCCGGGACGGCGACGAGTTCCTCGCGCGGATGGAGACCGATTCGGGCCAGATCACCGAGATGAAGAACCGCGCCCTCGACCAGCTGCTGAGCCTGGTGGCCGGGGAGCTCGAAGACGTCCTCGACTGACGCGGCGGGCCCCCTCGGATCCTACCCGTCGGTTCGCGCCCCGCGGAGCTCGGGGAGTCCTTCCAGCGTGCCGTTCGCGAGGAGGTATTCCCGGGTCGCTCGATCCCCGTACTGCACGCGGACCGCCTCGGTCGGTTCGGGGGAGAAGGCCCCCATCGGGATCCGCCGGTACACCGTCACGCGGAGCTCCGGGCCGATGGGAAACCGTCGCACCCCCCCAAACCGCTCCCGGATCACCAGCTGACCGTCGGACGTGTAGAACGCGACGGGCGCCCGCCCCAGGGTGAGGATATACCCGGAGACCGCCGAGGCGGAAGCGATGGCCGTGAACAGGCCGTAGGCCACAAAGTTCTCCCGGACCCCGGGGTACCGCGAGGTCACGAGGAGCAGGAGAATGAGAAAGTACAGGAGGAACACCGCCAAAAGGTACCCGTACAGCAGCCGGCGGCCCCGTCGGTAACCGGCCTGGTTTCCCCGCGTCGGCGAAGGGCGGGAGCCCGGCCGATCGGAGCCTCCGGGCGAGACCACCTCCGGAGCCCGGACGATACGGATGGGTCGGACCGCTGGTCCGCGGACCGAGGACACGCCCTTCAAGGTGTCGGACCGGGTCTTAATCCTCTCGCCTCCTTGGGAGAGGGACCTCACGCCCTCCCGATCCCGGTCGCCGTCCCCATGCGGCCATCCTCGACGGCCTCGGGCCGCGACGGGAAAGCTCGCGGATCGCGCGCCGCCCTCGCGACCGGGAAACCGCCGGCCCGAACGGCCATCGAAGATGCCCGAGAGAGAGGACCCTGCTCGCAGGGCCAGTCCGAATGGGCACAATCGGACTCTTCCGGCGATGTCGGGGGTAATCCTGGCGTATCGGGCGGGCCGCTGAAGCCGAGGGTTCAACTCGCTTCCGCAGGGATCCCTCGTCGACGCCCAAGGTGGCGGACTGCCGGAAAAGAGCCGGAGTCCCTGGCCTTCGGTGGCACGGGGTCCTCGGGCGGACGCCCACGGGCACCCCCAAGGATTCCGGAGACAGCCATGATGGGAGGTACCTACGTCCGAGGATGGGTTCCCTGCGTTGGAGGTCCACGGACCGGAACGACGAATGGACAAGCCATCAGGCATGACCTCCCATTCGCTAAGCCCTACGGTACGATTGGAGCCAGGTTCGAAGCCCGAAATGGCGCGGTTCACCGCGGGAAACTCACGGGAGTGCTCCGGTCCCTCCCCAAGGTTGGGCACCCCTTAGGTGCCGGCGGGAGGGCGTGGGGAGAGTTTCGCCCTCCGGGTAGCACCCGGACCGTCGAAGACGGACTTTGGAATTTGCAGAGGTTTTAATACTGGGAGCAGGTGCTCGCGCCGATGACGCCGCCGTCGGAACCCGGGAGCAAAGCGAACGCACGGACCATTTTCGCCTCGCTGGCGATCCTGATCGTGGTGATCCTCAGCGCCTGGGGGATCGGCACGGTGGGTCTTCCCGGTGTGGCCGGAGTGACCGGGGCCCCGCACGCGGCGCTGAAGCCAGCCGTCGCGTCGGCGGCGCACGTGAATCCGCTCGGCGTGAACGGCCCGTATATCTCCTACTTTGATGTCTACCCGACGGCGGCTCCCCAAGGCACGAACTTCACGTTCTCCACCTATGCGTATGGCGGCGTTCCCCCGTATTCGTACAACTACACCGGTTTCCCGACCGGCTGCTCGACCCTGAACACTTCCTCCTACTACTGCACGCCGACGGTCAACGGGACCTTCACGATCGAATTGAATGTCACCGACTCCTCGGCGAACTACACGACGGCCAATGCGACGTTCACCGTCTGGCCGTTCGCGGTCTCCCCCTTCCTCCAGGTCAGCCAGAGTCCCGAGGCGGTGAACCATGCGAACCAGCCGTGCAGCGTGGTGAACGCCTCGCCGTTCTTCACGGCGTACTGCCAGGATGTGCAGAACTCGCCGAACGTGCTGGCGTTCCACAACGGGTCGGTGGGGATCGTGAGCGCGGTGACCACGGATGCGACGAACAACACCTGCCCCGGGGCCAACGTCACCACGACGAGTCGGCTGCAGGAGGCGCTATCGACCACGAGCGGGGTGACGTTCACGGCGATCCACACCCTCGGGGGGACCCGTTGCGGGACCCAGAACGCCATCGAGCCGTCGTTTGCGGTGTCGTCGTCGGGGGTGGCGTATGGAGTCTTCGTGATGGAGAACTCGAGCGCGGCGCCCGGCCAGTATTCGACGCGGACGTCGGATGCGATCGGATTCGTGTCGTCGGCGGACAACGGGCAGAACTGGTCGGCGGTGCAGACGTTGGTGACCGGAAGCAACCTCGCGCGGCCCGTCGTGGCGGCGACGGGGAGCACCATCTACGTGGCGTACGAGGACATTGCGAACAGTTCGACCCCGATCCCGGGCGGTGTGCTGCCGATCTCGGTCCACTTCCTCGCGTCGACGAACGGAGGAGCGGGATGGAGCACGCCAACGGGGCTCCCCGGATGGAATGCGACCCAGGGGTACAATGCGATGTCCCCGGCGATCGCGGTGAACGGGTCGGGGAAGCTCACGGTGGTGTATGCGACGAACCGGAGTTGTGCGAACCCGAAGGCGGGAGGAGGGTGTCTCACGTGGGGCGACTCGATCGTGGCGTACAGTTCGACCAACAACGGGACGAGCTGGTCGGGGCCGAGCTGGGTGGTCACGGGGTCGTCGCGGGTGGGAGAGACGACCTGCCCGCTGGGGTTCTGCGAGAGCGCGTTCTACCAATCGACGCCGGATCTCTCGGCGGCGTATGACGCCGCGGGGGACCTGTATGTGGCGTATGCGGGAACGATGAGCCAGTCGGTGGTGGTCGGGACGGCGCACAACTATCGGCAATCGGGAGTGGCGGTGGCGTTGCTGGGTCACGCGGCGACGGCGTGGACGACGGAGCCGCTGGCGGCACCGGTGTACGGGAGG
>JAJZDH010000153.1 GCA_021828665.1 Thermoplasmata archaeon
CGCCAATTCCCGTTGCTTCGGAGCTCGGAGCATCTCGGCTTTTCGCTTGGGAGTAAGGCCGGCATACCACGCGCACTCCTGAATCAGCCTGCGATTCTCCTCGACTGTCCCAGACTCCAGTGTGTGGGCTAGTCGTTCACGATACTTGTTGCGGCCCGCCGCAGTTAGAATCTGAGACAACGCATCTTTATTTTCGGGTTGGATGAGGAATCTGAAAGCCCGTCCAGAAGTCGACGCTGCCGCCCGCACCATTCCTTTAGTAATCGCGACGTGGACTGGATCAGGTGTGTGCCCCGAGGTCTGCTCCTCCTCCTTCGCAAGCCTTTCGATCTCTCGGAGGGCGTCTTCGAGGGACTCTCCGTCCGATGCGGTCATCGAATGCTACTTATCGCGGGGCTCGGTGGGCGGCCGACATCGAACTGAGGATGGCCTTGTCCACACCGAGGGGCCCCACATACTCCCAACCTGCCTCCAATAGCTGCCCGACTTCGGTGATGGAAACGGCTCTCTGCCCGGGTCTCACGGCGGCCATAGTTTGAGACGCACGCCGATCTTCCGCGAGCTGGATGATCTCCTCGTCAGTCTTTCCCGAAAGATCAACCTTGGTCAGTTCTTCCTCGGTGAAACCGACAATCCGCAGCATGACCTTCCGGGTTTGCAGGTCCCGGTCAGAGTTCGAAGGTATCGTGGCGGTCGAGAGAAACGGCTCGCACCGCTTGTAGGCGGCGCGCATCTCCTCGAGGAATTCCTTGGGAACCTGCCGCTTGTTCGTCGTGTAGCGAGCGTCGATGGAGCCGACGTGGCCCATCCAGTAGACGCGAAAGTCGTGGGCGACCTTGCCTTTCGACTCGGCAGTCAGAAGTTGCGTGTCGAAGTAGTGTCGGAGGACGTACGGCCGCCACTTGAACCCCGCGCCGCGGATCGCCGTTCGAATCGCGTCGCCGATGTTGATGGTCCGGATGAACCGCTTCCCGGCGCGGTCGGGGTGGATGAGGTCGGAGTCGGGGCCGAGCTTATCGCCGGCCCGTACCCGTTCCTCGAGGTACTGCTTCAGGTACTCGCATCCCTCTTGAGACAGGAACGACAGATAGCCGTTCGAGTTCTTGGACAGCTCCGGGCGGATGCGGATCAGGGTTGGAGTCGCACTGAACTCGACCCCAGACTTGCCGACCCGGAGCTCTGGGAAGTCCCGAAGCGTGAGGCCGTCGGTCCCGAGGTAGTTGCCGAGCACTTCAGGGCGGAGTCCGGAGAACGCGACGAGGGCACAGGCTATCCGGATGCGAGGGGTCCCGGAGAGGAGGATTGCGCGGAGCTCTTGCTGGGTCGGAACGCGCTCGTCCCGGAGCGACGGCGTATCCTTAGCTCCTCGAACCTTGATGGGGCGGTCGAGTTTCTTGCCGTTGTGGAGGAGCCAGGACTTTGCCCCCTTCACGGTGCGGACGATGTAGGACCCGGCAACGCCCCGCCTCTCCTCCGAGGCGACGAAGTCGAGGAATCGGTCATGGAGCTCTTTCTCAGGGAGTTCGACGAGGCTGGCGGGCGTAAGCTCGGCTGACCTGCAGAACGCGGAGAGACGGCGCAGGTTGACGTCCGCGGTAGCTTGGGAACCTCGAGCGAGGTTCTCGTGCCATCGGCGGACGTTCGGATCCTCAAGGAGGTTCGGGGTGATCGCGCCTCTTCGCGGCATCAACCACCCTTAGGACATGGTGGCTCTTAACCCTTTCAGATATGGACACGGGGGGATTTGAACCCCCGGCCTCTGCTTTGCGAAAGCAGCGATCTTCCGCTGATCTACGTGCCCAACAATCCGGACCGAGCGGCGAGCATCTTTAAGGGTTTCCCGAGAGCCCTCGTGGGGGGCCGGGTCGCGCCTTGGTGGCTCCAGTACCCTCGGTGATGCGGGACCATTTGTCCGGAGGGGACCCATTCGATGGGAAGCTTCCTTCTCGGGGGCAGGGCCCGGTTTCCCCTCGGATCGTTGGCGACGGGTCCTTCGGGAACCCGCACGTTCTGTTCCAGGATCTTCGCCTTCGCCGGGCACCCTCTCCGACCAGATTTGCACGGATGGGGGCCGGCCCAACGGGAAAATGGGGGGCTGGGATGACCAACTGCCCCACTTTGGATACCAAGGCCATCGGGATTGGCGCCCGTCATCTTCGTTCGGGTGGCGTCCTGGAGGTCGAAGGCCCATGGACGGGGACCTGAGCCCCGGGGAAATCTTTCCCCGGAGCGGACCGCTTGGTCAGACCGATGCCGGGACGATCCGGGAGGCGGGTTCCGGAGTGGTGGCCCGGCCGGCACCCCCGGCGGTCGGGGCTGGGGACCGAGCCACGGGTACGGCCGCCCCCGGCGTAGCCCCGCGGCCGGCCTGCCCGGCGGCGGGGGGCCGCCCGGAGCGGTGGCGCATGAGCGTGAGGACGCGCTGCTCCGGGTCGTATCGGAAGAGCTCCGTGTAGCGCCCCCAGTTGATGATGTTGAGGACGGCATCGTCCGAAGGCGCCGCCGTGAACGCGATCAGCCGCGTGACCTCCTCCTCGGGCATCCGGTTCCCCGGAGCGCCCTCCAGCGCCCGCAGGAGGGTCGCGTAGAGCGTCGTGCCCCGGAGCTGTTCCCGGAGGAGGGCCTTGCGTTCCCGGATCGTCGCCCCCACGACGGCCCGGCCCGTGTCGGTGAAGCTCACGCGTCCGTCCCTCACGGTGACCAGCCGCAGCGCCTCGGCGAAGTCGCTCGACGGGAGGATCTCGTCGATCTCGAGGTCCAGATCGTCGGCCAGCCGGGCCAGATCCTGTTCCCCGTGGTGGTCCTGGAGCAGTACGAGGAGCCCCATCATCTCGGTGGGGGCGCACTTGGGGTAAGTGGTGGGCACGGTAGACCCTCTCCTTCCGGTCGGGAAGGAGGGATTTTAGTCCAATCGGGGGCGGTCTATAAGAGTATCCATCGTCCAGGAATCCCGGTTCCCGGAGCGGTCGTCGGGCCGCCGGCGGGGCCGGTTCCCGGGGCGAGCTTCAGGGGGGAGCCGCGCGCGCGGCGAATCCGGTTCGCGGGGGGTCCCCGCTCCCGGCGGCGGTCGGATCCGCCGGCGGGGGGGGGTCGCGGCTACGGTGCCGCGCCGGGGCCGGGGGGGATCGACGGGGAGAGGCCGGCGGGGGTCGTGGCGGGCGGTCCGCCTTCCGTGATGAGCGAATAGACGTAGTCGGTGAGCTCGTAGAAGGCATCGGATTTCCGGTCGCGCGGACGCGGCAGGTTCACGATCACGCCGGCCAGGACCCGGCCGGGGCGGTGCGAGAGCACGATGATCCGGTCGGCCATGGTCAGCGCCTCCTCGATGTTGTGGGTGACCAGGATCGCCGCCTCGGGAGGGAGCCCCGGGTCCCGCCACAGCTGGAGGACCTCCTCCCGGAGGCTCTCGGCGGTGAGGGGGTCCAGCGCCGAGAACGGCTCGTCCATGAGCAGCACCGCCGGTTCCACCGCCAGGGCACGGGCGAGGCCGACCCGCTGGCGCATGCCGCCGGAGAGTTCCCGCGGGAACGCCTCCTCGAAGCCGGTGAGACCGGTGACGGAGATGTACCGCTCCACCTGCTCGGCAATCCGCGCCGGGGACCAG
>JAJZDH010000154.1 GCA_021828665.1 Thermoplasmata archaeon
GCCGGGGCGCGCGCGGTGGCGGCCCGGCAGCGGGCCGGGGCCGGCGGTCCCGAGGGCGACCCCGAGGAGGGATCGGGTTCCCGCGGGCTTGGTGTCGCCTCCCGATAGCTCGATTCCGTGGGGCGCGAGCGCGGACCGCACGCCGCGGACCACCTCCCGGGCCCACCGCGCCTCGGTCGCCGGCGGCAGGAGGAGCGCGAGCAGGAAGCCGATCGGCGTTCCCCCCTTGGAGGCCAGGTCGCTCAGATTCGCCGCGACCAGCGCCCGGCCGATGGCCCGGGGCGGCGACTCCGCCGTGAAATGCGTTCCCTCGCTGAAGCCGTCGGTGGTGGCCAGGAGCCGGGACCTCCCCCGGCCGAACGCCGCCACATCGTCCCCGAAGGGCAGGGGGGCGCCGTCCGGCCGGCCGCCGAGGGTCGATCCCAGCCAGGCGTGGAAGGCCGCCTCCCGGATCGGCCGGAGCCGCGGCGCCCGCCGGCCCGCCACCGTGCCCGCCCTCCGTTACTTGTAGGGGACGAATTCCTTTCCGAGGAGTTCGCGCCCGAGGATGATCCGCATGATGTTGAGCCCGCCCTCGGCGCCGACCATGTACGACATGATGCCCCGGAACCCCCGTTCGAGCCCGACCTCCCGGGTGTACCCGGCCGCCCCGAACCACATCATCACCCGTTTGATCGTCTCGAAGGCGACGGGGGGGGCGGTGAGCTTCACGGCGGCCACGACCCGTTCGAGCTCGCTGCGGGCCGCCGCGTCCGGCCGCGCGTCGGGGCCGAACCGCTGGTCGATCAGCCACGCCGCCCGGCGGCACTGCCACTTCACCGCCTCGATCTGGGCGTACAGGTCCGCGAGCTCGAACTGGATCCCTTCGAACTTGCCGAGGGGCTGGCCGAACGCCCGCCGCTCCCTCAGGTAGGCGGTCCCGATCTCCAGGGCGCGCTCCGCCGCCCCGACGCAGGCCGCCGAGACGAAGGTGCGGGCCACGGTGAACCCCTCGAGCGCGATCCCAAAGCCGCGGCCCTCCTCGCCGAGGAGGTACCGCTCCGGCACCCGGGCATGGTCGTAGGTGATCGCGCCGGTGGAGATCCCCATCCGCCCCATGTTGGCGAACCGCTGGGTGGCGAGGGAGGGGTGGCCGGTGGGCACATACAGGAAGTTGAACCCCCCCGCCGTCCCCCGGGAGCGGGTGAGGGTGAGGTGGCCGCCGCCCCGGGAACGGGCCTCCTCCACACCGGAGAGGAACGCCTTCTCGCCGTGGAGGACGAACTCGGATCCTTCCCGGTGCGACTCCGTGCGCATCCCGGCGAGGTCGCTGCCCCCGGTCGGCTCCGTCGTGGCGATGCCGAGGAAGCTCTCCCCCCGGCAGACCGCCGGCAGGATCTCGTGCCGGGCCGCCTCGGTGCCGTGGAGGGCGAGGGTCCGCCCCCACCCGGCCTCGAGGAGGAAGAAGACCGCCGTGGCCATGGAGAGGTCGCCCCGTCCGATCTCCTCGGCGGCGATCTCCGTGAGGACCGCCGAGGCGCCCATCCCCCCGTACTCCGGGGGGACCATCATGGAGAGGAGCCCCAGGTGGGCCATCTCCCGGAGCACCTCGTCGGGGATCCTCCCCTCGGTATCGATCCGGCGTTCCTGGGGCCGGAGGACGGTATCCCCGAACCGGCGCACCGCCTCCTGGAACGCCCGCTCCGGGTCGGTGAGGTCGAAATCCATGGACTCCCGAGGGGAGCGGTCCGACCCTTTAGGGTTGGCGCGCCGGGCCGGGCGGGCGGCAACCGCTTTGAGCGGCCCACCGCTCCGCCCGGGGAGGGATCCCATGACCGTCCGAGTCTGCGTGAACGGCTACGGCACCATCGGCAAGCGCGTGGCCGACGCCATCGCCCTCCAGCCGGACATGGAGCTTGTCGGCGTGGCGAAGACCCGGCCCGGCTTCGAGGCCGAGGCGGCGCTCCGGCGGGGCTACCCGCTGTACGTCACGGGCGGGGGGGACCCCGGGGAGTTCCGCCGGGCGGGCCTGAAGGTGGCCGGGAACCTGGAGGAGATGCTCCGGGCCGCCGATGTGGTGATCGACTGCGCCCCGGAGAAGGCCGGGAAGGAGAACGCCCCGCTCTACCGGGCCCGCGGGATCCGGGCGATCTTCCAGGGAGGGGAGAAGGCGGAGATCGCCGACCGTTCCTTCAACGCCCTCGCGAACTACTCCGAGGGGCTCGGCCGGGAACGGCTGCGCGTGGTCTCGTGCAACACCACGGGGATCGCCCGGGCCGCCGCCGTCCTGGGCCGCTGGGGGGTCCGCCGGTGGGAGGCGACCCTGGTGCGGCGCGCCGCCGATCCGTCCGAATCGCGCCGCGGTCCGATCAACGGCATCCTCCCCACCTTCCAGCTCCCCAGCCACCACGGCCCCGACGTGCGGACCGTGGTGCCGGGGCTGCCGATCCGTACCGCCGCCGTCGTGGTGCCCACGACGCTCATGCACGTCCACGTGAACCAGGTCGAGCTCGAGCGGCCCCCGGCCGATCTCGCGGAGGTCCGGGAGGCGTTCGCGAAGAGCCCCCGCTTCCGCCTCTTCCGCTCCTGGGAGCGGGTCGAGGGGACCCCCCAGGTGATGGAGTTCGCCCGGGACCGCGGCGCGGCGCGCCCGGACATGATGGAGAACGTCCTCTGGGAGGAGGGGATGGCGCTCGCGGGCGCGGAGCTCACCTTCTTCCAGGCGATCCACCAGGAGTCCATCGTGGTCCCCGAGAACGTCGACGCCGTCCGGGCGATCTTCCAGCTCCAGCCGGACGGGGCCCGTTCCATGGCGATCACGGACCGGACCCTGGGAATCCCGCCGGGTACGTAACCTCATATAGACCGTCCCGGTCGGCGCCGCGAATGTATTATCTCGACCACCGGCGGGCCGTGGTTCGGGTGCCCCCCGAGCGCCTCGGTCTCCGCCTCGAAACGGTGCTCCCCGAGCTCGCCCAGCAGCAGTTCGAAGGCAAGCTCGTCGACGGGCAGAACCTCACGGTCATGATCCGGGAGGTCACCCCCATCGGCGAGGGCCACATCATCCACGGCGATGGCGGCGTCTACCAGGAGGTGGAGTACCATGCGCTCCTCTTCCGGCCCGAACCGCAGGAGGTGGTCGAGGGGGCCGTCGTCGAGATCCGCAAGTTCGGGGCCTTCGTCCGGTTCGGACCGCTGGACGGGCTGCTCCACGTCTCCCAGATCATGGACGACCGGGTGAACATCGACGAGCACAACCAGAGGCTCATCGGCGTGGAGACGAAGCGCGACCTCAAGGTCGGCTACAAGGTCCGGGGCCGGATCGTCTCCCTGTCGCTTTCCGAGATCTCCCCGCGCGACAGCCGGATCGGGCTGACGATGCGCCAGCCCGGACTCGGCCGGCTCGAATGGATCGTCGAGGCCCACAAGAAGGGCGAGGAGAAGGCCGGCCGGTCGTCGGCGGCCGACAAGGCGGCCTCGAAGTCGGCCGGCGCCGGCGCGAAGAAGGCCGGGGCCGAGAAGGCCGCGGCCCCCGGCGAGAGCAAGCCGGCCACGCCCGCCGCCGCGAAGACGCCGAAGGCGGCGCCCGCCGCCAAG
>JAJZDH010000155.1 GCA_021828665.1 Thermoplasmata archaeon
TTCGGCAGGCCGAACTCGACGAAGACGACTGGGTACGACTGGGGCTGGAACATCACGGCCACCGAGGTGTTGCTGCCGTTCACCCGGACGGTGCCCGAACTGTTCGCGACGTAGTCGGTGACGGCATGGATGACGTAGGCGTAGGTCCCGTTGGACTCCGCGAAGCTTACGGTGGGCGTCGAGGAGGTCTCGAGCGCCCCTCCGAGGGCGACGCCCCAACCGGTCCCATTCGGCAAGCCCGTTTCTCGGAACGACAGCCGGTACATCCCGTTGGCCAGGGCGGGAGCGAACCCGATGCGCTCCGTCTCGTTCGCTCCGGCGACGGTGAGGAGGCCCTGCGCCGGTGTCGCGAAGAATCCGCTCGGGCTCCCCACCGTGAACGGATAGGAACCGTTGGTGAGGGCCGCGAGTAGCGTGGTCCCGGTGGTCGATAGGGTCCCGACGCCTCCGCCGACCGTGACGTTCCACGGAGTACCGGTCGGTAGTCCCTGCTCGATCCAGGCGACCCCGTACTCGGGCACCGGTACGAACGTGACGTTGAGCGCGACCGGGGCGCCGGCGACCCGGAAGGTCCCCGTGGGGACGGCGGGCGCCCAACCGTAGGGGGCTCCGACCCCGAAGGTGTACGACCCGTTCCTCAAGTAGAATTGGACGGGGAAAGACCCCGTGGAGCTCGTGCCCACCAGCACGCCGGAGATCGTAACGTTCCAAGAAAGACCGGGGGCGAGCCCGGTCGCGTTGAATGCCACCGAGTAGACAAGAGGCCGCGATCCGAGGAACTGCGCGCACTCGAACGTGGTGTTCGCCGTGTTCGTCACGCAGAGATCGCCGGTATTGGGATCGTAGGCGACCCCCGACGGATCCATGTTGACGACCGCCCGCACGGAATCGTTGATTGGGTCGATGGCAACCAGCGCCGTCGCGCCCGCCCCCACCCAAACGAGGCCGTCGGCGACATCGTAGGCGATTCCTTGGAGATCGGCGATGCCGAGCGGCGGGACCGACACGGAGATGTTCGCCACTCCCGCTAGCGAAGTCCCGGAGATCACGGAAAGGTTGCCCGCCGCCTCGTCCGAGACGAAGACGGTGTCGGTCCGGTTGTCGACGGCCACGCCGTACGGTCCGGCCGGGGTGACATCGGTCCGGACGACCCGGTTGGTCGCGCCCGAGATGACCGAGACGTTGGAGGAGCCGTGGTTCGCCACGAAGACGTCGCCGGTCGCGGGGTCCGCCGCCACGCCGATCGGGTTCGAACCCACCGGAACGGAGGCGACGACCTGTAGGGTGGAGGCGTTGATCACCGTGACGTTGTCCGAGGCGTTGTTCGCGACGTAGACTTCCCGATTGACGGGGTCGTACGCCACGCCCCGGGGCTGAGCCCCCACGGGAATCGCGGAGATCGGGCGGGCGAGGGTACCGGAAAGGACGCTCACGTTCCCGGAGCCGGCGTTGGTCACGAACAGATCGCCGGTCCGGTTGTCGTAGGCGACGCCGAACGGGTCGTTCCCGACCGGGATTGTCGCCGAAACTGCCGGGACGTAACTGAAGTTGCCGGGGATGATGTCCACGCCCGAGGGGGCGACGGCAACATAGAACGATTGGTCCGCGAGGTCGTACGCCAGCCAGGCGGGCGTGGCCGGGATTCCGTTCGCGGCGGAATCTGGGCCGAGCACGACGGCGCTCAGGCGGTGAACGAAAACCGACGACGGGCCCTGCGCCGCGGCCGGCCCGACGACCGGGGCCCTCTCGACCATCCCGGGGCTCGCGGGGCGGAGCCCATCCTGCGGCGGGCCCGTTCGGGAAACGGCGGGGCCCGCCACCGCCGCTGCGAGGGTCGAGCCCGCGACGATCGCGAGCACCAGGAGCACCCAACCGGTACGACGGCCGGGTCCACGCACGCTCCGCCCGGACTCGACTCGCGGGGGGTGCCGGCGGCCGAGCATCTCTCCCTCGGAAGGCCCGGGACCGCCCATCCCCGCATTAGCCTTCGCCTCCTTGCTGGCCTTGGGACATTAATCCGGAACGGCCTTCCGTAGGGTGGTGAGATCCTCCGGGGTCGGTTGGATCACTCGCACCTCGACCACAGCCCGAAACGCCTCCAGCACGCTCAGGACGGGTCCGGAGTCCGACCGACGAAGGACCACCACGCCTCGAAGCAACTTGCGGTGGGGGATCCCGTCCAACACTCCCTTCCGACGATAGCGGTACTTCCCACCCCACGAGCTAACCGATTGGCCGTAGAGCCGTTGGCAAAACTGGGAGGCCCGCACGTTCGGCACTTTCGGAGGGAGGCGGAAGACCAGGACCACCACCTCCGTATCTCGGGACGCCCGAGTCATGGTTGCGTTCAGTATTGAACGCACCCTTATCTACTTGCTCCCTCTTCCCCTTCCCCATGGGCGTGAGCCTCGCCAAGACCGGGGAGACCGTCCGCAAGATCGTCACCGCCGCCCGCGAGGGCGTCCTCGCCTACGAGAAGAAGGAGAGCGCCCCGCGCTCCTGGTCCGCCTACGACCTCGCCCAGACCCGAGAGATCGCCGACACCCTCGAGCTCACCCGACACTTGGTGGATGCCGCCGAGGAGCGGCTGGCGAGCCGCAGCGTCCGTCGGGCGCGGCAGCGGGGTCGGCCTCCGACCCCGGCCGCCGACATCGCCAAGGTATTGGTCATGCAGACGTACTTCGGCGTGCCGAATCGGGTCGCCGAGGGGTTGCTCTTGCTCTTCGGCGAGAAGCTGGGGATCTCCCGAGAGTTCTCCTACAAGACGATCGAGCGGGGGTATGACCGGGAGGCGGTGAACCGCCTCCTGGACAAGGTGGTCGAGCTGACGAACATCCCGATCCAGGGGTTGGAGAAGGTGTTCAGCGTGGACGGGACGGGGATGCCGAGCTCACGGAAGGAGAACTACGCGGAGGAGCGGGCGCGACAGAACGCGGAGGGTCGGGAGGCGGGTGCCTGGCCGGAGAGCCACCGTCCCCGCGTTCGGCGACCGGTGTTCGGGGTCGGGGTGCTGGGAACGGTCTACAAGCTCTACACGGGGTGGATCGGGAGCGGCGACCGACGGATCGGAGAGACTTCGGCGTTCCCTCAGCTGCTGGCGCGCACGAAGGAGATGCACACGGCGATGGAGATGGTGGTCGGGGACGGGGCGTATGCCGGACGGCCCCAGTGCGCGTTGGTGGCCGCGGTCGGGGCCATCCCCCGCTTCCTTCCGCGACGGAACGCCACGTTGAAAGGAGAGGGAGTGCACGCGTGGACGGAGATGCTGCTGTCGATGGCGGAGAGCCCGCAGCAGTGGTTCCGAGAGTATTACCAGAGAGAAGCGTCAGAATGCGGGTTCTCGATGGTGAAGAATCGGAAGGGGGCGCTACGGAAACGATTGGACCGACGGAAGGAGACGGAGACCTACCTTCGGTTCGTTCAGCACAACGTGACGCGGCTGGCGCAACTACGGTGGATCGTGGGAATCATCCCGTGGAGCGGCGTCGCCGCTCAATAGGACCGGCGGAGCGAGCCTGGCATTAATGTCCCAAGGCCCGCCCGGCGTAGCTGGTC
>JAJZDH010000010.1 GCA_021828665.1 Thermoplasmata archaeon
GAGCCGCGGGACCCGGAGCGGGGTGTCCACCGTGCCGGCGTTCACCCCGATGACCTTGCGCTCGCCGGACTCGACCTCCCGCTGGTACCGGAAGGAGGCCTCCTGGATCTCCCGCTGGAGGTACCCCTGCTCGAGGGCGGGGACGACCCCGCCCAGCGCGTCGATCCGGTCGAAGTACCGCCGGGCCTCCTCGCACATCCGGTCCGTCAGCCACTCGACGTAGTAGCTGCCGCCGAACGGGTCCACCGCCGCCGGCACGCCGCTCTCGAGGGCGAGGATCTGCTGGGTCCGGAGCGCGATCCGCACCGCGTCCTCCGAGGGCAGCTGGAGCGCCTCGTCGTAGGAGTTGGTGTGGAGCGACTGGGTCCCGCCGATCACCCCGGCGAGCGCCTGGATCGCGGTGCGGACGATGTTGAGCTCCGGCTGCTGGGCGGTGCACGAGCAGCCGGCGGTCTGGGTGTGGAACCGGAGCCAGCCGGACCGCTCCTTGGTGGCGTGGAACCGGTCGCGCATCGCCTCCGCCCAGAGCCGGCGCGCCGCCCGGAACTTCGCGATCTCCTCGAAGAAGTCGTTGTGGGCGTTGAAGAAGAAGGAGATGCGGGGCGCGAAGTCGTCGACGTCGAGGCCGCGGCCGATCGCCTCCGCGACGTACGTCATGCCGTCGGCGAGGGTGAAGGCGAGCTCCTGGACCGCCGTCGAGCCCGCTTCCCGGATATGGTAGCCCGAGACGGAGACCGGGTTCCAGCGCGGCAGCGCCCGGGCCGCGTACTCGATGGTGTCGGTGACGAGCCGGAGCGCCGGCCGGGGCGGGTAGAGGAACTCCTTCTGGGCGATGTACTCCTTGAGGATGTCGTTCTGGGTGGTCCCCCCGAGCCGGTCGGCCGGGATCCCTTCCGCCTCGGCGGTGAGCAGGTACATCCCCCAGAGGATGTTCGCCGGCCCGTTGATGGTCATGCTCGTGGTGACCTCGCCGAGGGGGATCTCCCGCAGGAGCCGGCGCATGTCGGCGAGCGACGAGACGTTCACGCCGCACTTGCCGACCTCGCCGGCGGCCTCGGGGTCGTCGGCATCGATCCCGTACAGCGTCGGATCGTCGAAGGCGATGGAGAGGCCGCTCTCCCCGTGGGCGAGGAGGTAGCGGAACCTCCGGTTGGTGTCCTCGGGGGTGCCGAAGCCGGAGAACATCCGCATCGACCAGAGCCGGCTCCGGTACATCGTCGGGTGGATCCCCCGGGTGTACGGGAACTGTCCGGGGTAGCCGATCCGGGAGTCGGGACCCGGGTCGTCGAGCGGCGTGTAGAGGCGGTCGACGGGGATGCCGCCCAGCGTCGCGAACGACGGCCGCCGTTCGGGGGATTTCGCCACGGCGGTATCGAGCGTCTCCGCGACCCAGGCGCGGTGGGCGCGGAGATACGCCGCCCGCTCCGGGTCGGCGGGGGCCGCTTCCGCTACCGGAGCCCGGGCCGAGCGGGGACGGGAGGCCGCCACGGCCCTTCCATGCCGGCCGCCGCCATAACGTCCGCCCCCCGCTTTCGGACGGCGCGGCCGGAGCGGCCGGGGGGACCCCCCCGGAGGCCCGCCTCGTTATCCTTCCGGGAGGGATGCCGCCGGGCGGAAGGATCGTGTCGGCGGCGCCGCCCCCCTCGCCCTCCGTGCTCCTCGTCGTGGCGGTGGCCTTCTTGCTCGTCCCGCGGGGGCTCCCCGTCGCCGGGGAGTTCGCGGGCCCCTCCCGGGCCCCGCCGCCGCTCCCGACGGCCGGCGCGCCGCTCGGCGCGGGGGCCCCGGGGGCGACCGGGGACCGGCCCGGTCCGGCTCCGGCCGTGGGCGGTGCGTGGCGGTCCTTTGCCATCGTTCCGGGGATGGCGGCGGTCTCCCTCGCGGCGGCCGGCGCGGCCCCGGGCGGGCCGCTCACGTTCCATCGCCCGTTTCCCGCGGGACCGTTCGCGGATGCCGCCGCCCGCTCCGTGCGGACGGGCCACGGCACGACCTACTACGTCGCGCCCAGCGGGAGCGACTCCAATCCCTGCCTCGCGACCGCCCCCTGCCGGCAGGTGGCCCGCGCGCTCGGGCTTGTGGTGCCGGGCGATACCGTCGACATCGCGAACGGCAGCTACATGGGGTTCAACATGACCGTCACCGGAACTCCCGGCGCGCCGATCTCGCTCGTGGCTCCCGGGGGCGATGCGACCTTTTCGGCGGCCAGCTGCTACATCGAGAACTGCGACACGATCTACCTGACGGAGAGCTCCTGGGCGGTCCTGGACGGGCTCCGCGTCTACGATTCGGGACGCGCGGCGATCCGCATCGACCGCTCGAACCACATCACCCTGACGAACCTCGTCCTGGGGGACGACCAGATCCCCGCGATCTCCCAGAACAACGCGGCGGCGCTCTTCGGCGACCTCTCCTCGAACCTCACCATCGAGTACTCCGACATCTTCAACGCCACGATGTCGCACGGGATCTACCTCTCGGCGTGCTCCCTCGCCGATGTGCAGGCCTACGGGGGGAACGCCACCTGCGCCGATGACGTGGTCCGGAACAACGTGATCGACGACAACAACTGGACCGGGATCCAGATCGCCGGGATGGAGAACGGCTCCATCGAGCAGAATATCCTGTTCGGCAACGGCAACGGGGGGGCGGCGGCCATCAGCCTGCGCGATTTCTCCGACGGCCGCGTCGTCAACAATCTCATCTACGGGGAGCGGTCGGGCGGGATCATCCTCTACGGATGCTGCGTCTCCGAGATGCAGCCGATGCACGGGGATCTGATCGCCGACAACACCGTCCTCACGGTGAACGGCGGCGCCGCCGGGCCGGGACGGTACGACCTCTGGCTCAGCAACCTCGGTTCCGGTCCGCCCACCGTCGTCCGCGACAACATCCTGTTCAACGTCGGGAACGGCTGGGCGGGGATCGTCTACAACAATTCCACCGACCTCCAGGACAGCTCGAGCGGCTACAACCTGGTGGACAACATCACCGGCCCGAACGGCACCACCTACCCGCTCGCCGCGTGGCAGGCGATGGGCCACGAGGCGGATTCCATCTCCGCCGCGTTCCCCTCGGCGGTCTTCGCGGACCCCTCGGCGGAGGACTATCGGCTGGCGAACTCCTCCCCGGCCCTCGGCGCCGGCATCGGCCTCGCCTCCGTCCCCACCGATCTCCTGGGGAACCCGCGGCCCACCTCGGGCGCCTCCGATATCGGCTGCTACGAGACATCGCCGGCCGGCCTGGTCGCGCGCGCCGCGGCGACGGCGGGCTCGGGCCCCCTCGCCCGGACGGTCGCCTTCACCAGTTCGGTGACGGGAGGCTCCCCGCCGTACTCCTACCTCTGGGGCTTCGGCGACGGCTCGGTCGGGTCGACGCTCCCCGATCCCACGCACACGTATGCGGCGAACGGGACGTACCGGGTCCTCCTCGAGGTCCACGACTCGGCCGGCCGCTCCGCGAACGCCTCGGTGACGGTGACGGCCGGCCTTCCGGGGCCGCTGCTCGCCTCGGCGACCGCCTTCCCCCGGAACGGGACCGCCCCGCTCACGGTGGCGTTCGCCGGGTCGGGCTCCGGAGGGACCCCGCCGTACACCGCGTGGTCCTGGAGCTTCGGCGACGGAGCGCGGTCGCTCCTTCCCGACCCCTCCCACACCTACACGGTCGCCGGTACGTTCTCCGCGACCCTGAACGTGACCGACACCACCTCCGCGACCGCCCGCGCCACGGTGACGATCGTCGTCCTTCCGCCGCCGTTGACCGTGGTGGCCGTGGCGTCGCCCCGCTCGGGCGTCGCCCCGCTCAATGTCAGCTTCGAGGCGGTGACCCGCGGCGGAAGCCCCCCGTACGCGTACTCCTGGAAGTTCGGCGACGGCACCACCTCGGCGTCGGCGAGCCCCACGCACCGGTTCCTGAGCGCCGGCCAGTTCGCGGTGGGGGTGGTTGTCCACGATTCGGGCTCCCCGGTCGCCTCCTCCGCCGCGGAGGTCTCCGTGGGGGTCGCTCCGGGGGTCACGGTGGGGGTGAACGCCTCCCCGGCCGCGGCGCTCCTCGGCGAGCCGATCCAGCTGACGGCGGTCGCCCACGGCGGCAGCGGGATCTTTGCGAGCTACACCTGGTCCGGCCTGCCGCCCGGGTGCGCCGCGCCGGGGGGGTCGAACGGGAGCTGCTCGCCCGCTTCGGCGGGATCGTGGAACGTGACCGTGGAGGTGGTCGACTCCCTCGGCCACACCGGATCGGGCAACGTTACGATCGTGGTGACGAACGGATCGCTCGTGGGGATCGATCACGGGCCTCCCGGCCCGGCGCCCATCGTGGTGGTCGGACTCCTCCTCGCCGGGGTCGCCGCGATCGCCCTCGTGTTCCTCTTCCGTCGACGCCGTTCCCGCCCCCGCTGACGGCCCCGACCGCGGGGGACGGACGTTCCCTCGCGGCGGGCCGGGGCAGGTGGGGGGCGGCTCCCCCACTGCACCGCGGAGGGCGGGCCGGTCCCCGCCGTTTCGGGGGGGGGCGGCGGTCCGGCGCCGCGGACGGACGGATGGCGAGGGGAGGAGGACTCCCTTCCCCGGCGCTCCGTCGCCTCCGGCCCCCGGGGGGGCCCCGTTCCCCGTCGCCGCAACGCTCCGGTCACGGCCGGCCGCGCGGGCCGCGGGCGGGGTCCGAAGGGGGAGGCCGCGAACGCCGGTCACCGGACCGGAGGGATCCCCCGGGGGCCGATCCGGAACCCGGCGAGGTCGGTCCCGCCCTTCGAGCGGACGGCGGCGCCCCACGTCGCGGCGGCCCGTTCGAGGGCCCGGCCCGTCCAGAGGGTGTTGTCCGCCAGCACCACGCTGCCCGGACCGAGGGAGGGTCGGAGCACGGCGAGCTCGAAGGCGAGATGCTCCGGGGTGTGGAGGTCGTCGTGGAGGAAGAGATCGATCCGGGGCAGCTCCCGGACCAGCTCCGGCAGCCGCCGCTCGCTCGGCCCGAGGCGCAGGTCCCACCCGCGCCGGAGCGCCGGGGGGACCGCCCAGCCCGGGGAGCGGCCCGGCGGGAGGCCGACGGGGGACTCCGTCCGTTCCTTCCGGAACCCCCGCTGGTGCCGGGGCTGGTCGATGGAATGGAGCGTGCCGCCCCCGTTCTGGCGGAGCGCGAGGAGCAGGTGGGCCGAGGAGATGCCCGACGAGACGCCGGTCTCCACCACGTGCCGGGGGCGCCCGAGGCGGACGAGCGCATAGAGCTCGAGCGGTCCGGAGATCTGGGCATAGTTCGAACGGCCGCCGGCCCGGAGGGTCCGCCGGATCCCGCGCTCGAGCGGCACGAACGCCCGGAGCTCGGCGAGGACGGCCCGGATCCGGTCCGGCCGGGCTCCCGTGAGGTGGGCGATCCACCGCCGGTCCGGTCGGGCCCGGGGATCCCCGAGGGCCTCCACCACGGGCGCGGTGAGATCGCGATCCGGCCGGTGCGGCCCGGAGCGGGACGGCGGCCGACCGCTACCCACGCTCCGGCCCCCGGGCCCGCTTCGGCTCGAGCCGGACCCCGACCGGCCGCCACCGGGTGGTGTGGTGGTCGCCGGTCACCTCCTCCCGGTCCCAGACGAGCCGGGACCCGAGGAACGGGGCGTCGACGACGAGGCTTTCGTACTCCCCTCCCTCCCCGGCCAGGTGGAACGCCCGGACCCGGGAGCTCCTCCCGCGGAGCTCCTCGAGGAGCTCCGCGTCGAAGCGGCGGCCGGCGAGCTCGCGGCCGAGCGGCTCGGCCGCGAGATGGGTGAGCCGGATGTCGAGGCCGGCCTCGATCTCGGCGCGCACCACGCGATCGGCCGCCTTCTGCCACAGCGGGACGTACAGGCGGTGCCCGAGGTCGTAGCAGAGCCGGTCCAGCCTCCCGAACTGGTAGTTCGACGCGATCGCCCCGGCGACCACCACGCGAGGGGGTCCCGCGAGCGCCTCCCGGAGGGCGCGCTCCTCGGCCTCCTCGCCCGGAGCCGTCGCCCGGATCGCCCGGTGCGGCCGGCCCCAGGCCCGGGCGAGGAGCGCCACCAGCTCGAGGTTGGGGGTGTGGAACATCCGGGACTCCGGGTCCACGGGGTGGAGCGTCAGGAGCTCGTCGACCGGCCCGAACTGCATCTCGGTGAGGGCGGCCGCGTAGACGGAGTCCTTCCCGCCGGAGACCAGCGCCGAGATCCTCACGGGGGGCCGTCCGGCCCGGCCGTCGTCATCCGCCCCGCCACCGGGCGTACGTCGCGGCGACGTCGAGTTCCGCGACCGGCCGGGTCCCGACATGGAAGAGGCCGGGGCCGCCCCCGACGGTGCCCAGGCGCACGGCCGGCAGGCCCCGGAACCGGCGGCGGAAGCCCGCCTCGCCGTCCCGGGCGACCTCGACGACGATCCGGGAGCCGCCCTCGGCGACGAGCGCGCGCGCCGGGTCGGCGAGCCCGGTCGCCGCGAGATCGACGTCGAAGCCGACCGACCCGCCGAACGCCATCTCCCCGAGCGTCACCGCGATCCCGCCGTCGGAGATGTCGTGCGCCGCGCGGACCTCGTCGTGCCGGATCGCCGCGAGGAGCCGTTCCCCCCAGCGCCGGAGCGCGGCCGGGTCGGTGGGCGGCAGCGGGCCGACCGCCCCCCGCCGCCGGGCGTAGAGCGATCCCCCGAGGTTCGGGGAGGTCGCGCCGAGGAGGTAGAGCGGGTCTCCCTCCTCCTTGAGATCGGAGGTGACGGCGCGGCCCACGTCCGGCACGATGCCGACGGCGAGGAGGACGGGGGTGGGCGGGATCCCCCGGCCGAGGCCGCCGTTGTACAGGCTCACGTTCCCGGAGGGGATCGCCACCCCCAGCGCCCGGGCCCCCGCGGCGAGGCCCCGGACGACCCGGTCGAGCTGGCCCATCACGACCGGGTCCTCCGGGTTCCCGAAGTTGAGGCAGTCGGAGAAGGCGTCCGGCCGCGCCCCGACCGCGTAGAGGTTGCGCGCCGCCTCCTCGACGACCGCGCGCGCCCCGCCCTCCGGGTCGATGGCGCAGCTCCACGGCTGAGCCGCCACCGTGACGGCGAGGCCCCGGGGGCTCTCCCGCCGCGGACGGATCACCGCCGCGTCCCCGTGGCTCGGCGAGGTCACCCGGCCGTGGAGCGGCTTGACCACCGTGCGTCCCTGCACCTCGTGATCGTACATCCGCAGGATCGGCTCCCGGGAGACGGAGTCGGGAGCGAGCAGCATCTCCTGGAGCAGCGCCGCGGGGGATTCCGGGAGCGGTCCCCGGTCGGGCGGCGACCGGGGCGGACGGGGAGGAGCGCGCCGGGGCCGGCGGACCGGGGGCGGATCGATCCGGAACGGGAGGCTCAAGTCGGCGGCGGGCCGCCCCGCGAAGGAGAGCCGTTCCCGGTCGCCGGCGACGACCCGGCCGATGTCGACGGCCGGCACGTCGTGCTTGCCGAAGATCCCGAGGACCCGGTCGAGGTCCGCCGGCCGGACGGCGAGCAGCATCCGTTCCTGCGACTCGCTGATCCAGATCTCCCACGGGGCGAGCCCCGCCTCGCGCCGGGGGACCCGGTCGAGGTCGATCTCGGAGCCGAACCCCCCGGCATGGACGAGCTCGCCGGAGGCGCTCGCGAGGCCCCCGCCGCCCAGGTCCTTGACGCCCCGGACGAGTCCCCGATCGTAGGCGTCGAGGCAGGCATGGATCAGCGGCTCCTTCAGGATCGGGTTGCCGAGCTGCACCGCGCCCCGGGACTCCTCCTCGCTCCGGGACGTCAGCTCCTGGGAGGCGAACGCCACCCCCCCGAGGCCGTCGCGCCCGGTCCGCCCGCCGGTGAGGACGAGGCGGTCCCCGGCGGCGCGGGCGCGGTTCCGCTGCAACCGCCCCCGCGGCAGGAGGCCGACGCAGCCGACGTTGACGAGCGGGTTCACCACGTAGGCGGGATCGTAGTAGATCCCCCCCGACACCGTGGGCACCCCGACCCGGTTGCCGTAGTCCCGGACCCCGGCGACGACCCCCCCCCGAAGGTACCTCGGGCTCTTCACCCCAGCCGGGATCTCCCCGGGCGGCGTCTCCGGCGGACCGAAGAAGAGCGGATCGGCGAGGGCGACCGGCTGGCCGCCGACCGCGAGGACGTCCCGCAGGATCCCGCCGATCCCGGTCGCCGCGCCGCCGTACGGCTCCACCGCCGAGGGATGGTTGTGCGACTCGATCCGGAGCGCGTAGGCCCATCCCGGCTCGAACGCCATCACCCCCGCGTCCCCCGTTCCCAGGACCCGGGGGAGCTTCGGAAGGGCGCCGAAGTGGGCCCGGAGGATCGGTCGGGAGCTCTTGTAGCTGCAGTGCTCGCTCCAACTCTGGGCGAGGCCGGCGAGCTCGACATCGGTCGGCTCCCGGCCCTCCCGCCGGTAGTACGCCCGGAGGCGGGCGAGCTCGCCCTCGTGGAACCCGAACCGGTACCGCTCGTTCACCGCCCGGAGCGCCGCAGCCGACGCGGAGCGGATCGGCACCGTTCCGACGCCATCGGCCCACACCGGTCCCCGCTCCCGACCGCTACGGCCGCCGCCCGGCGAGGTGGACCCGGTGGACGACCGGATTCGCGAGGAGCTGGTCGACGGCCCGCGCCGTCTGGCGGCGGGCCTCCGCCTCCGAAAGGTCCCCGAAGGAGAGGGTGTAGATGCGCGCCGTCCGGACCCCCCGGAGCTCCCGGATCCCGAGCTCCCGGAGCGACTTCTCGATGCTCTCGGCCTCGGCGTCGAGGATGCCCTCCTTGAGCTCGACCCGGACCTCGATCGTGCGGGCGGGGACGGTGCCGCGAGCCATGGGGCAGGGGAACCCTCCTCCGTAATGAGCTTCGCGATGGCCGCGCGCGGGAAACCCCCGAGCGGGGGGGGAGGCGGATCCCGCGACCCTCCGGGGAAGGCGGCGCCACCATCTCCCGAATCACCTCCCCGAGGCTCCCCGGCGGGCCGACTCCGGTCGATCTCCCGCCCCCGGTCCGGCACGATGGGACGCCTCCACGACGCGGAGGGGCCATCGCGACCGGGGGGCCAGCCGGAGGAAGGGGGCGCGCCGGGCCCCTCGGGAGAGGGCGCCCGGCCGACCGATCCGGGAGCCGGCCCGGCCTCCCGGCCCCGGGGGGGGCCGAGCGCGACCACACCGAGGTCGTCGCGGCCCGCCCGCCGCCGGAACGGACCCGAACCCCGACCTTCCTTCCGCGCCGCCGTGGAGGGGGTGGCGGGCGGGGGAAAGGGGGATGCGGGTCCGGACCGTGCGGAACGGACGATGTTGGCCGCCTCCCCGCTCCCCGGGCCCCCGATCGCTCCGGAGCGTGGAGGAGCGCGGAATGTCGGTTCCCGACCTAGAGAAAGCCTAAATATGGGCCATTTTTCGGTCGGCCCGCGCGGGGGGCTTTTACCGTGGAGGAGTTCATCTGCAGCGTCGAGTTTCTCCGGGGGGGCCGCGAGCTCTTCGCCCGGGTTTCGAGCGAGGCCGGGGGGGTCCGGGAGTACCGGGGCGCCACCTCCGCCGACGTGATCGAACAAGTGGTCAGCGACCTCCAAGAGGAGTTCGAATCGGCCCCCGCCGCGTGACGGCGGTGCGGGCGTTCCTCGGGGTTCGGTGCTGGGGTGTCCCGGTCGGGCGGTAGGTGCGCATCAACATGGAGAGGTCCTCGGAGGAGAAGCCGCCGGTGAGCCGGGCCGTCGAGAACGCGTTCTCGAAGGTCTGGGCCGACGAACACGTGACCGCGCTCGTGGCCCTCAAGGTGGAGACGAGCGAGGCCGATACTGTGGCCGCCGAGGTGACCCGGTTCGCCGAGGTCGAGGATGTCTTCCTCGTCACGGGGGATACCGACATCTTCCTCAAGGTCCGCTTCCCGCACTACGACGAGCTCAAGGAGTTCGTCCTCCGCCGGCTGCCGGCCGTCAAGGGGATCCGGGAGACGAAGACGCTGCTCGTGGTCACCGCCTACAAGGAAGGAGGCGAAGCGCGTCGGCCGTGAGGCCGACCGCTCCGTAGCCATGGCCGCCCCCGGCTCGACCCCCGCGCCGGCCGCCGCGGCCGCGCCCCGCTCCGAGGCGCTCGACCGGATCGTGGACTCGCTGAGCGAGCTCGTCGAGGACGCCTCGGTCCCCCGGAACATCCGGCGGGGGGCGCTGTCGGCCCGCGAGGAGCTCGGCAAGCCGCGCACCGCCCTCGATCTCCGCGTGGCGAGCGCCGTCTACGTGCTCGACGACCTGGCGAACGACCCGAACCTCCCGACCCACGGCCGGACCGCGATCTGGTCGATCATATCGAATCTGGAGAGCCTCCAGTGAGCCCGAGGGTGCATAGCCTGAAATACCCCCCCCGGGTCGCCCGTCCGGGGAACTGGCGCGGGCCCGTAGCTCAGGTAGGTTGGTCGTCGGCCGGCGGCCGCGACCCTACAAAGAGCATCTGGCTTTTAACCAGATGGTCGGGGGTTCGAACGGGCGACGCGGCCCCGTGTCCGCCTCTCTCCGAAAGTCCCCCCGGGCCCGTTCCCCTACCTGCCGCTCCATGACGCCCTCCTCACCCCGTCCCCGCAAGAAGCCCCCCGCGCCGGCCGCGCCCGCCGTACCGGAGCGCCCGCTGGTGACGCATCACCTGGTGCCGCCCCACGAGCTCCTGAGCCCGGAGGAGACCGCCGCGGTGGTGCAGTCGCTCGGCGTTCCCGTCGAGCGGCTTCCGCGGATCCTCCTCTCCGACCCGGGGCTCAAGACCGACCCCAAGTTCCGGGAGGCCCGGGAGGCCCGGGAACCGCTCGGCGGCCGGCTCGTCCGGATCCGGCGCCCTTCCCCGACGGCGGGCGAGTCCGTCGCCTACCGAATGATCGTCTCATCGCTGGGGGACTGAGCACCGTGCGCGAGATCGTCGACTCCTTCTTCCGGGAACGCTCCATCGTGAACCACCACCTCGCGAGCTTCAACGATTTCCTGCCGACGAACGACAACCTGAACTCGCGGATGCAACGGATCGTCGACGACTCCCGCGTGAGCGAGGATTCCACCGAGCGGGGCGTCATCCGGCTCGATGTGCAGAAGACCAAGAGCTCGATCTACGTCCGGGTCGGCCGCCGGCGCGACACCCGGACCGGGCTCGTGCCCCCCTCGAGCGAACCGACCATCTTCGTCGGGCAGCCGTTCGTCAAGGAGCCGGTGGGCTCGAAGCCGACGCTCACGCCGATGGAGGCGCGGCTCCGGAACCTGACCTACCAGGCGCCGATCTACCTCCGGGTCACGGTGGTGGAGAACGGGGTCGAGCGCGCCCCCGAGGACGTCCACATCGGCGACCTCCCCATCATGGTCAAGAGCCGTCCGTGCAACCTCCACCGCTCCAACATCGAGCGGGACAGCGGCTTCCCGCTCTCCGATGACGAGTACCGGGCGAAGCTCGTGGAGTACGGGGAGGACCCGCTCGACCCCGGCGGCTACTTCATCATCGGCGGCACCGAGCGGGTCATCATGAGCCTCGAGGATCTGGCCCCGAACCGGATCTTCGCCGAGTTCAACGAGCGGTACGGCACCGCGATCGAGTCGGCCAAGGTCTTCAGCCAGCGCGGCGGCTACCGCTCCCTCACCGTCGTGGAGAAGAAGAAGGACGGCATCCTGCAGGTCTCGGTCCCCACCGCCGCCGGCCAGATCCCGCTCGCCGTGCTCATGAAGGCGCTCGGGATGAAGAACGACGAGGAGATCTACCAGGCGGTCCTGGGGGAGCTCCTGCCGCTGGACGAGCCGTTCGTCCAGACGATGAAGCACCTCCTCAACGTGAACCTGGAGGAGTGCATCTCGAAGCGGCTCTACCCCCCCGAGGGGATCGCCACCACCGAGGACGCCCTCCTCTACCTCGAGAAGAAGTTCGCCACCGGCCAGGCCAAGGAGTACCGCCAGCGCAAGGTCGACGGCATCCTCGACCGGTCGTTGCTGCCGCACCTCGGCGACACCCGGCAGGACCGTCTGAAGAAGGCGCTGTACCTCGGCCGGATGGCCCGTACGGTCCTCGAGCTGTACCTCAAGGAGCGGGGCGAGGACGACAAGGACCACTACGCGAACAAGCGGCTGAAGCTCGCGGGGGACCTCATGGAGGACCTGTTCCGGGTCGCCTTCACGCTCCTCCTCAAGGACCTCAAGTACCAGCTCGAGCGGTCGTTCGCCCGGAAGAAGGACCTCCGCATCGCCTCGGCGATCCGGCCGGACCTGCTCACCCAGCGGCTCGTCCACGCGCTCGCCACCGGCAACTGGGTCGGCGGCCGTTCCGGCGTGAGCCAGGTGCTCGACCGGACGAGCCACATGTCCACGATGTCCCACCTCCGCCGGGTGACCAGTCCGCTCACCCGCAGCCAGCCGCACTTCGAGGCCCGGGACCTGCACCCGACGCAGTTCGGCCGGCTCTGCCCGAACGAGACCCCCGAGGGCCAGAACTGCGGCCTGGTGAAGAACTACGCCCTCTGCGTCGACGTCTCCGAGGGGGCCGACGAGGACGAGGTGGGGCTCCTCCTGCGCGACCTGAACACGCGCGAGATCGGTCCGGAGGTCTTCCTCGAGGGCTCCGGCTCCCGGGGCAAGCGCGCCGCCCGGGTCTACGTCAACGGGAACCTCATCGGGCTCCACTCGTCGCCGGTCGACCTCGTCCGGGACATCCGGGAACGGCGGCGTTCCGGAACCCTCTCCCCGGCGCTCGGCGAGAAGACCTACGAGATCAACGTGCGGTACGACGCCGAGATGAACGAGGTCATCGTCCACTGCGACAGCGGTCGGCTGCGCCGCCCGCTCATCGTGGCGAAGGACGGGGTCCCGAAGGTCACCCGCTCCGATCTCGACGAGCTCGCCCGGGGGACCCTCTCCTACTCCGATCTCATCCACCAGGGCCGCGTGGAGTGGATCGACGCCGAGGAGGAAGAGGACACGCTCATCGCGGTGGAGGCGTACCGGCCGCCGGAACGGTGCCCGAAGTGCGCCCGGGAGCTTTCCCGCGGCGACTCCCGGTGGATCACCGCCGGGGAGAAGGTGGACCGCCCGATCGTCGCCTGCGCCCACTGCGGGGCCGAGATCCCCACCGATTCCCTGATCGGCGACCGCCACACCCACCTCGAGATCGACCCGAACCTCATGCTCGGCGTCTGCACCGGGCTCATCCCCTACTGCGAGCACAACGCGACGCCCCGGAACACCATGGGGGCGGCGATGGCCAAGCAGGCGCTGGGGGTCGAGAGCGTGAACTACCGGCGGCGCCCGGACACCCGGGGCCACCTCCTGCACTACCCGCAGGCTCCGCTGCTGCGGACGCAGACCATGCGCTACGTCCACTTCACCGAGCGGCCGGCCGGCCAGAACTTCGTCGTCGCCGTCCTCTCCTACGAGGGGTACAACATGCAGGACGCCCTGGTCTTCTCCAAGGCCGCCATCGAGCGCGGCCTCGGCCGCTCCTCGTTCTTCCGGACCTACCGCGGCGAGGAACGCAAGTACCCGGGCGGCCAGGAGGACCGGTTCGAGATCCCGCGGCCGGACGTCGCCGGGGCCCGGGTCGACACCTCCTACCGGAACCTCGGCGAGGACGGGCTCATCTTCCCGGAGCTCGAGGTCGCCGAGGGGGACGTCCTCATCGGCAAGACCTCCCCGCCCCGCTTCCTCGAGGAGAAGACCGACCTCCTCACCCCGCAGAAGCGCCGGGAGACCTCCGTCACCGTCCGGGCCGGCGAGGGCGGCTGGGTCGACAACGTCATCCTCACCGAGGGGGAGAACATCTCGAAGCTCGTCAAGGTCAAGGTCCGCAACCAGCGGGTCCCCGAGCTCGGCGACAAGTTCGCCTCCCGCCACGGCCAGAAGGGGGTCATCGGCCTCATCGTCCCGCAGGAGAACATGCCGTACACGGGCACCGGCCTCACGCCGGACCTCATCATCAACCCCCACGCCATCCCGTCCCGGATGACCGTGGCCCACGTCCTCGAGATGCTGGGCGGCAAGGTGGGCGCCCTCGAGGGCCGCTTCATCGACGGCACCGCCTTCTCCGGCGAGCGCGAGGAGGCGCTCCGGCAGTCGCTCCAGCGGCTCGGCTTCCAGCCGTCGGGGCGCGAGACCGTCTACGACGGCCTCACCGGCCGCCGCCTCGATGCCGAGATCTTCGTCGGCGTGATCTACTACCAGAAGCTCCACCACATGGTGGCGGGCAAGATGCACGTCCGTTCCCGCGGACCGGTCCAGATCCTCACCCGGCAGCCCACCGAGGGGCGTTCCCGCCAGGGCGGTCTCCGGTTCGGAGAGATGGAGCGCGACTGCCTCATCGGCCACGGGGTGGCGATGGTGATCAAGGACCGGCTGCTCGACGAGTCCGACGGGACGATCCAGTACGTCTGCGGCAACCCCGAGTGCGGGCACATCGCCATCCCCGACACCCGGGCCGGCTCGCTCCGGTGCCCGAGCTGCGGCAACACGAGCTCGATCTACCCGGTGGAGATGAGCTACTCGTTCAAGCTCCTCCTCGAGGAGCTCATCAGCCTCGGCGTGGTCATGCGGCTCCAGCTCGAGGACATGAGGTAGGAACCATGGTGCAGGGACTCTCGAAGCGGATCCGCAGCCTGCAGTTCGCCTTCCTCTCGCCGGACGAGATCCGGAAGATGAGCGCGATCAAGGTCATCACCGCCGACACCTACGACGACGACGGGTACCCCATCGAGATGGGGCTCATGGACCTCCACCTCGGGGTCATCGAGCCGAACCTGAGGTGCCGCACCTGCGGCGGCCGGGTCAACGAGTGCCCCGGCCACTTCGGCATCATCGAGCTCGCCATGCCGGTGATCCACGTGGGGTACGCGAAGGAGGTCAAGCGGCTCCTGCAGACCACCTGCCGGGCCTGCGGCCGGATGCTGCCCGACGCGCCCACGGGACGGAGCGAGCTCGCCTCGGACGACGACGACGGGGCGCCGGCGGTCCGGGAGTCGAAGGAGGAGCGGACCTGCCCGCACTGCCACGAGGTCCAGCAGCGGATCGTCCTCGACAAGCCGACCACCTTCCGCGAGAACGGCCACAAGATCACCCCGAAGGAGGTGCGCGCCCGGCTCGAGCGGATCCCCGACGACGATGTCCGCGCCCTGGGGCTCAATCCGCGGTTCGGCCGACCCGAGTGGATGGTCCTCACCGTCCTGCCCGTCCCGCCGGTCCAGGTCCGCCCGTCGATCACCCTCGACAGCGGGGAGCGGAGCGAGGACGACCTCACCCACAAGCTCGTCGATGTCCTCCGGATCAACCAGCGGCTCCGGGAGAACCGCGACATGGGCGCCCCCCAGCTCGTCGTGGAGGACCTCTGGGAGCTCCTGCAGTACCACATCACCACCTACTTCGACAACCAGACGAGCGGCATCCCGCCGGCCCGGCACCGCTCCGGCCGCCCGCTGAAGACCCTCGCCCAGCGGCTGAAGGGCAAGGACGGCCGGTTCCGGTCGAACCTGTCGGGCAAGCGGGTGAACTTCTCGGCCCGTACCGTCATCTCCCCGGACCCGCTCCTCTCCATCAACGAGGTGGGGATCCCCGTCGAGATCGCCCGGGCGCTGAGCGTCCCGCTCGACGTGACCGATCACAACCTGGAGGTCGCGAAGGAGCTGGTCCGCCGCGGCCCGGCGCCGCCGCCCACCGAGGGGCTCTACCGGTGCGGGGTGAACTACCTCATCCGGGAGGACGGCCAGCGGATCAAGGTCATGGACAAGAACGCCGAGGCGTGCGGCGAGCTGGTCCAGCCCGGCTGCAAGGTCGAGCGGCAGCTCATCGACGGGGACATCGTCCTGTTCAACCGGCAGCCGTCGCTGCACCGGATGAGCATGATGGCCCACTTCGTCCGGATCCTCCCCCACAAGACGTTCCGGTTCAACCTCTGCGACTGCCCCCCGTACAACGCCGATTTCGACGGGGACGAGATGAACCTCCACGTGCTCCAGAGCCAGGAGGCCCGCGCCGAGGCGAAGGTGCTCATGAAGGTGGAGGAGCACATCCTCTCGCCCCGCTACGGCGGCCCGATCATCGGGATGCTCCACGACCACATCACGAGCGGGTTCCTCCTGACCCACCAGAACCCCCGGTTCTCCAAGGCGGAGGTCACCTACCTCCTCTCGAAGCTGGGGTACCCGCTGCCCCCGCCGGCCGGGATCGACAAGGAGACCGGCCCGTACTGGACCGGCAAGCAGCTGTTCAGCCTGACCCTGCCGAAGGGCCTGAACCTCGAGTTCAAGTCCAACATCTGGACCCGGGAGGACGGGGTCGGCCCGGGCACCGCCGCCGACAGCTACGTCGTCATCGAGGACGGCGTCCTCTCGAGCGGCACCATCGACAAGAAGGCGATCGCCTACGAGAAGGGCGCGGTCCTCGACGCCATCGCCCGGAACTACGGCATGGGCCGGGCCCGGACCTTCCTCGACGAGATGAGCCGGCTCTCCATCACCACCATCGGGCTCCGGGGGCTCTCGACGGGGATCGACGACGAGGACGTGCCGGCCGGCGCGCGCCGGGAGATCGACGAGGCGCTCCGCGCCGCCCACGTCGCCGTCACGAAGCTCGTGGAGCAGTACCACGAGGGCAAGCTCGAGCAGATGCCGGGCCGCTCCATGGAGGAGACGCTCGAGGTCATGGTCCGGCGCGAGCTCGGCCGCGCCCGGGACCTGGCGGGCGACATCGCGGGCCGCGACCTGGGGCTCGAGAACCCCGCCGTCATCCTGGCGAAGAGCGGGGCCCGGGGCTCGATGCTGAACCTGACCCAGATGGCGGGCGCCGTCGGCCAGCAGTCGGTCCGGGGCGAACGGCTGCTCCGCGGCTACTACGACCGGACCCTGCCGCACTTCGCCCGGGGCGACCTCGGGGCGGACGCCCGCGGCTTCGTCTCGTCGAGCTACAAGCGGGGGCTCTCGCCGACGGAGTACTTCTTCCACTCCATGGGCGGGCGGGAAGGTCTCGTCGACACGGCGGTCCGGACGAGCCGCTCCGGCTACATGCAGCGGCGTCTCATCAACGCGCTCGAGGACCTGAAGGTCGTCGAGG
This sequence comes from Thermoplasmata archaeon, assembly GCA_021828665.1. Taxonomy (GTDB): domain Archaea; phylum Thermoplasmatota; class Thermoplasmata; order Lutacidiplasmatales; family UBA184; genus JAKIVR01. The sequence continues at coordinate 16,987 of JAJZDH010000010.1, forward strand.
ACGGCTCGGTGCGGAACACCGCCGGCACCATCATCCAGTACGCCTACGGCGAGGACCGGATCGATCCGACCCGGTCGTTCCAGGGCGAGGCGATCGCGCTGGACGAGATCCTGGGCGACACCCTCGACCGGCGCTTCCTCCTGAAGGCCGGCCCGGACTCCATCGACGGGGCCCCGCCGGTGACGGAGGAGGAGATGGACCTCGTGGCCGAGGCCCAGCTGGAGGAGGACGGGGAGGAGGAGGAGGCCGAGGACGGCACCCCCCCCGAGGAAGGGCCGGAGTTCGGAGGCGAATGACCGTGGCCGAGAAACCGAAGAGCAAGGCGAAGCGCCCCGCCGAGGGCGCGGGGGACCGGCGCGCCCGGGTCGTCGAACTCGCCCGGGCGTCGGGCGTCGTCTTCCCGCCGCTCGTCCTCGACCGGCTCCTGGCAAAGCTCGGGCAGCTCAAGCTCAACGAAGCGGACTTCTCGAAGTCGGCCCGCGCCGTCATCGACCGGTACCGGGCCAACACCGTGGACGCCCACGAGTCGGTGGGGATCCTCGCGGCGCAGTCGATCGGGGAGCCCGGGACCCAGATGACGCTGCGGACGTTCCACTACGCCGGGGTCGCCGAGATGAACGTCACGCTCGGCCTGCCCCGGCTCATCGAGCTCGTGGATGCCCGCCGGGTCCCCTCGACCCCGATGATGACGATCTACGTGGACCGGAAGGTGCGCGCCGACCGGGCGGCGGTCGAGCAGATCGCCCTCCAGATCGAGGTGACGAACGTCCCGGACGTCGCCTCGGTGGGCACCGTGGTCGAATCGCTCAAGGTCGTGGTCACCCCCCAGCCGGCGCTGCTCGCGAGCCGCGGGATCCGCCGGGCCGACGTCGAGCGGGCGCTCCTCGAGGCGCTGGACTCCCGCCGCTACCAGATCGCCGCGGGGAGCGGCTCGGGCGAGGGCCGCACCTTCGAGATCGGACTCGCCCCGGGGGCGAGCCTCGTGCCCTCCGGCGGGAAGGGGAAGAAGGACGAGCCGGAGGAGCCGATGCCGTTCAAGTGGCTCCTCCACGCGAGCGACGAGGCCCGGGCGGTCCGGATCAAGGGGGTCACCGGCATCAAGCGGGCGCTCATCAAGAAGGAGAAGGAGGAGTACGTGATCTACACCGAGGGCTCGAACCTCGAGGGGGTCCTCGACATCGCCGGCGTCGACCGCGCCCGGACCACCACCAACTCCGTCTTCGAGGTCTACAAGGTCCTCGGCGTCGAGGCGGCGCGGGCGGCTCTCGTGCTCGAGGCGAACCGCACCCTCGCCGAGCAGGGGCTCGCCGTCGACATCCGCCACCTCATGCTGGTGAGCGACGTGATGACGAACGAGGGCGACATCCGCGCCATCGGCCGCCACGGGATCAGCGGGAAGAAGTCGAGCGTCCTCGCCCGGGCCGCCTTCGAGATCACCGCCGCCCACCTGCTCCGGGCCGCCATCACCGGCGAGGTCGACGAGCTCAAGGGGGTCGCCGAGAACATCATCGTCGGCCAGCCGATCACGCTGGGGACCGGGGCGGTGAACCTCATCTACCGGCCCACGGTGGCGCCGAAGATGCCGCCCGCCCCGCCGCCGGCGCCGGAGCCGGCGAACGCACCGGCCGCGCCCGCCGACGAGCCGGCCCGGACGGAGGCCTGAGGATGGACCTCGCCCACGCCCTCAAGGTGGCGCTCCAGACCGGCAAGGTCCGGATCGGGCTCACCCAGTCGCTCGAGGCCGCCTCCTCCAGGGCCGCGAAGCTCCTCATCGTGGCCTCGAGCTGCCCGGAGAAGAAGCTCACCGGGCCGGCCCGGTTCGACCGGATCCCGATCTACCACTACGAGGGGACCGCCGTCGAGCTCGGCGCCGCCTGCGGCAAGCCGTTCCCGATCAGCGCGCTCGCCATCGTCGACGCGGGAAGCTCGGCGATCCTCTCCCTCGAGACCGGATAGCGGCGGCGGCCGCCCCGGGGAGCCCACGGCCCGACGACGATGCCCGAGATTGCCCTCGACACGGAGACGCTGGGCTACCTCCGTCTCTTCGAGGAGCGGACCGGCGCCCGGGTCAAGGATTGCTTCGAGGCGGAAGGGAAGCTCGTCTACCTCGTCTACCCGGGCGACATCCCCCGGGCGGTGGGTCCGGCCGGCGTCCTCGTCGAGCGGATCAAGGAGCTCCTCGGCAAGGAGGTCCAGGTGATCGAGTACTCCGACGATCCGGAGACGCTCACCCGGAACATCTTCTTCGCCTACTCGCCGCGGACCGTCGCGCTCGTTCCCAAGGGGAAGGGGCGCCACGCCACCGTCACGGTGGACCCGGCCTGGAAGGCCCGGGCCATCGGCACCGCCGGCCGGAACCTGAAGCTCGCGCGGGCGATCCTTCTCCGTCACACCGACATCCATTCGGTCTCGGTCGCGTGACGGCCCTCGGGGGCGCGGCGCGGGTTCGTCCTCGGCCCGGGAGCCGGGGAGGATCCCGTCGGATCGCCCCTCGGGACGATCGGCCCCCGGGGGGCGCCCGGCGCCGCCCCGGTCGCGGGAGCGGACGGGGCTCCGGACCCTCGGCGGCCACCGGGTGAGGGGAGCTTCGCGTCGATGCCGCCATCCCGCCGCGACCGGCTCCCCGATTGGGTCCTCTTCGACGTCGAGGGCACCCTCCTCGACGGCCGCGACCCGCTGCGATGGGCCGAGAGCGCGGCGGCGGCCGGCCTCCCCTCCGACCCGGAGGCGATCGCCCATTTCGTGGAGGAGCTCGAAGCGGCGGGCGACCGCGAGGAGCCGCCGCCCGGACCGGAGGAGTTCTGGAGGCGGGTGTTCGAGCGGATCGCCGCCGCGCCGGTCGACCCGGCCCGGATCCCCCCCTTCCTCGCCCGCCTCGCCTCCCCGCCGCCGCCCGCCCGGGCGTTCTCGGACGTGGCCCACGCCTTGCGGGAGCTCCGCCGGCAGAGGATCCGGCTCGCGATCCTCGCCACCGACGAGGCGGGGGCGGTCGCCGCGCGGCTCCACCGCGCCGGTCTCTCCGACCGGTTCGAGTTCGTCGAGGCGGCGGGGGCGGCCCCGGCGGCCGACCCCGGCCGCTTCGCCCGGGCCGTGGCCCGCGCGGAGAGCCCGCCGGAACGGCTGGTCTACGTCGGGGCGCTCCCGCACCGGGGAGTCCGGGCGGCCCGGGCCGCCGGCATCCCCGCGCTCTGGCTGAACCGCCGGGGAACCGGGCTCGGAGGGGAGCTCCCCGAGATCGTCTCGCTCCGCGAGCTACCGGAAACGCTTCGGGCAGGCGTTCGGCTTAAATAGCGCCCCCAACTGCCACCCCTTACCGCGCGCACCCCCCTTCGGGGAGGTGCACCGGGACGTCGCCACGGCGAGCCGGGGACTCATGATCCGGGCTCTTCCGCGCGGCGCCACAGATGGGCCCTTCAGGGTCGTGGAGCCCCGAGAACCCCTCTCCGCCTCGCGGGGAGCGACCTCTCGGGACTGACAGAGGAAGAATGAGAGAAGCTAGCTCACAACGTTGTTCAGTAAAGAGCATGAACCGCTGATTTTGCGAGTTTGGTCGAACCGTCCGACAAGACAACCCCGCACACGCGTCGTCGATGTGCTATCAATCCGGTTGATCCTGCCGGCGGGCACCGCTATTGGAGTTCGCTTAAGCCATGCGAGTCGAGAGGGGTAAGCCCTCGGCGCACTGCTCAGTAACACGCGGACAATCTGCCCTCGAGACGGGGATAACTCCGGGAAACTGGAGATAATACCCGATGGGCCTGGGATGATGGAATGCTCCCAGGTTGAAATCCTCCGGGGCTCGAGGATGGGTCTGCGGCCTATCAGGTTGTAGGGGGTGTCACGGACCCCCTAGCCGAAGACGGGTACGGGCTTTGGGAGAAGTCGCCCGGAGATGGGTTCTGAGACACGAACCCAGGTCCTACGGGACGCAGCAGGCGCGAAACCTCCACAATGTGGGAAACCACGATGGGGGAACTCCAAGTGCCTGCACTTTTGTGCAGGCTGTTCTCGAGCCTAAAAAGCTCGAGAAGTAAGGGCCGGGTAAGACGGGTGCCAGCCGCCGCGGTAATACCCGCGGCCCGAGTGGTGCTCATTATTATTGAGCCTAAAGCGTCCGTAGCTGGCCGGGCAAATCTCCGGGGAAATCGGACGGCCCAACTGTCCGAAGACCGGAGACACTGCTCGGCTCGAGATCGGGAGAGGGAGGAGGTACTCTCGGGGTAGGGGTAAAATCCTGTAATCC
>JAJZDH010000156.1 GCA_021828665.1 Thermoplasmata archaeon
TCCGGGCCAATCGAAGCGGGTCTCCGCGCGCGGGGTGGTGGGGAGGGCCCAGAGGCCCAGCAGGAACGCCCCGACGCCGATCGGGAGGTTGATGAAGAAGATGTAGCGCCATCCGAGCGTGGTCGTGATCACCCCGCCGAGCAGGATCCCGAGGACCGCTCCGACACCCCACCCCAGGGCCAGCATCCCGAACGCGGTGCCCCGGCGCTCGGGAGGAAAAACGTGCGCGAGGATCGCGCTCGCGTTCGCGAAGAGCAGGGCGCCGCCGATCGCCTGGACCGCGCGGGCCGCGACCAACACGGTCGCGCTGGGCGAGAGCCCGCAGAAGAGCGACCCGACGGTGAAGATCGCAAAGCCCCCGAGGTACGCCGGCTTCCGACCCCAGAGATCGCCGACCCGGCCGGCCTGGGTGGTCAGGGCCGCTCCGAAGAGGATGTAGATGAGGATCGTCCAGATGAGGATCGTGAGCGGGGCCTCGAGTTCCCGGGCCATCGTCGGGAGCGCCAGCACGACGATCGTGCTGTCGATCGCATACATCAGCGACCCGACCGTCGTCAGGAGTAGGATCCACCGCTCGTGCCGAGCGGTGAACGGGCGGGGCGCGACGGCCACGGTTCCGAGCGCGGGTGAATCGGGCACCGTCTGAGCCATCCCCCCGGGAAACGGGGAGCGGCCAGCCGGAGCGCCCTTCATAACCCTTCGCCCGGGCCGCCCCGCTTTCCACGCGCGTACCCCGTTTTCGCGGGGAGAAACCCCCCGCCCGGACGAACGCTCATCTACCCCCGGAGCGCCGCCCCTCCCACCCATGACGTACCGAACGACGATGACCGGCAGCTGGTTCCGCCCTCCCGAACTCGTCGAGAAGCTCTCCCGCGCCCCCACCGGGGAGCTCGGCCCCGAGGACGAGGCGCTCTACCTCGCGGCCGAGCGCCAGGCCATGCGGGACCAGCTCCACCCCGCCGGCTCGCCCACCGGACTCGACCAGGTCTCTCCGGGGGAGCAGCGGATCACGGGCTACACCACGTTCCTTCCGAACCGGTTCGAGGGATTCTCCCGGACCGAACGGGTGGCGATGCCGTTCTCCTCGGAGCTACTGGCGGAGATGGCCGAGTCCAATCCGGCCCTCGCGGCCCAGCTCGGCGCTACCCGGGAGGCGTTCGCTCTGCCGAAGATCGTCGCTCCGCTGCGGTACCGGGATCCCTCCGCCGCCCGGCGGGCCGCTCGCGACGCGGCCCGCCTCGCGCAGGAGGAGGGAGCGCCCGGCGTCTTCCTTCCGGCTCCGTCCCCGGGGGTGATCACGATATTCTATCCGAACAACCCGGAGGTATACCCTTCCCACTTCGACTACCTGGACGCGCTGACCGGCGAGCTCGCGAAGGAGTACCGCGCGATCCTCGAGGTGCCGGGGGTCACCCTCCAGGTCGACGCCCCCGACCTCGCGATGGGCAAGCAGACCGCCACCGGGTGGGGCGTTGGATTCTACGAGGCCCTCCCACGGCACGTCGAGGCGATCAACCGGGCGCTGACCGGCCTGCCGAAGGAGCGGATCCGGGTCCACTACTGCTACGGAAACTACGCCGCCTCGCACCGCAGCGACGCCGACTTCGCCCGGGTGCTGCCCGAGATCGTGGGCCTCCATACCTCCGCGATCGTCGGCGAACTCGCCAACCCGCGCCATGAGGGGGATCTGCTGATCCTGCAGGAGTACGCCCGCGAGCACGGCTGGCCGAAGCACCTCGCGTTCGTCGGCGGGGTGGTCGACGTCAAGACGCCGATCGTGGAGAGCGCGCGCACGGTGCGGCTGCGCCTGGAGCAGTTGGCCCGAGCGGTAGGACCCGAGAACACCTGGGGCGGGTCCGACTGCGGATTCGAGACGTTTGCGCGCATGAACGGCGTGCCGCGGTCGGTGGCCCTCCAGAAGCTGCGGGCGCTCGTCGAGGGCGCCCGGGGGACGGGTCCGGAGGGGGGAGGAACCGCCGCCTGAGAACCCGACGGCGTTAATGGGGCGCCGCGCTCGCGGACCCCGTGATCGCCGGCGAGCCCCACCCCCGCCCGACCCTCCTTGCCGACTTCATCCTCGGCAGCCAGGACGGGCTCGTGAACGTCCTCGGAATCCTCCTCGGCCTCGTGATCTCGGTCTCCGACGTCCGGGTGATCTACATCGCCGCCCTCGCCGCGCTCGCCGCCGAGTCGATCTCCATGGGCGCCGTCGCCTACACCTCTACCCGGGCACGACGGGAGCACTACCTCGCGGAGGAGCGCAGGGAGTTGGCGGAGATGCGCGAACTTCCCCACCTCGAGCGGGAAGAGGTCCGCCAGATATTCCGCACCTGGGGCTTCGAGGGCCCCGAACTCGAGCAAATGGTCGCGCGGATCGAGGCGAAGCCGAAGGCAATGCTCGATCTCATGATGGCGTTCGAACTGCACCTCGCGCCGGTCTCGGCGGACCAGCCGCTCCAGAGCGGTCTGCTCGTCCTCGCGGCGACCGTGGTGGGCTCGATCATCCCCCTCCTGCCGTTCCTGGCCTCTCCCTCGACCCTCCATTCGGATGCGATCGCCTCGGTCATCCTGAGCGGGGCGATGCTGTTCCTCGTCGGATGGTACGAGGCCCGCGTGAACCTCGGAAGCCTCTGGAAGAGCGGGATCCGGATGCTCGTCATCGGCCTCGCGGCGGGCCTGGGCGGCTTTCTGATCGGGCTGCTCGCCAACGCGCGGGTCTTCTGACCGCCGCGAGGGCCCCGATCAGGAGCCGTACGGGGTCGACGCCCGGCGGCTCCCGAACGGCCAGGCGCGCGCCCGCCGGACCTCGTGGCGGCGACACCGCGTGCACCAGACCACGGCCTCGTCCCGGGTCGCCAGTTCCGGAGTGGCCACGTGGTCCTCGAGCGGATGGGAACACCGCCGGCCGACGCACGGGTGGGGACCGTGCGGGGGGAGGATGCCGTGCGACACCATGACGTAATGCGCACCCATACGTATAAAGGGGGAGGTCGGCACGGATGCGGCGGGGGGGGCCGCGGCGGCAGGCGGGAGGGGATCTAGTGGAGCGCCCGGATCTCCTTGTCGATGTGGGCGTCCCGCTCCCGGTCGGTAAGGTCGCGGAGATGGAAGGAGATCGACACCGTCCCGTTGACCTCGAGGGCCTGGGGAATGTACGGGAGCTTGAGGGAGACTCCCTCGAGGCGCAGGTCCAGCTTGCCCTGATGGTTCGCCATCGCCATCATCCAGTCCTGGAACAGGTTCGCGCCCGGAGTCATTCCGCCACCCTCGACCATGCGGGAGGGTAGGGCGACGAGAGATACGTAACTATCGGCCGGGGAGGCGCCGATCGCGGGAGCCTTCCCCGGGCTCCCGACGGCTCAGTTCGAGCCGCCGAGGCCCGCCCGAGCCCGAAGCGCGTGGTAGAACCCGCCGAAGCTCGTGGCGGTCGGGGCCCGCAGGCCCTGGTTGCGGAGCTGCTCGCGGACCTCCTTCGGCCCCTGGCGAAGGTCCAGGATCTTCGCCGAGTCGTACTTGTATTGGAACGT
>JAJZDH010000011.1 GCA_021828665.1 Thermoplasmata archaeon
TTCGGCGGAGACGGAAAACGCCTGTGGAGGAAGGAGGTTCATGTCCGCTAGGACAGATGCCTTCCGAGGATTCAGGAACCCAGCATCAACCGTGCTTGCCACGGTTGTCTAGGTATGGGAGAACGGAAATCCATCGGCATGTCGAGCACCGAGGCGACCGCGTTTCTCGGGGGTCGTCTGGTCGGGGGCGGCGGGGCCGATTCCCTGCTCGTGGAGGGGGACCGGGTGGTGGCGATGGGGAGCCGGTCCCGGATCCTCCGGTCGTCCCCCGTGGGAGCCGCCCGGATCGAGCTCGGGGGACGCTGCCTCCTGCCCGGCCTTATCGATGCCCACGTGCACCTCCGGGAGTCGGTCCTCGCCGCCTCGGGGATCGATCTCCGCGGGGTGCGCCGCTCCACCGAGATCGAGGACCGGCTCCTCCGGTACGCCGAACTCCATCCGTCCGGCCCCCTCGTCGGATCGGGCTGGGACGACACCCTCCTCGCGCCGGGCGAGCGCCCGGACCGGGAGCTCCTCGACCGCGCCGTCCCCGACCGCCCGGTCCTCCTCGACCGGATCTGCGGCCACGTAACCGTGCTCAACTCCCTCGCCCTCGAGGCGGCCGGGGTGGACCGGGGGACGAGGTCGGCCGCCGGTGGCCGGATCGGCCGGACCCGGGCGGGGGACCCCGACGGTCTCCTGTACGATCGGGAGGTGGGGCGGACGAACGGGCTCCGGCGCGCCGCCCTGCGGTCCCGCCCGGAAGCGACCCGCCGTCTCCTCGACGCCTGGAGCGCTCGAGGCCTCACGACGGTCGGGGCGATGTACGTGGATCGGGCGGAGTACGCGCACCTCGCCGACCTGGGCCGGCGCCGGCCGTGGCCGCTCGCGATCCGGGCCTACCTGCGGCTGGATCCCGGCACCCCCCCTCCCCTCCCGCCGCCGGCGAACGAGCTCCGGGCGGTCGGGTTCAAGGCGATCCTGGACGGCTCGCTCGGGGTCCGGACCGCGTGGCTGGAGCGTCCCTACGCCGATGCGCCGGGCGCGCGCGGGTACGGTCTCTGGTCGGAGGCCGCGCTCCGGGAGGCGCTCGAGCCCGCCGCCCGGGGGGGCCGGGCCATCGCCCTCCATGCCATCGGCGATCGCGCCCTGGGGCAGGCGCTCCGGGTGCTCGAGTCCCTGGGGTGGCCGGCCCCGAGCCGCATCGAGCACGCCTCGGTGAGCCCCGCCGCCCTCCTGCCCCGGATCGTGCGCTCGGGGGCGACGGTGGTCATCCAGCCGGGGTTCCGCACGAGCGACCGATGGCTCGTGGACCGGCTCGGCCGCCGGCGCAGCGGCTGGACCCACGCCTACGGGCGCCTCGCGGCCGCCGGCGTCCCCCTTGCCGGCTCCAGCGATTCCCCCGTGGAGCCGGCCGATCCGTGGGCCGGCATGCGGGCGGCCACCGTGCGTCGGGGTTCCGGCCCCGACCCGCGGCGGCTCACACCCACGCAGGCGCTGCGCGCGTATACCGCGGGCGGATCGCGGGCCCTGGCCGATCCCACCCTCGGCCGCCTCGGCATCGGTGCCGCTGCGGACCTCCTCCTGCTCGCGGAAACCGGTCCGTGGGACGGGATCCGGCGGGGGACCGGGTCGGTCCGGGGAGTCTGGAAATCCGGCCGCCGGGTCCTTCCTCCGGCCACGCGGTCCCGGGCCGAAGTGGATAATTAGCGGCGGGGCCCCCCCGGCCGGCATGGCGATCGCGCCCTCCCCACCGCCGTTCGTGACGATCTCCGCCACCATGAGGGTCGATGCCCTCGTCTCGGACTGGAGGTCGGAGCTCGCGCCGGAGCTCTCCAGCGAAGAGAAGGAGCGCCGCCTGTACGAGCGGGCCTGGGCCGCCTACCGGGAGGGCGACTACGGATTCGGCCTGTGGTGCTGGCACGAATGCGACCGGCTCACGAACGCCCTTGGAGGGCGGGTCCGGGAGGCGACCCGCGTCCTGGGGCCTGGCCGGTACGTGGGATTCTCCCACCGCGCCGCGCTCGCCGCCCGGATCCCGATCGACCGGATCTACCGGCCCCGCAAGGGGGACATGAGCACTCCCCGCCCGGACGCATTCGTCCTCCCGCACTACCAGGTCCTCTGCGTCTACGCCGTCCGCGCCCACGAGGGCGACCGACGGGCCCGGGCGCTCCTCGAGATCTCCCTGGGGGAGCTCGAGGATCGACGCCGGGCTGACCCGTACCTCGTGCACTTCGAGACCTTCCGGACCCTGCTCGACCGGTCCGCGGCCACGGCGGCCGCCCCGCCCGCGGACCCCGCGGCCCGTTCCCCGGGCCGATGACGCGCTGGCTGGTCCGGTTCGGGTTCGACGGGCGACCGTTTGCCGGCTGGGCGCGCCAACCCGGACGGCGCACCGTCGAGGGGGAAATCCGGGGGGCGCTGGCCCGGTGCGGGATCGCCCCCGATCCCGCCGCCGCCCGCCTCGAGGTGGCGAGCCGCACCGACCGGGGGGTCAGCGCCCGGGCCAACGCGCTCGCGCTCTCGAGCGATCTCGACGGGCGCTCCCTCCTCCATGCGCTGAACGGAGTGGCCCCCGAGATCTTCTTCACCCATGCGACCGAGGTGCCGGAGGCGTTCCGGGTGCGGACGCCCCTCTGGCGGGAGTACCGGTATTACCTTCCGTTGGAACGGACCGATCGGGGCCGTTGGCCGGCCTGGTTTCCCTGGTTCACCGGGTCGCCGATCGATCTCCGGTCGTTCGCGCGGGGCGTCGCTTCCGGCACGCCGGTGCGCCGCCCGATCGACGAAATGGAACTGCTCGACGTGGGCGGGACCCCCGTGTTCCGGATCCGGGCCCCCGGGTTCCTCTGGGGGATGGTCCGGAAGATCGTCTCCGCGCTGGAGGCGGTCGGCGAGGATCGGATCCCTCCCGCCACACTGTTCGCGGCCCTGCAGGGGCGGGCCCGCCTCACCGTTCCGCTCGCGCCGGCGGAACCGCTGGTCCTCTGGGAGGTCGCGCACGGGGTGCCCTTCTCGCTGGCGAACGAACGGTGGCCCCGCCGCCAGGGCCAGTACTTCCGGTCGGAGTACGAGCTCGCCCGGAGCCGCGAGCGGCTCCTCCGCGAGCTGCCTCTCCTGGAGGACGGCGGAGCGGCGGCGCCACCCCGCCCGAGCCGGCGGCAGGACGTGGGACCACGGAGGCCGTCCGGGAGGTAGCCCCGGAATCGGGGCGTGGTCGGAGGTGGCCCCTCCACTCCGGGCCCGGAGACGTCCCGGGCGTGACCCGGGTCGGACGACGACCCGACCTCCGGCCAGGCCCGCGGCGCGGTGGATGGGACGGCACGAGAGACCGCCCCTTGCCCCGGTCCGGTGGTGCCGGAACCGGCGGCACGACGGGCTCCGGGGCGCGCCCTTTCCCGGAGGGGGACCCCCGGCCGGGAGGCTCGGTTCCGGGGGGGCGCCGCCCCTTGCCGGGAAGTCGCCACGGAGGGCGGCCGACCACCGTTCCACCGTCTTCCCCCCATTTCGAAACGGAACACCTCCGAAACCCCGAGGACCGTTCTTCCTTTTCCATTCCTTACGTATAAATACCTCCAAAGTGTTCGGGGCCGCATGGGTCCTTTGCGCGGCTGCAAAGGCACTCGACGACCGGTCGGCCGTGCGGGGGCCGGTTCTTTCTCCAACATTCGGAGTGGGTCTCCGACCTAGCGGCGGGGAGACCCGGACGATTCACCATCGGGAAGTTTGAAAAAAGGGGGAATCGAACGATGAACAAGGGCCGGAGTGGGGAAACGGAACGACGCCGCGCGACCGTTGACGCAACGACCGTGGCCTTGGCGATCCTGCTGGTCGCGAGCATGCTGGCCTCGGGGTTCGCTTCGGCCGGTTCCTCCGTCGCGACCCATCCCTCCGTTACGCTCCTCGCTCCCGCCTCCCGGTCCGCCACCTCGGGGGTCGCTGCGGCCGGAAGCGCCACACCGTGGACCTATCCCACGACGACGCTCCAGGAGCCCGGCTACACCGGCGGCACCTACATCGTGGCCGCCACCACCTCGGTGGAACACCTGAACATCTACTCGGTGACGGATGCGTACAGCCAGGAGCTCATCCAGGAGATCTACGACGGCCTCAACAACTACCTCCCGAACCAGACCTACATTCCCTGGGCGGCGTCGAGCTACTCCGAAACGGCGGCACCGGCCGGCATGACGTACTTCACCCCGACGACGGGGACGGTCGTTCCGGTCCACTACATCTGGACCGTGCACCTCCGGTCCGGGATCGAGTGGACCGATTGGACCCCGGCGTCCTCCTCCGCGACGTACACCTTGAGCAACTACACTTCCTTCTCGCTGTACAACGCAACCACCTCCTCGATCCACCCGTACGCGTACCAGTACGGCTGGCCGTCGATGACCATGAACTCGGAAACGATGCAGGCGGCCGATGTGATCCTGAGCTGGGAAATCCTGCGCACCTCGGCGGACTACAGCGGGGACTACGCCAATGTCGTGAACGTGGTCCCGGTGAACAACCTCACCGTCCAGTTCTACCTGTCGAGCCAGTCGGCCACCTTCCTGACCTACACGCTGGGTGCCCCGATCCTCCCCTACCACCTCTGGGTCCAGCACGACTGGGCCACCTCCAACATCGCCGCCTGGAACTATACGGCCGCCGGGAACGGGTACGATGTCTGGACGCTCGGGTACAACCCCTCCTCGGGCACCGCCCCGGGTCTCGTGGGGACGGGCCCGTTCATGTTCAACGGGGGATACGGCGAACCGGTCGGCAAGTGGATCCTGGACCAGTACTGGACCGAGTACGTGAATCCCCACTATTTCGTGCAGTACGTGCCCTCCCTCGAGCAGTGGACGCCCAAGTTCTTCGAACTGGACACGCCGCAGTTCCTGTCGGAGTCGGCGGCCGCCACCGCCGAGGCGCTGGGCCAGGTGGACACCATCGAGCGGGGCTTGCCGGTCACCTTCATCCCGACGATCGACACGATGCCGTCGACGTACATCTTCTTCAAGCCGGCCACGGGGTACAATTACATGCAGTTGAACTCGTATTCGAGCGATGCGCCGTACAATATCACGGCGTTCCGGCAAGCGCTCAATTACGCCACGGACAAGGCGTACCTGGCCTCCGTGGTGGACGAGGGCTATCAGGTGCTGGGCCAGCCGGTGGTGCCGGTCTCCGACTCGATCTGGCACAACTACTCGGCCCCGTCCTACTCCTACAATCCGACACTGGCCGAGCAGATGATCGCGGGGATCCCGGGGATGACGAAGAACGGGGCCGGCGATTGGTCGTACGAGGGCATCCCCGTGACGGGGAATATTCAGATCACCGTGGCGAGCGAGAACCCGCTCGGGGTCGAGGGGGCGCTCATCATCGCGAACGAATGGTCGTCGATCGGGGTGCCCACGGTGGTGACGCAGGAGGCGTTCTCGACCCTGGTGTCGAACCTCATCACGTACAATTACCAGGTGATCAGCCTCGGCCTCACCGGGTTCTCCGGAGACCCGACGGGGGACTTCTTCCCGTTCTACAACATGACGCTCGGCCTCGGGAGCGGCTTCTACCTCGGTCCGTTCTCCTCCCTCACGGTGAACGGGGTGACGCTGAACGGCACCCAGGTCGACAATCTCATGGGGACGCTGGTGAACGAGCTGAACACGAACACCAGCTTCACCGAGCGGCTCAACCTGGCCGGTGAGATCGAGGGGATCGCCGCCGAGGAATCGACCCTCCTCAACCTGGGCTACCCCATCGATGTGCTCGAGTTCACGAACTCGACCTTTACGGGGATCATCCGGGACTCGCTGCCGTATCTCGGGTTCATGTACTGGAACCTCCTGAGCCTCCACCTGCGGGGAGTTTCGTCGTCGACCACCCCTCCCGCCCACATCCCGACCCAGCTCCACGTGGGCGTCATCGCCCCGAAGACGGTCTATGTGGACGGGGCGTTCAGCAACATCACGGCCCAGGTCCGGAACCAGTATGGGGCCCCGGTCCCCGGGGCGAACGTGAGCCTGAGCTACTCGCCGAGCGGGGCGCTCCTCAACGTGAGTTCGTACCACGGCGTGACGAACGCGGCGGGCCAGTACGTTTGGGAGTTCCGGGTGCTCCCCTCGAACCCGCTCACCTACACGAGCGATTACAGCGGACAGCTCAACATCTCGGTATCCGCCCGGGGGCCGGCGGGCGCCGCGGGGACCTACGATCCCGGCCTCGGGTGGGCGTTCGTGGATGTGGCCCCGCAGGCGATCGCGTATTCGGTCTCCGGTCCCACGACCTTCGAGACCGGTACCGCGGCCCAGCCGGTCAGCCTCACCGTCTACGACCCGACGACCGGTCTGCCGGTCGCCGGGTACGGCTACACGATCCAGGCGCTCTCGGGAGCGGTCCACCTGAGCGCCACGAACGCGGGCCAGACGGTGTCGGCGACCACCTCCTACAACCCGATCTATGGTTTCGGCTTCGCGAGCGTGACCGTGGGCACCGCGACGGACTACGGACTCACGTCGATCTCGGGGGTCACCGGGTCGAACGGGGTCATCTCGGTGATGGTGCAGGCGAACGGATCGGTGAACTTCTCGGCGATGGGGTCCACCTTCGAGTCGTACCTGTTCCTCGGGAACTACGCGGCGGGAGGTGCGGTCTCGGGCGAGGCCCCGTGGGCCACGATCGGGGAGATGACCAGCGCCACGAACCCGAGTGGGTTCGGCGTCCAGCAGCCGGTCGAGATCCCCATCACGATCACGAACATCACCGCCCCGATCGACCTGACCGTGGGCCTCTCCGCGACGAACGTGAGCTACAACGGTTCGATCTCGATCACCGTGACCGCCACGACCTCGGGCGGCACCCCGGTGCCGGGGTATACGGTGACGCTCGTGAGCCAGAACGCCTTGGGCGCGAACCGGGGGTTGCTGACGTCGCCCGGAGGGATTCCGGTGCAGGCCGCCAACCCGAACAGTTACTTCGGGAGCACCTACCTGATGGGCCTCGAGGTGACCACCAACGCGAACGGGGTCGCCACCGCGACCTTCTCCCCGGGGGTCTACAGCACCAATACGGCCGGCGGGGCGTTCCTGGGGTACAGCGCGCAACCGTACACCGATCCGTACCTGGTGCCGTTCGACGAGTTCGAACTGAGCGCTGTCGGTGCGACGGGTGCGGCGGTGTCCGATGCCGTGATTCCGGCGTCGTCGTTCACCAACAGCGTCGTTCCGGTGACGACGGCGGCCGCCTACGTCCAGGGTGCCGGCAGCCTGAACGGGGTCTCCCTCGTGCCGTCGAACGCCACCTACACCCTGTTCGTCAATACGACCCTGAACAGCCCCTACGGTCCCTCGGTCGGGTCGGTCCCGGTCAATGTCTCCGTCTCCCTCGGCAGCCTGACGCCGGCGACGGGATCGACGAACGCTGGAGGTAGCTTCTCCGGAACGTACACCGCGCCGCCGGTCGGCGTCCTCACGGCCGTATCGGTCCGGATCACCTACGCCACGGCCGGGGGCAGTTCGATCGTCACGGACACCTTCTATCTCTCCCCCTATGCGGCGCCGCCGCCCCCCTCCACGACGCCGATCACGCGCACCACGACGAGCACCTCGATTCCCGCCTACCTCTGGGCGGTGGTCGTGGTCCTCGCCTTGCTCGTCGTGGTCTTTGCGGCGTTGTGGCTCACGAACCGGCCCCGGGCCCCGCCGCCCACGACCCCGTGGTCCGGCCAGTCTCCGGAGCCCTCGACGACCCCGGCGGCCCCCGCGGGACCCCCGGGCCCTCCCGCCCATTGACCGGAGGTGGGGGTCGGTCCGCTCGAAGAGGCGCGGTGGGCGAGGGGGGTTCCGCCGGAGCTCCGGCGGAACCCGACCCCGTGGGGGAGCCCCCGGCACGGGGTGAGGGTGCGGCTCCGGGGGACCGGGAAGTCACCGAACCATGAACGCGTACTTCTTTGCCCGGAAGATCGGGCAGATCGTCTCCCTCATCCTGCTCATGGTGGTGGTCCTGTACGCCATCTTCCGGTTGATGCCGGGGAATCCGGCCGAGCTCTTCCTCATCAGTTCCCGGACCCGCGCCTCCACCGTCGAGCTCAAGGCGCTGGAGGCCCAGCTCGGATTGGCCGGCGGCAAGTGGAATTTCCACGGTTTCCTCATCTACTTCGAGGATATGCTCACGTTCAACTTCGGGTACGACTACTACTACCAGGCCACCGTCTGGCAGCTCCTCTCCCTGGCGCTGCCGTACACGCTGCTGCTCCTCGGCACGGCCGCGGTCCTCTCCTACGTGGGCGGGATCCCGCTCGGGATCGTGGCCACGTGGTTCCGGGGGAAGCGCACGGAGGGGGGCATCGTCACCTCCGCCCTGGTCCTGAACGCGGTGCCCTACTTCATCCTGGCCATCGTCCTGTACCTGTACTTCGTGAGCTACCTCAAAATCGCCCCGGTCCGGGCCGAGTTCCCCTGGACCGACATCACCAGTCCATCCCTCGCGAACTTCGCCACCGTGGTGACCGACATGGCGCTCCCGCTCGTCACCCTGGTGGTCATCGGCGCCGCCGCCCACCTCCTCACGATGCGCGCCTCCATGGTATCGGTCCTGGGGGAGGATTTCATCACGACGGCCCGGGCCAAGGGGGTGCCGGAGCGGTCCATCATGTTCCGGCATGCCGCGCGGAACGCCATGATCCCCGTCTCGACGCGCATGGCCCTGGAATTCGCCCTCCTGGCGAGCGGCGCGATCATCACCGAGATCATCTTTTCCTGGCCGGGGATCGGTCACCTCATCTTCCAGGCCATCCTGGACCTCGACTACCCGCTGGCCGAGGGGGCGCTCTTCCTCATCTCGCTCATCGTGATCCTGGCGTACGGGATGCTGGATTTCATCCATGCCTGGCTGGACCCGAGGATCCAGCTGTAGGGGATGGAGGTGCCGGTGGAGCCACGACCCGAGGCCGATGAGGCCGCAGGATTCCGGAGGGCCCGCTTCCGGTTCCAGGCCCTCCGGATGCGGAAGCTGTGGCGGATCTACTACCGGTCGGCCTACGGGAAGGCGGGCTTGTACATCCTCGTCGCCATGGCCGTCCTCACCCTCCTCGCCCCCTTCCTCACCCTCCACAATCCGGAGACCTTCATCGCCCCCACCGAAGACACCTATTCGGCCACGGTGGACCTGCGCACCCCGCTCCCGTTCTCCACCGTGGCGAACGGCTCCCCCCTCGGAGCCTCGGCCTCGGCGCTCGCCTCCTCGGGGAGTTACCTGATCTACGTGACCTCCGCCACGGGCGGGGTCTACGGCGTGGGTCTCGGCGGCTCCTCCACGACGGGCGCCGGCTCCGTCTTTCCGCTGCTGGGATCGGCCGTCCCGGCGGGCCTCCGGCCGTTCGCCGCCGAGGCGTTCCCCCTCGCCTCGTTGACGACCTTCCTCGCGAACTACTCCTTCGGCTACCACAACTACCTCCTGCGGGGGCTCGCCGGGGCGACGAATTCGACCGTGACGCTCGCCGAGGTCGGGTGGACCGGTCCCAACGGGCCGGGGAGCGGCACGCCGTATGCGTACCGGATCGAGAACCGGACGGTGCCCGGAACGCTCCTCATGGCCCCGGTCGCCAACTCGGAGCCGGCCACCAACCTGCCGTCGTGGGCCCCGTTCGCCGATTCCCAGGCCTACACCGCGGACGGTCTCCAGCCGGGCTACGTCTACGTGGTGCTGAAGAACGCCTCGGGGATCTTCCTCGACGAGTACTACGACTACCCGATGACCCTGGTCTGGAGCCACCGGCTGCCGGGCACCTCCGTCCCGTCGGAGCCCACCTACGTGGGCTCCTTCTTTGCCGCCTCGGCCGGGGTCACCGAGACGCGGGTGCTCATCGCCCAGAACTCCTCGCTGTACGCTTTCGCTCCGGCCACCGGCCATCTCCTGTGGCAGGCGAACTTCTCGGCGCCCGTGGCGGCGGCGGTGGGGGTGGTGATCCCGTTCGACTACCAGATCGGATACCTCGCCGCGACGTCGCAGGCGTTCGTGGCGCTCCAGGGGACTCCGGGTCCGGTGGTGACCGTGTCGCTGGATACCGGAACGGTCCACGCGCTCGCCGCCACCCCCGGCCCCATCACCGGGTTGACCACCTCGTTCGGAAGCTCCGGCTTTCCGACCTATGTCGTCCTCGAGACCCCCACGACCGCCTACTTCATCGTGGGGGGCGACGTCGGGGACCTGGCGGCCGATGCCGTGGCGCTGCCCGTCGGATTCGGTTCGTTCGAAACGAATCCGCTGTACGTGCCGGATTCGGGGATCGCGGCGCTGACGAGCAGTTCGGGGTATTCCTTCGGCGTCTCCACGAGCCTCGGCCCGTACCCGATCCAATGGCACATCGCCTTCTCCCCCGCGGCGTCGGTCGCCCCGCCGGTCCTCCTCATCGACTCCTTCACGGGCGTCGAATCCATCGCCTTCGTCACCAGCACCGACGAGCTCGTGGCGTACTCGGCGACCGGCACCGACAACAATCCGCTCCCCCCCACCTTCCACGCCCCCTCCGGCAACGTCTATCCATTCGGCACCAACACGGTCGGCAACGACCTCTTCAGCCAGTGGATGGCGAGCTTCCCGTACGACTGGGCCATCGGCCTCGCCGTGGCCGGCGGGATCATGCTCATCTCGATCCTGGTGGCGATGTTCATCGGGTTCGTGTCGGGGTGGACGGCGGCGTTCGTGGAGACCCTCACGCTGGTCCTCTTCCTCACGCCCGGCCTCGCGCTCCTCATCGTGGTGGCGAACATCGCCGGTCCGAGTTTCCTCAACATCATCCTCGTCCTGACGTTCGTCGGATGGCCGTTCACGGCGCTCACCCTCATCGGCGTGGTGAAGTCGGTGCGTTCGCGGACGTTCATCGACGCCGCCCGGATCTCCGGCGCCGGCACCCTCCAGATCCTGAGGCGGCACATGCTGCCCAACATGACGCCGCTCCTCGCCTACTTCACGGCGCTCTCCATCGGCGGGGCCGTCGTCGGACTCTCGACGCTCCAGTTCCTGGGGGTGGCGCCGCTGACCATCCCCACCTGGGGCGGCATGCTGCAGCCGCTCTTTGACAACTTCTATCTGGCGGCGCAGGCCCCGTGGTGGATCATCCCGCCCACCGTCACGCTCACCGCCTTCGTGTTCGCCTTCATCTTCGTTTCGAGGGGTCTCGACGAGGTCGTGAACCCCCGGGTCCGGAGGCATTAGGATGGCCGGGGCCGCGGCGGGACCCCCATCGCCGCTCCGGTCCGGACCGCCCGCGCCGCCGCCGGTCCTCGAGGTCGACGACCTATCGGTCCGGTTCGACACCGACGACGGCGTCGTCCGGGCGCTCGACGGGGTCTCCCTCACGATCCGATCGGGCGAAACGCTCGGGATCCTGGGCGAGAGCGGCAGCGGCAAGACCACGCTGGCCTTCGCCATCCTCTCCCTCCTGCCCGAGAACGCCGTGGTCTCCGGCACGGTCCGCTTCGGGGAGACCACGGTCGCCGGCCCGGAGATCTCCGGCCGCGCGGCGCTCCGGTTGCCCCGGAGGGCCCGCCGGGTGCTCACGGCGAAGCTCGCGGACATCCGGTGGAAGGGCATCTCCATGGTCTTCCAGGGTTCGATGAACGCCTTCAACCCGGTCTACACCATCGAGCGGCAGATCGCGGAGGCGTTCCTCCTCCACACCACCCTGAACCGGACCGAGATCCACGAACGGGTCCTGGAGACGATCCGCCGGGCCGGCCTCGACCCGGTCGTCCTCCGCTCCTACCCGCACGAGCTCTCCGGCGGCATGAAGCAGCGGGCGGTCATCGCCATGGCGCTCGCCCTGCGGCCGCGGCTGGTGATCGCCGACGAGCCCACGACCGGCCTCGACGTGGTGATCCAGGCGCGTCTCATCGGCGAGCTCCGCGAGCTCAAACGGACCGCCCTCGACAGCATGATCGTCATCTCCCACGACATCGGCGTGGTGGCCCAGCTGGCCGACCGGGTGGCGGTGATGTACGCGGGGCAGATCCTCGAGAGCGGCTCCGTCCTCGAGATCTACAAGTCCGCTGCCAACCCGTACACCAAGGCGCTCATCGACAGCTACCCGTCGCTGGAAGGCGCCCGTCACGAGGTGCGGGGGATTCCGGGCGCGCCCCCCGACCCCATCGCCCCGTCGCCCGGCTGCCCGTTCGCCCCCCGGTGCGGGTACGCGGAGGCGATCTGCCGGACCACGCCCCCCCCCTCCGTCGAGGTGGAACCGGGGCATTGGTCGGCGTGCCACTTTGCCCGGGAGGTCCGGTCGGGACGCCGGGCGGCCTCCCCGGCGCCGGAGGCGCTCGCGCCGGTGCCGCCGGGCCGCGTCGCCGGACCTCCGATCCTCCGGGGCGAGCGGCTGACGAAGTATTTCCATCTGCGCGGCACCTTCGCCGGTTCGCTCTTCGGCGGCGCCGCCGCGGTCCCGCTGGTCCGCGCCGTGGACGGCATCGACATCGATCTCCGGGCCGGCGAGATCTTCGCGGTCGTGGGCGAGAGCGGGTCGGGGAAGACCACGCTCGGCAAAACGCTCCTCCGGCTCCTGACCCCGAGCGGCGGGACGCTCGCCTACCGCTTCCCGGAGGCTTCCTCTCCGGAGTCGCCCCGGATCGGGGCCGCCGGCGGGGGGCTCACCGCGGTCGGCGACCTCCGGGCGGGGTCCCGGACGTTCCGCGCGTTCCGGAAGGACACCCAGCTGATCTTCCAGGACCCCTACGATTCCCTGGATCCGAAGATGACGGTCTTCGACATCGTCCGGGAACCGCTGCTGGCCTACCGGATGGCCGCCGACCCCGACCGGGTCGTGACCCGGGTGACCGAGGCGCTCGCGGCGGTCTCCCTCGCCCCGCCGCAGAACTTCCTCGACCGGTACCCCCACGAGCTCTCGGGCGGCGAGCGCCAGCGGGTGGCGGCGGCCCGGGCCCTCGTCCTGAAGCCCCGGATCCTGGTCGCGGACGAACCGGTCTCCATGCTCGACGTTTCCCTGCGGATCGGATTCCTGAACCTCCTGGAGAAGCTCCGTCGGGAGTTCGGGATGACGATCCTGTACGTGACCCACGACATCGCGTCGGCGCGGTACCTGGCCGATCGGATCCTCGTGATGTACCTCGGCGTGGGGGTCGAATCCGGGCCGAGCCAGAGGATCCTCGAGGAGCCGCTCCACCCCTACACCAAGGCGCTGCTCCAGGCGGTCCCGGTCCCCACCGCCGATTGGAATCCGGGCCGGATCGAGATCGTCGGGGAGATCGGCAACGCGGTCGACGTGCCGGCAGGGTGCCGCTTTGCCCGGCGGTGCCCGTACCGGCAGCCGAAGTGCGCCGCCGACCCGCCGCCCCGCCAGTCGAGCGGTTGGGACCACTGGTACCTCTGCCATTTCTCGCCGGAGGAACTCCGGTCCATCCGCGGCTCCGGGGAGTTCTCGGGGAGCCCCGCTTCGGCGCGGCCGGGCCCGTGACCGCCCCCGGGCCCGACGCCGGGCACCTCCCCGGGGCCGACCGGGACCGCGACGTCCCCCTCGCCCGGGCGCTCGGGACCCTGGTGGCGGTCCCGGTCGCGGTCCTCGTCCTCCTCCTTGCGCTCCCGGTCCCGTTCGCGCTCGCCGGGGTCCTGGATTACACCTCGGTCGTCCCGACCATCCTCTTCATGGGGGGGATCGTGGTGCTGTTCGTCGGCGCCTGGTGGGACTTCGGCGCCCGGAAGTACGTCGCGACGCTCCTCGCCCATCACCTCCCGTTCGGCGAGACGGACCTGGTGCTCGTCCACCGGCGGCAGTTCCATCTCATGCTGCTCTACTTCGCCCTCGGTTCGCTCTACCTCGCGACCGCCTTCGGCATCGCGGCGCTCGGCGGTCCGTCCGGCTAGCGGCGGGCACGCCGCGGGACGGGGCGGGCGCCGTCCGGTCCCCCCGCCGCCCGGTCCGGCACCGCCCGCTCCCGATGGGCTGGGGATCCCCGCGGCCGGCCGGCGGCGCGGGCCGGCCCCCGTCCGTTCCGACCGGAAGGCGAACCCTCTTATGGCCACCGTCCGGTTCCCTCTCCGGTGGGTCCGGTTGAACGGATCGGGCGGTACGGGTGCGATGCCGGTCGGGGGGCGGGAGGTCGTGATCGACGTCCAGGACCTCCGGATGGTCTATCCCGCACCCAAGGCCGGCGTCGCGCCCACCGTGGCCGTGGACGGCGTCCGTTTCCAGGTCGGCCGCGGGGAGATCTTCGGATTCCTCGGCCCGAACGGGGCGGGAAAGACGACGACGATCTCCATCCTCACGACCCTCCTCAGCCCCACCTCGGGCCAGGCCCGGGTGGAGGGGATCGACACCGCGGCCCACCCGCACGACGTCCGACGGAAGCTCGGGCTGGTCTTCCAGAAGTCGACGGCCGACGAGGAGCTCACCGGACGGGAGAACATGGCGCTCCAGGCCGGTCTCTACGGCCAGTCGGGCCCGGCGGTCGACGCCCGGATCTCGGACCTGCTCCAGCAGATGGAGCTCGCCTCGGTGGCCGACCGGTTCGTGAAGACCTACTCCGGCGGCATGCGCCGCCGGCTCGAGCTCGCGGTGGGGATGGTCCACGATCCGAAGCTCCTCTTCCTCGACGAACCCACCCTCGGGCTGGATCCCCAGGGGCGGGCCGGCTTCTGGCGGTACATCCGGTCGCTCCGGGAATCGAAGGGGATCACCGTGTTCATGACGACCCATTACCTCGACGAAGCCGACCAGCTCTGCGACCGGATCGCCGTGATCGATCACGGGAAGATCATCGCGCTGGGGACCCCGAAGGAACTCAAGGACGGGCTCGGCGGGGACATCCTCGAGATCTCCGTGCAGCCGGGGGCCGCGGACCTCGCCCCCCTCGTCCAGTCGATGGCGGGGGTGAAGTCGGTGGCCCGCCGCGAGGATACGTACCGGCTCAAGTGCTCGGACGGCGAGCGGCTCATCCCGAAGGTCGTGCTCGCCTCCGAGCAGGCCGGAATCTCCGTCCGCGGGGTGACGGTCGCGAAGCCGACGCTCGATGAGGTCTTCCTCGAGCTCACGGGACACGCCTACCGGGAAGAGGGCGAGGGACCGGCCCCGCGGATCCCGCCGGGCGACGCGGGCGCGGGAGCGCCCGGAGGCGACCGCCCATGAGCTTCCCCGCCATCTCCCTTATCCGGCGGGAGTACCTGCGCTGGATCCGGGCCCCCACCTGGGTCATCTCGGGGCTCATGAGCCCGATCCTCTACCTCCTGCTCTTCGGCCAGGCGTTCGACCTCGGAAAGCTCCTGCCGCCGGGCACGCCGGCCGCGGCGCTCGCCCAGGCGCTCTCCGGCGCCCCGAACTACTTCTCCTACTTCGCGGTGGGGATGGTGGCCTTCGCGTCCGTCACCGCCGCTATGTTCTCCGGGACCGGCATCATCTTCGACAAGCAGCTCGGGATCCTGCAGCGCATCCTGTCGACGCCGATCTCGCGGCGCTCGGTCTTCCTGGCCTCGCTCGTCTTCCGAGGGATCCTCACGCTGATCCCCGCCTTCCTGGTGGTCGGATTCGCCCTCCTGCTCGCCCATGTTCCGGACGTCGCGGGGCTCTCCCTCGGCGCGCACGTGACCGCGCTCGACGGGGTGCAGTTCCTCGTCGCCGCCCTCGTCCTCTCGGTCGCCTTCACCGCGCTCTTCCTCTCGTTCGGATTTGCCGCGCAGCGGATCGAGAGCTACTTCGGGGTGGTCACGATCCTGCAGCTGCCGATCCTGCTCACCTCGAATGCGATGTACCCGGTGAGCATCATGCCGACGTGGCTCCAGTACCTCGTCGGGTTCAACCCCATCTCGCTGGCGGTGAACGTGATGCGGATGAGCCTCTTCGGCACCTCGGGGTATCCGTACGCCGCGGGGATCTATCTCGCCGGCCTTCTCGCCTGGGCCGCGCTCTTCGTCGGGCTCGCGCTCCTCCTCGCCTCCCGCGCGCTCCGGACCGACGTCGCCACCCCCGGGGGCTCGGCCCTGTCGGCGGCGATCGCCGAGTAGCGCCGAGGAGCCTCGGGCGACCGCGGCCGCCCCTCCGGCCGGAGGTCCCCCCGGCGGGGTCCACCTCCCCCCCGCCGCAGCGCCCCGCATCGGAGCTCGGGTTCGTGCCGGGCGATCCCCGAGAAGGTCCACCCGGTCCCGGCACGCGGCATGGGCGATGGGCGGGACGGCTCGGGCTCCGGAAGGATGGGGCCCGGCCGGAGAGGACCCGCCCCCCGGAGCCACGGCCTCGCGCCGAAGAGGAGCGGTTCCCCCGGCGGCGGGGACCCCCGGAGAGGAAGTTGCTCCCGCCGGGATTTGAACCCGGGTCGCAGGGTCGAAGGCCCCGTATCCTTGACCGGACTAGACTACGGGAGCGTGACCGTACGCAAAACCGCGGGGGGATTAGGGTTTTGGATGGCCGATCGTCCCCGTCGCCGGCCCCCGCCGGCACCGGCCGGCCCGGGGTCCCCGACGCGCCTTCCGCCGGCGCCCGGCCCCGGCGCCCGGTCAGCCGACCCGCTCCCAGTGCTCCAGCTTCTGGACCTGGCCGAGGGTCGAGCCGCGCCGGATCTCCTCCCGGACCCGGTTCTCGTGCTCGAGGACATCGAGGGCGCGGTTCGCGATCTCCACCGCCCGTTCGCGCGGCACGACCACGAGCCCGCTCAGGTCGCCGACGATCCAGTCGCCCGGCCGGATCCGCTGGCCTCCGACCTGGACCTCCACGTTGATCTCCCCGTGCCCCTTGGGCTCCCCGGCGTTCGGGGCCACGGAGCGGCTGTAGACGGGGAATCCGAGCGCCAGGATGGCGTCGAGATCGCGGACGGCCCCGTCGATGACGACGCCGGCGATCCCGCGGCCGTGGGCGCTTTCGGAGGCGAGCTCGCCCCAGACGGCGGTGTGGCGTCCGCCGGCGTCGATGACCAGGACATCTCCCGGGCCGGCCCGGTCGATCGCCTCGACGGGTTTGGCCCAGTCGCCGTCGCGGGTGACCACGGTCACGGCCGGGCCGAGGAGCCGGCTCGTCGGGGAAGGCAGGTGGGCGACGAGGCCGTGGAGCGCCCCCTGGCGCTGCAGCGCGTCGGTCACGTTGGGGGCGGAGACCCGGGCGAAGGCGGCCCGGAGCTCCGAGGCGCCGAACCGGTGGAAGTCCTCCGAGGCGATGGGGACCCCCGTCTCGAGCGCGCGCCGCATCCGGCGCGTGGCCTCCTTGATGTCCGGGCTCTTCGTGATGGCCCCGCCGACGATCAGCACCCGGGCGCCGGTCCGGACCGCGTCGGCGATGGTCTCCGAGGTGAGGCCGCCGGCGACGGCCACGGGGATCGGGGAGCCCCGGACCAGCTCGGCCAGCGCGTCGAACGGGGTCCGGCCGGCCATCTGCATGTCGATCCCCACATGCCAGCAGACGATGGCGGCGCCGAGCCGGGCCGCGGTCCGGGCCCGTTCGGCGGGGTCGGCGACCCCGAGGAGGTCGACCATGATCTCGCAGCCGTACTTCTCCCCGCCCCGGACGGCGTCGGCGAGCGTCCCGTCGTCGGCGGCGCCGAGGACGGTGACCACGTCGGCGCCCGCCTTGGCCGCGATCTCGACCTCGAAGGCGCCGGTGTCCATGACCTTCATGTCGGCGACGATCCGGGACTCCGGGAAGGTCCGCTTGAGCTCGCGCACGGCATTGAGCCCCTCGCTCTTGATGAGCGGCGTGCCGGCCTCGATCCAGTCGGCCCCGCCGGCGACCGCCTCGCGGGCCGCCCCGAGCGCCCGGGAGAGGTTCTCGAAATCGAGCGCCACCTGGAGCACCGGCCGGTCGAGCCGCATGCCCCCCCACCGGTCCGGTCCGTAATAACCGTGAGGCCGGTCGCGGGCGGCGTGGAGGAGCCCTCCGTCCGGATCCTCGCCGGGGACGCCCGCACCCTGACGGGGATCGCGCCGGCCTCGATCCACCTGGTGGTCACCTCCCCGCCGTATCCCATGGTGCCGCTGTGGGACGATCTCTTCGCCGCCCAGGGGGCGACGGAGTACGGGGCGATGCACGACCTCCTCGAGGAGGCGTGGGACGCCTGCCGCCGGGTGCTGGTCCCGGGCGGGATCCTGGCGGTCAACATCGGGGACGCGCTGCGCTCCTCCGGTCCGGGCACCTTCCGGCTGTGGCCGAACCACGCGGAGGTGCTCCGGCGGGCCGAGCGCGTCGGGTTCCGCCCGCTCCCCTACCTCCTCTGGAAGAAACCGATGAACCGCCCGAACGCGTTCCTGGGGTCGGGGTTCCTGCCCCCGAGCGCGTACGTCACCCTCGACTGCGAGTTCCTCCTCCTCTTCCGCAACGGCCCCCCGCGCGCCTTCCCCGCCCGGGACCCGAACCGGGCGGCGAGCCGGTTCGACCGGGCGGAGCGCGACCAATGGTTCTCCCAGATCTGGACGGTACGGGGCGCCCCGCAGGCGAACGGCGCCGGCCGGCGGACGGCCCGGTTCCCCCTGGAGATCCCCCGGCGGCTGATCCGGATGTTCTCCGTTCTCGGGGACACCGTCCTCGACCCGTTCGCGGGCACCGGCACGACCCTCCGGGCGGCCCGCCAGCTCGGGCGCCATGCCGTGGGCGTGGAGATCGATCCGGCGCGGGTCCGGGAGCTCACCCGGGAGTTCCCGGCGTAGGATCGGCGGCCGCCGCCGGCGCGCGGCGGTGGGCGATCTCCTCCTCCACGGAGAGCCGGAGGTACTCGAGGGAGGCGGTGGAGAGCCGGTCCAGGTGCAGGAGCAGATAGTGCAGGTACACCCGCTCGGGGCGGCGGAGCGGGCTCGTCGGCCGGCCCACGGAGAGGCCGCCGGCCTCCCGGGCGGTGCGGTCCAGCGTTTCCACGTGGTGGAGCGTGCCCGGTCCGTGGAGTTCCCGGCCCACCGCTCCGGCGAGCGGCGGGGTGACCCGAAGCACCGGATCGATCCCCGGCGCGGGGGGCGGCGGGGCCGCGGCCCGCGTCGCGGTCGGCGCGAGGGGTCCGCCCGACCGGAACTTGAGGTACGGATGGGGTTCGCGGCCCGGCTCCTGGAGCTCCTCCAGGGTGAGCCCGGAGACCTCCCGGACGAGATGTCGGAGGCTCCAGGAGTCCTTCCGACGGCCCGGCGGCGGACCTGCCGGTGCCCCGCCCTCACCGACCATCGGCCCCCCGGGTCCCCCGGCCGTCGGATAAAGATGCGGTTCGAGGGGAAACCGGCCCCCGGGCCCCGGGATCCTCCGGGTCGATCCGGAGGGTCCGTGCGAGGAACTCGTACTCCGGCGTCGACGCGACCACCGCGAGCGGCAGGTGGCCGGGGCCGGACCGGAGGATCCCCTCCGCGTAGCCCGCCTCGCGGGGCAGCCGGGCGCGCGGCAGCCATTCGGCCTCGGCGGCGGTGAGACCGAAGAATCCCCGGGTCTCCGGGGCGACCGCCGGCAGGCGGAGCAGCAGGGTGGCCCTCAGGTTGTTCAGGATCGAGCGTCCGGCCGCGGAGCGCAGGAAATCCTCCGGGTGCTGGCTCATGAGGCAGAGGCCGGCCCGGTAGTGCCGCACGTGCCGGACGACGTGGTCCAGGAATTCGGCGGTCCCCTCCGAACGGACCAGCAGGTGGGCCTCGTCGACGAGCACGAGCCGGCGGCGGTCGGCCCGGCGGAGCCGGCCGTAGATCGCATCGAGCAAGTAGGAGAGGTGGAAGGCGCGGTGGTCCTCGGGGACCCCGGCGAGGCTGATCACGAGCGGCGACCCGTCCAGCGCGACCGTCGTCGGGCCGTCGAGGTGGCCGAGCGATCCGTCGATGACGGCCCCGAGGAGGGCGGCGAGCCGGCCGCCGTCCGGGTCCCCGCGCACCTCCCCCCTCAGGTCCGAGAAGGTGGGGACGGCCGTCCCGGCCCCGTACAGCCGGTGCAGCGCCCGATCGAGGAGCGCCACCTCCTCGTCGCGCAGGCTCGGGAAGAGCGCCCGGAGGAGGGTGCCGACCCGTCCGGCCTTCTCGACCCGGTTCCCGCCGGTCGTCGCCGGATCGAGCGGGTTGAGCCGGCCCGGGGCGTGCGGTCCCAGCTCGAGGACCACCCCGCCGAGCGCCCGGGCCCACGGGGCGAACTCCCCGAGCGGATCGACGACGACGAGGTCGAGGTCGGGATACATCCACCGGCTCCGGAGCGCGAGGAGGGCGGCGGCGAAGCTCTTGCCGGAGCCGGTGGTCCCGAAGATCCCCCAGGAGTGGCTCGCGTGGGCCCAGCGGTTGAGGAAGACCGGGCTCGCATCGTCGAGGAGGAGCCCGACCAGGACGCCATCCTCCTCGGCCACCGATTCCTCGACGAACGGGAAGAAGGCCGCCAGGCCGTCGGTGTGGAGGGTGTGCCAGAACCCCTCCGGGCGGGGTTCGCGGCCGTCGCCGGCCGGCGGGACGATCGCCCGGGCGCAGTCGTAGGCAGGCACCCGGGAGCGGAACCCCAGCGCGTGGACCCGGGCGCGGAGAACCTCCCGGAGCCGCCGCGCGGACGGCGCGCTCGGTCCCCGGGCGACGAGGAGGAGCCCGGCCCGCCACAGCTCCTGCTGCCGGAGGGCGACGCGCCGGCCGAGATCGCGGGAGGTCCGGGCGGCCCGTTCGAGCTCCGGCCGCTCCCGGGCGGCGGCCCCGCCCGTCTCGGAGGCGACCTCCGCCTCCGCCACCGCCCCCGCCCGGTCCAGGAGTTCGAGCGCCCGGTCGCGCGGCAGCCGGTGGAGTTCCATCCACATCTCCGCCGGACCCGAGGAGGTCAACAGGCGTCCCACGACCCCGAACGGTACCTCGGTGGGGAGCCCGGGCAGGAGGAGCGGGGCCCAGTGCGCCCCCGCGGAACGGATCTCGTCGGCGGTCTCGGCGGCCTCCGGCCACGGCCGGCGGGGCGTCATGGACCCCCGACCTCGGTATCGGAGCCGGCCGAACGGGCCAGCCAGAGGGTCGCCGCCGCGAGCGGCAGCGCGCGCCCCACCGGCGGGAGCGCCGGGGCGAGGCCGACGAGCGCCCAGGCCACCGCGTACCCGGCGACCGGGAGGCGCACCGCCGCGAGGAGCGCGCGGCGACGCGCCGCCCGGAGCCCGGCGGCGCGGACGAGCAG
>JAJZDH010000157.1 GCA_021828665.1 Thermoplasmata archaeon
AACGGGCGCATCGGGACGATCGGCATCGGATCCGTCGGCGGACAGGGCAGAGCGACACGGGGGAGGCGATGGGGGAGATGGGGTCGCTATTGGCGTTCTGGTCGAACGCCCGATGCGAGCGGTTCGTGAGGGAGGGGTTGGCGGGCGTCAACCTCTGGGAGGCGTTCGCCCAACAGGACCCCCGGGAGGTTCGTCGACGGATGGCCGCCCTCCCGAGGGAAGGGCGGCGGCCTCGGGTGATGGTGGCGAGAGGGAAGGCCGAAGGGCGGCTGGCAGCGTCCGTCGAGCTGTTGAACGGCTCGGGGCCGCTGGAGCCGGGCCTCAGCGCCTGGGCGGCCTCGGTCGGGTCGGAGGGCCTTCAGCCCGGGTGACCGTTATTGGATATCGTGGGCGGGTCGGCCGCCCCCTCTCAGCGGCCGAGGAGCCGGAGGATCCGACCGGTCACCTCGGCCGGCGATCCGGTGGCGTCGACGGTCCGGAGGAGGCCCCGGCCGGCGTAGTAGTCGAGGAGCGGCACGGTCGCCTCCCGGTAGGTCCGGATCCGGGTCCGCACCGCCTCGGGGGCGTCGTCCGGACGCCGCTCCAGGGGAGTCCCGTCGTCGTCGCACCGGTCGGGGATCCGGGGGGGGCGGGTCGCGAGGTTGTAGATCCGGCCGCACCGCGGGCAGTGGCGTCGCTGGGTGAGCCGGTCGAGGAGCGCCTCCTCCGGGAGGTGGAAGAAGAGGACATGGTCGAGGGCGGTCAGCCCCGCGAGCGTCTCGGCCTGGGGCCGGTTCCGCGGATAGCCGTCGAGCAGGAATCCGTCCCGGGCATCCGGCCGGGCGATCCGGTCGCGGAGGATCCCGAGGACGAGGTCGTCCGGCACCAGCCGGCCCGCGCTCATGAACTGCTCGGCCTCGCGCCCGAGGGGGCTCGCGGAACGGACCGCCTCCCGCAGCATCTCGCCGGTCGAGAGATGCGGCAGGCCCAGCCGCCCGGTCAGCTCGGCGGCCTGGGTGCCCTTTCCGGCGCCGGGAGGTCCCAGGAGAACGATGCGCTCCACGGCCCAGCGCGACCGGTGGGGAATGAAAAGGTCAGCGGGGCTCCGGGTCGATGCGGGTGCCGTCGAACGGCTCCCCCCGCAGCGCCCGCTCCAGATTCGCGAGGTCCCGGCCGTGGACGACCCGGAGCGGGATACGGGCCCGGGCCAGGCTCTCGGCGCCGAGCGCATCGAAGAGGAACTCCTGCCCGGCGGTGCCGGCGCCGACGGCCTCCCGGACCATCCGGCGGAACGGTCCCCACTCCATCCGGTCGATCCGGCGGGCCCCCGGGTCGCGGGCGGGATCGCTCTCGTAGACTCCCCGGACCCGGGTGGCGTTCACGAGGCAGGAGGCCCGGAGGCGGACCGCCAGGAGGGCCGCGACGCCGTCGGTGGTGTGCCCCGGCTCGGTGCCGCCCAGGACGACGGGGGAGACGCGGTGGGCGTCCCGGACCGCCTCGGCCAGGTTCGTCGGCGGGTGCGCCGGGCAGGGGGGACCGACGAGGCCGGCGAGGAGCCGGGCGTGGAGCCGGGTGACGTCGATGCCGATCTCGTCGAGCTCGATCTCCGTGAGCCCGAGGGTCCGGGCGAGCCGGATGTACTCCCGGGCGACCCGGCCGCCGCCGGTGGTCACCACGAGGGTCCGTTCCGTTCCGATCCGCCGGACGAGCTCCGCCAGCGCCCGGAGGTAGTCGGCATCCCCCTCGCCGGTCATCAGGACGGAGCCGCCCACGGAGAGGACCAGCGGGGGCTCGGCGCGAACGGTCATCGGCCCCGGGTCCACGCGCCCGGCCACTTCTTGGTTTCGACCGGGGCGGACCCACCGCTTATCTTCCGGCGGCGGTCCGGCCGGGGCGTGTCGGATCCGAGGTTCGCGGAGAAGAGCGCCGCCGCCGGGGCCGCCGCGGCCCGGGTGCGGCCCGGCATGACGCTCGCGCTGGGCTCCGGCACGACCGCCGAGCTCGCCCTCCGGGCCGTCGCCGCCCGGTACCCGGACGGCGGGGGGCTCCGCGCGGTCGCGAGCTCCCGGGCCACCGAGCGGACGGCGCGGGCGCTGGGGATCCCGGTCGGTTCGCTCGAGGAGATCGACCGGTTCGACCTCATGATCGACGGGGCCGACGAGGTGACGGAACGGCTGGACCTCACCAAGGGGGGCGGGGGGGCGTTGTTCCGGGAGAAGCTCCTCGCGCTCCGGAGCCGGGAGGTGGTCATCGCGGCCGATGCGACGAAGCTGGTCCGGCGGCTGGGCGAACGAATGCCGATCCCCGTCGAAGTGGTCCCGTTCGCCCGTCCGGCCCTGCTCCGGGACCTCGCCGCGGCGGGGTGGGCGCCCCGTCTCCGGGTCGCGGAGATCTCGGGCCGCCCGGCCCTCACCGACAATGGCAACGAGCTCCTCGACCTCCACCTGCCCGAGCCGACGGCCGATCCGGCGGGGCTCGACCGCCGGCTCAAGGCGATCACGGGGGTCGTGGAGACCGGGATCTTCGTGGGGATCGCCCACCGCCTCCTCCTCGGGCGGCCGGACGGGTCGGTCGCGGAGCGGACCGCCCCCGGGGCTCCGGGCAAACCTTAATCCCTGCGCCCCCGTCGGGGCGCCGCACGCCGTCGGCGCGGGGGGAATCATGCAGGAGAAGTTCATCCGGACGCGGGTCGAGGATCACATCGGCACGATCGAGCTCGCGAAGCCCAAGGCGAACACGTACGACCACAGTTTCATGGGGGAGCTCGGCCGGGCCATCGACGAGATGCGGTTCGACGATGCCGTCCGCGTGATCGTCCTGTCGAGCGCGGTCCCCGGCTTCTTCAGCGCCGGGGCCGACATCGAGATGCTCCGGGCGAGCCAGCCCGACTACAAGGCCATGTTCTGCCTGAACTGCCAGGAGACGCTCGACAAGTTCGCGAGCACCCCCAAGGTGGTCATCGCCGCCATCAACGGCCATTGCGTGGGCGGCGGGCTCGAGATCGCCCTCTCCTGCGACCTCCGGATGATGGCCCGGGACTCCGGCAAGATCGGCCTCCCCGAGGTCACCCTGGGGGTCCTTCCGGGCACCGGCGGGACCCAGCGGCTGCCCCGGCTCATCGGCAGCTCCCGGGCGCTCGACCTCATGATCACCGGGCGGCTCCTGACCACCGAGGAGGCGCTCCAGATCGGGCTCGTGAACTACCTCTACCCGAAGGAGAGCTTCGCCGCGGACGTCCTCGCCTACGCGGGCCGGCTGGCCCACGGGCCCTCCCGGGCGGTCAGCCTGATCAAGCGGTCGGTGATGGAAGGGGTCGAGATGCCGCTCCAGGCCGGCCTTGCCCTCGAACGGGAGCTCCAGAACCGGCTCTTCGTCACCGAGGATGCCAAGGAAGGGCTCGCGGCGTTCTCGGAAAAGCGGACGCCCAACTTTAAGGGGCGCTGACGCCTTCGCCCTCCGGGAACCTCTGCCGATGACCGACCTCGGAACCCCCTCCACCGCCTCCCCCACCCCCCCGCCGGCGCTC
>JAJZDH010000158.1 GCA_021828665.1 Thermoplasmata archaeon
TTTACCAACCGGTCCCCATCCGTCCGGGGGCGGTGCGTCGGGGATGGTGCTCGATTCCCTGGGAAAATCCCTCCGGGGAGTCCTCCAGAAGATCGCCCGCAGCACCCAGGTCGACGAGGAGCTGCTCAACGAGGTGGTGCGGGACATCCAGCGGGCGCTCCTCCAGTCCGATGTCAATGTCCAGCTCGCCCTCGACCTGACCCGGAAGGTCCGTCGGAGGGCCTCGGAGGAGAAGCCTCCGGCCGGGGCGAGCCTCCGGGACTTCCTGATCCGGATCATCTACGAGGAGATCCGATCGGTCCTCGGGGCCGAACGCACCTTCGACACGCGTCCGCGGAAGATCCTCCTCACCGGGCTGTTCGGACAGGGCAAGACGACGACCGCCGGCAAGCTCGCCCGGTTCTACCAGAAGAAGGGGGTGCGGAGCCTCCTCGTCGGGGCCGACGTCCACCGTCCGGCCGCCATCGACCAGCTCGAGCAGATCGCCCGGAAGGTCGGCTGCGAATTCTACACCGACCGGAACCAGCGCCGGGCCGAGGAGGTGGTGCGGCAGGCGCTCGCCCGGTTCCCGCCGCACCTCACCGTCATCGTGGACACCGCCGGCCGCTCGGGAATCGACACGGAGCTCATCGAGGAGCTCCGGCGGGTCCGGGAGGTCTTCCAGCCCGAGGAGACGCTGCTGGTCCTCGACGCCGCCATGGGCCAGAGCGCCGGACGGAGCGCCCGGGCGTTCCACGAGGCGGTCGGCCTGACCGGCGTCGTGCTGACCAAGCTCGACGGTTCCGCGAAGGGCGGGGGGGCGCTCTCGGCGGTGGCGGTGAGCGGGGCCCCCATCCTGTTCCTCGGTACCGGGGAGCATCTGGACGAGCTCGAACGGTTCGAACCGACCCGGTTCGTCTCCCGGCTGCTCGGCATGGGGGATATCCGGACCCTGCTCGAGCGGTACGAGGAGATCTCCGGCAAGGAGGAGGCGCAGCGCGCGGCGGAGAACATGATGAGCGGCCGGTTCTCCCTCCGCGACATGCGGGCGCAGCTCGACTCCCTCGGCCAGATGGGACCGGTCTCGAAACTCCTGAGCTTCCTGCCCGGCATGGCGTCCGCCAAGCTCCCGGAGGGGCAGCTCGAGGAGACGCAGGCCCGCCTCCGCCGGTTCCGGGCGATCCTGGATTCGATGAACGCCGCGGAACTGGCCGACGGCCACCTCGTCAAGGGGGACCGGATCCAGCGCATCGCCCGGGGAAGCGGCCAGAAGCCGCAGGAGGTCCGGGCGCTCCTCAAGTACTGGGAGACGACCCGGAAGGCGGCCCACGGGCTCACCAGCAACCGGAAGCTGCGTCGCCAGCTCGAACGGCAGTTCGCCCAGGGGGGCCCACCGGGCTGAACGGATGATCCTCGACCTCCTCGAAGCGATCGCGGGCGGCGCGCTCCTCCTGGCCCTGCCGGGACTGGCCTGGACCCGGGCCCTCTTTCCGGAGTGGAGGATCCGCGGCGCGTGGGCCATCACCCGGGCCGTGGAGACCGCCACCACGGCGTTCCTGATCAGCCTCTCGTTGACCATCCTGGTCGGCTTCGGCCTCACCTTCGGGTCGAACGGCGGCTTCCCGGCGACCTGGACCGATCCGCTCCTCGAGACGATCCTCGCCGCGATCGCCCTGGTCGGCCTCGCCGTGGCATGGGCCCGGGGAGGTTTCGCCCGGGATCCCCCCCCGGCGCCGCCCCTCGAGCCGGCGCCGGGCTCCGGTACGACGGCCCCGCTCCTCGAGGAGCTCGCGCTCGTGCGCCGGGACGGCCGGAGGATCGAGCACCGGCTCCGCCGCCGGGGCCTGCCGGAGCGGGAGCGGGACCGGCTGGGCCGGGAACTCGAGGCGCTCCGCTCCCGGGAAGCGGCCCTTCGGCGCCGCCGGGAGGGCGAATTTGCCGGGTAGAGGACGGGGCGGGCCGACCGACCTCAAGATGGTCCTCCTCCTCCGGGGGGAGCTCCGGCTGACGCCGGGCAAGGCGGCGGTCCAGGCGGCCCACGCGGCGGTGCTGGCGAGCGCCGTCGCGGCGCGGATGCGGCCGGCGTGGTCGGAGGCGTGGGGCCGGACGGGGCAGAAGAAGATCGCCCTCCTCGTGCCGACCCTCGCGGAACTCGAGGAGATCCGGCGCCGGGCGGTCGCCCGGGGGATCCCCTCCGCCCTCGTCGAGGACGCCGGGTTCACCGAGGTCGCTCCGGGGACGAAGACGTGCCTCGGCCTCGGCCCCGCGCCGGCCTCGGAGCTCGACCCGATCACGGGCGACCTCGAGCTCTACTGACCGCAACTCCGGCCTCCGGGCCGAAACCGTCGCCGGGATCGATCCCCGATTTTCAAGAATCGCTATATACTTGGGCCCGGGTCGGGCCACCGCGTACCACGCCGGACGGGTAGGGGGCCGACTCCGTGAAGATGTGGATCTACATCATCCGCCGCCTCCTCCTGCTCATCCCCGTCGTCATCGGGGTGATGACGATCACCTTCGTGCTCGTCAACGCGCTCACCGTCCAGGAGCAGCTGCAGGTCTACCTCGGACCCACCAAGGCCCCGGGCGGCTACTCCCCGACCATCCCGCCGGGTTCGCTGGGATGCAATGCGACGACCAACCCGAACGGATGCCCCAACCCGGTCTACTACAACGGCATCGCGGCGCTAGGGCTCAATCAACCGAAACCGGTGCAATGGGCCCGGTACATCTACAACAGTCTCACCTTGAACTGGGGGAACACCGACAAGGCGAGCATCGCCTCGCAGTCGCTGGGCCTCGACCAGAGCCTGCCGGTCATCGAGGTGCTCGGCTGGTATCTGCCCTACACCCTGGAACTGGCGGCGTTCGCCCTGACCATCATCCTGCTCCTGGCGATCCCCATCGGGAACTACTCGGCGGCGTATCGGAACCGTCCGCTGGACCAGGGGGCCCGGATCCTCTCCTTCTCCGGGTTCGCCTTCCCCGGTTTTCTCCTGGCCATCCTCGTCCTCTTTGCCGCCACCGACCTTTCCGGGGGGCTCGGCACCACCTACTGCAACGGGTTGTCGACCGCCTACAACCAGTGGTACGGGAGTTGGCCGGATCCGACCTGCCTCATCGGTTCCGTCTATCCATCGTGGATGGCGAACCACCTGGCCACCACCCCGACCGGCTTTCCCACCGTGGACGCGGTCTACCACGCGCTCACCGATTCCACCCCCCAGTACCGGGCCCAGGACTGGTACCTGGCCGAGGAATCGGTCCGACGGATGATCCTGCCGGCGCTCGTGATCGCCTTCGCCTCCATCGCGGGGATCCTCCGGTTCGTGCGGAACAGCATGCTCGAGGTGATGAACCTCGACTTCATCCGGACCGCCCGGGCGAAGGGGGTCTCCGAGGGCCGGGTCATCGGCTACCATGCGGGGCGGAACAGCCTGAACGT
>JAJZDH010000159.1 GCA_021828665.1 Thermoplasmata archaeon
GAAACGACCACTATATAAGCCCGGAGCCGGCCGCCGCACCGTCGGCGCGGGGGGGTCGGGGCCGGCACCGCCGCCCGGGCGGGGCGCCGACCTCCGGGCCGCTCCGGAGAGGGACGTTAAGACGGATCGCCCGTTCGGGCCGCCGTGGGGACGGAAGGGGTCGCGGCCTCGTGGGCCCGGTCGTTCACCGTCGCGTTGGGGCTCGACCGTCCGCCGGTCCAGATCTCCTACCTCGAGACGGAGCCCGAGGGGGTCCCCGAGCACGTGGGCCCGGTCCCCTCGGTCTGCACCTTCTTCGCCGAGGGCCGCGAGCGGCCGTTCTACGCCGCCCTGCCGGCCCACGAGGCGTGCGAGATCGGGGCGTTCGTCCTCGGGATCCCCGCCGAGGGGGCGGTCGGGGAACGTCTCCGCGCGACCTTGGGCCGGATGGCGGCGGAGGGGTACCTCTCCCCCGAGGAGGCGGCCCGGGTGCCGCACAACCGCCGGGCGCCCCGGTTCGTCGCCTACGGGCCGCTGGGTTCGCTGCCGTACGAACCCACGGTCGTCCTCTTCCTGGTGAACCCGAAGACGACGATGCTCCTCCTGGAGGCGGCGGGGGACCCCGGTCCGCTCCTCGGCCGGCCGATGTGCTCGCTGGTGCCGGTCCTTCTCGGCGGCGCCCCCGTGGCGGTCTCCGTGGGCTGCACCGGTTCCCGTCTGTACGGCCGCCTCTCCGACGATCTCCTCATCGTCGGTCTCCGGGGGGATCGGACGGCGGCGGTGGCCGACCGGCTGGCGACGACGGTGGCGGCGAACCGGTGGCTCGCCGAGGAGGATGGGCGGCGGCGGGAGGCGGTCCCCCCCCCGTCCCGCCGGAGCGCCGCCCCGCGCCGGGAACCCGCCGCCGGCCCCGCGTCCCCCCCCGGCCGCGCCCCCGCGGTCGCCCGGAAACGGCCCCGCGGCGTCAGTGGATCCCGGCCAGGATCGGCGCCACCGCCGGATCGGACGCGACGGCGGCGGGGGCTCCG
The DNA here is from genome assembly GCA_021828665.1 of Thermoplasmata archaeon. Lineage (GTDB taxonomy): Archaea > Thermoplasmatota > Thermoplasmata > Lutacidiplasmatales > UBA184 > JAKIVR01. Next base: position 1,008 of record JAJZDH010000159.1, read on the forward strand.
CCGTTGAGCCATACGAGATAGGCGAGGAGGAGGTCCACCTCGGGAGCGATCGCCTGGTAGGCGGTGCCCTGCCGCTCGGCGAGCTGCTGGGCGACCTGCCCGGCGGTCAACCCTTGCAGCGCCCCCGGGTCGACGAGGGTGCCCACGTGGAAGAAGGTGCCCCCCACCACCAAGAACGGGATCGACTCGAGCGGATCGTAGGCGCTCACGTACCCCTGCGCCGGGCAGCCGCCCGTGGTGGGGGCCTGGATCTGCTGGTCGCCCGTCGACTCCCGGGCATCGAAGGCCACGAACGGGCTCGATACGGCGAGATCGGGGAGGACGACGGAAGGGGTCCCGGGATAGATGTCCGCCGTGCTGCTGCGATCGTAGCTCACGCCGGAGACGTTCCCGAGCCGTTCCAGCGCGCCCAGCACCGCCCAGCTCGACGCCGAGCAGAACGGGCAGGCGACGGACCCGTAGAACAGGAGGACCGGCAGGCCCCCCTGCTGCCAGCTCGCCTTCGGGACCTTCTCGAAGCCGCCGGGTTCGGCGGCCACGAACGGGGAGAGGACCGGGCAGCCGCCCGACAAGGCGACGGCACCGAGGGCACCGGCGACGACGAGGCCCACGACCGCTCCCGCCGTGGCGGTGCTCCGGTAGACCTCCGTCCACTTCCGGGACGTCTTCAGGAGGCCGACGGCGAGGAGCGCCGCCGCGGCCGCCGCGGCGAGCCCCAGGAGGGGGATCACCGGCAGGAAGACGCCGACCGGGGAGGGCAGCACGAAGGCGAGGAACGCCCACGGCGCGAGGATCGCGAAGAGCAGCCAACCGATCCGGGCCAGCGACCAGCGGGTGGGCGACCCGACGCCGGGCGACCCCGCCGCCCCTCCCGCGCCGTCCGGTCCGTCGGCGGGACGGTCCCGGCGCGCCCGGTATTCGGCCCTCAGCTGCCGGCCGGGCGATCGGCCGGACCGGTCCGGGGCGAGGCCGACCCCGCCATCGCGGGCGATCTCCTCCCAGCCCGCCCCCTGACGCCGGCGATTCTCGACGCGATCCCAGTCGACCATCGGCGGGCCGGACTCCGCCGGGGGTCTTGGAGCTTGCCCGGTGCCGGAGGCCGAGGCGCCTCGATTCCAATGGTCATCTCACGCGGCAAGCGAGATCCGCCCATCCACCTCTGAGGGATTCTTTCGACCGCCAACATTTTGTAGTCGGCCGCGGATTCCGCTGCCGTGTCCGTCCCCCGTGTGATCATCACCCGCAGCCGAGGCCACCTGTACCGTCGTCGTGTGGAGTACGTCTACGACTCCGCGCGGAAACGGACCGTCCCCAGGATCCTCGAGAACCTCGGTCCTGTGAAACCCATCTACCGCCGCCCCTCGGCCTCCTCGACCGCCGAAACCTACCCCTGCACCCTCCTCCAGTTCGGTCTCCTCGCCACCCATCTCATGAACCGAACCCTCACCGCCGAGATCGCTCGCCATCTCATCGAGGGGATGGGCGTGGAGATCCCGCCAGGGACCCTCCACGCCCTGGGCATCCGCGTCGCCCTGGGGAAAAAAACGCCCTCCCCCGAGTTCCTCCTCTGGCGCTCACCGCCCTCGAGCCCCCCGGACCCTGCGGCATCTGCCAAGCGCCGCTCGAGATCCTCTACTGGGGCTCGCCCACGAAGGTCCTCACCCTCCAAGGCTGGCTCACCCTGACCCTCCCCACCTGGGGATGCCCGAACGAGCATCCCCTCGCCCTCTGGACCCCGCCCCTGAAGGTGGGTCTGACTTGTCGCCGGGGAATCATCGGCTACGACACGATGCTCCTGATTGGGGTTCTGCGCTATGGGCTCAACTGGCAACTCGAGGAGGTCCGCCCCGTCCTCCACCGGAGCCTGGGACTCCCGCGCCTCTCCCTCTCCACCCTCTCCTACCTCGGCCTCCAGTTCCTGGTCCGCTGGCAGTTCTTCTGCGAGGAACGCCTCCTTCGCCTGCGCTCCCTGCTCCGTCCCTACCTGCTCCAGCTCGACGGCACCACGGAGGACGGAGGGCCTTGCACCCTCGTGGCCCGGGACGCCCGCACCGGAGTGGTCCTGCTCGCCCGACAAGTGGTCTGCTATGTACCTTCCGCCCGAACTTCGAGCAGGGCCGGACCGGCGGTACCGCCCTCCGTTCCGAGACGGGGAGGCTACGACACGTCTCGGATCATCCTCTGGTTTCGGTCCCTTCGGATCGGCCCTCCTTCCCGGTCTTCCTCCCCGGACCACGCTACGGGGTTCGCGCACGCAGTCTGCTATCGGCGCCCGAGGCGCACTTGGACAGCGGCGGCCGCGAACTCCCGAGTCGCCTCCCGCACACTCGGATTGGCGGCTGCCTCATGGCACCGCTGCACCACTTTGGCGGCTTGACGGCTCAGGAGCCTTACTGAGATACGGGGTCCCCCGT
>JAJZDH010000160.1 GCA_021828665.1 Thermoplasmata archaeon
GCTCCGGCCGCCGCGGGGGAGGCCCGGCGGGGCGGCGGGCGGGGGGGGTCCACCGGATCGCTCAGCGGACCTTGGGCACGGGGGTCTTCTCGACCGCGGAGGCGACGATCCGGTCCCCCCGGATCCCGCGGATCCACGGTTCGGGGCGGACCACGATCCGGTGCGCGAGCGCCGCCTCGGCGAACTCCTTGACGTCGTCGGGCACCGCGTAATCCCGGCCGGCGAGGAGCGCCCGGGCCCGGGCGAGCTTCTGGAGCGCGAGCGAGCCGCGGGGGGAGGCGCCCACCTCGGTGCGGGGATCGGTGCGGGTCGCGGCCACGATCCCCACGATGTACGCCTCGAGGCCGGCGTCCACCTCGACGGACTCGACCGCGAGCTGCATCTGCCGGAACCGGTCCACGTCGAGGACGGCGGGGACCTCCGCCCGGTCCTCCCGGCGCTCGCGCCGGCGCCGCAGGACGAGCGCCTCCTCGGCGGCGGTGGGGTACCCGACGGCGAGACGGACCAGGAAGCGGTCCACCTGGGCCTCGGGGAGCGGATAGGTCCCCTCGAGCTCGATGGGGTTCTGGGTCGCGACCACGAGGAAGGGGCGCGCGAGCGGGTGGGAGCCGCCCGGGCTCGTCACCTGGAACTCCTGCATCGCCTCGAGAAGCGCCGACTGCACCTTGGGCGGGGCCCGGTTGATCTCGTCGGCGAGGAGCAGGTGGGCGAAGATCGGTCCGGGCCGGAACCGGAAGAGCCCCTCCTTCGCGTCGTAGAGCTCCCCGCCGGTCAGGTCCTGGGGCAGGAGGTCGGCCGTGAACTGGATCCGGCCGAACTGGAGCCCGAGCGCCCGGGCGAAGGAGTTCGCGAGCAGCGTCTTCCCGAGACCGGGGAGGTCCTCGAGGAGGATATGGCCGTCGGCGAGGAGGGCGGTCGCGATCCGGTCGACCACCGTCTCCCGGCCCACGACCGCCCGGTGGACGGCGGCGCGGACCGACGCCATGAGCTCGGGGATCTCCGAAGGCTGCACGATCCTCCGCGGCGGCGGCGCCGAGGCGGGCGGCCTATATGACCCCGGGGCCGGCGCTATGCCCCGGTCGTAACGGCACGCGTCATCGTAGGCCGACCGGCCCTCTCGGCGCCCTGACCCCGACCGGGGCTTTCGGACGCCGGGGTTGTCCTCATCTTCATCCCGAGCGGACGACCCGTCCGCGATGGATCCGGAGGGACCCTTCGTCGGCATCCGTGCGGCGCCGATCGGCACCGCCGGGGGAGGGGGAGACGCGGCCCCCTAAGAGGGTGCCGCTGCCCCGGCGAGCGCCCCCGGGCGGCCGTACAGCCCTCCGGCGAGGAGGAGCCCGGCGACCAGGAGGGCCGCCGCGACCCCCGGGACGGTGCCCGGCGCCGGGAGGAGGAAGGCGGCGAGGAGGCCGATGGCGGCGGCGAGCATCGGGACCATCAGGACGCCGCTCGCCCCGGCGATCCCGGCCCACCGGCCGGTGCCCGTCGCGAACCCCATCAGGACGGCCAGCCCGCCCGCGGCCCCGAGGAGCTCGGTGAGGAGGGAGACCGGGACCCCGAGGGAGAGGAGTCCGAGGCCCGCCAGGAGCGGGACGGTCGCGAGCTCCCGGTACCGGCCGCCCGGGCGGGTCTCGAGCGTGGCGGCGAGGAGGATCGCCGCCCCCGCCACGATCTCGCCGGCGACGGGACCCGGGCCGGCCATCAGCCCCAGCGCGGCGGCCGGAACCGCTGCGAGGAGGGCCGCCGTGGGCACCGGCCGATCCCGTCCCGACCGCGCCGCCGGCCGCCCCCCGCGCCTCATCGGGACCTCCCCGCCGTCCCCGGCCCGGCCAGCCGGCGGAGGAGCGGGACGAGCGAGTCGAACTCGGTCCAGTCCACCACCGGCGCCTCCTTCCAGACCTCCCCGAGGGTCCTCCGCCGCTCCAGGGTGAGCAGCCGGCGGGCGAGGGAGTCCTCCGCCTTCTCGGCGGGATCGCGGGGGAGCGCGAGGGGGATCGACGAGGGGCTGAGGACGAGGACCGGGTACCCGCGCCGGCGCAGATGGGTGAGGACCAGGAGATGCTCCTCGGTGGCGAGCGGGCTGACGAGCAGCGTCCGGACCCCTCTCGGGAAGTAGCGGCCGATCGACACCCCCAGACGCTCGGCCGGTCCCGGCGTCGCGACGCCCCGGGTCTCCCGGAGGAGCGCGAGGAGCCGGAACCGGTGCCGCCGCCCTCCCCCGAGCGGCACCGCCTCGAGGAATTCGCCGAACACCCCGAGACCGACCCGCGCCTTCCCCGAAAGGAACCCCGAGGCGATCCCGTAGGCGGCGGCCCTCCCGATGGAGAGGAGCTCGGCGTCCCGGAGCTCCCCGAGGCCGGTCGGGCGGAGGTCGAGGAGGATGACGAGGTCGCCCGTCCGTTCGAGGAGGCGGTCGTTCGCGAGGAGCCGGCCGGCGCGCGCCGTCGCGGGCCAGTTGATCTGGCGGGGGGTGTCGGAGGGGGAGGCGTCCCGGATCGCGAAAAACTCGCCGGAGGCGCCGAGCGCCCGGGAACGGTTCTCGCCGGGCAGCGGCGTGGTCCGCCGCAACTCCGCCCGGCCCAGCCGCTCGAGCTCGGGCGGGTAACCGGCGAGCGGCAGCTCCGTCCCCGAGACGGCGACGGGGCTCCGGAGGAGACCGAGCGGATCCTCGACGCGGACCGCCGGGAGCGGGAAGACCGCGAGGAAGGGGTACGGGACCGCGTACTCCTGGCGGAATTCGCACCACGGCCCCCGGGGCGCCGGCCGCTCGTCGGCCACCGCCACGAGCGGCGCGGGAGCCCGGAACTCGAGGTCGATCCGGGCCGGGTCGACGGGCGGGTCGGTCCGGAGCCGTCCTTCGATCCGGATCCGCGCCCCCTCGCTCGTCGCGCTCCACTCCAGCCGCGCGCGGAGCGGCCGGGCCGGCAGGAACATCGCCGAGCTGAGCGGCGCCACCAGCAGGGGGAGCGCGAGCAGGAGCGGCACCGGGGAACGGAGGAGGAGCGCGAGGACCGCGAGGATCGCGCCGGCGGCGGCCACGAGGAGCGCCCGGGGGGTCCAGCCGAGCGCCGCCGGGATCCCCGGGGCCGGTCGGCTCATGAGGCCGCCTCCAGCCGGTCCAACCGTGCCTCGAGCCAGCGCCGGAACTCCTTCGGGGAGAGGCGGAGGATCCGGGCCTCCTCGTCGGGGGAGATGGTCGCGGCCCCGCCGAGGATCCCCCCTTCGAGCGTCCGGAGCCGGGCGATCACACCGGCCCGCCCCAGCGGCCCGCTGCCCATCGCCGCCCGGAGCCGCTCCGGTTCCCCCTCGGGAACCGCCGGGGGCCTGGGACGGCGGGGGGCCCTCCGGGAGCCCACGGCGATCCCGAGCGCCGCCGCGGCGGCGGCCCCCGCCACCCC
>JAJZDH010000161.1 GCA_021828665.1 Thermoplasmata archaeon
ACGCGGCCACCGCGCCGGCCGGGGCGTCGGTCCGGAACGCCCCCGGGCGCATGTGCGACCGGGCCGCGCGGTGCCCCTCCCGCCGGAGCTCCTGGAGGAGCGGTTCGAGCGGCGGGGGCCGGGGCAGCCGTTCGCTCCGGGCGACCTCGTTCGGTTCGAAGTAGAACGGCTCCGCCACCGCGCTCTCCTCGCGGAACCGGCGGAGGAGCCGGTCGAGCTCCCGGGGGCGGGCCGCCGCGGCCGGCACGGAGAGCGCGGCCACGAACTCCGGGTCGAAGAGCGGCCCGGTCCAGAGCGGGCCGAACGGGGGCCGTCCGGCGAGCGGCGGGCCCGGCCCGGGGGGTCCGGTCCAGAGCGCCACCGGCGGCGGCCGGCCCGGCGGCCCCTCCGTCACGTAGGCCCGCACGTGGTGGTCGAGCACGTAGGCGACGAGCGGCCGGAGCGCCCGACCCCGCGCGGCGGCGCTCCGGGCGAGACGGGCGAGAAGGATGCGGAGCCCCCCTTCGGGGCCCTGCCGGCCGCGGACGGGCCGGGCCCCGTACCGCCGTTCGCACGCCTCCGCCTGGGCGCCCGCGAGGACCGTCAGGTCGGTGGCGGTCACGGCGAGGAGCCCGCCCGGGGCGAGGGAATCGAGCGCCGATCCCAGGAACGGCAGGGGGCTCCCGAACGGGTCGAGGTCCACGTAGTCGAACGGTCCGCCGCCGGGGGGCTCCCGGGCGTCCGCGCGCCGGACCTCGAGCCCGGGCCGGCCGACCCGGGCGGCGTTCGCCCGGAGGACCGCGGCCGCCTCCTCGCCGATCTCCGTGAGGAGGAGCGCCGCGAGCGCGCCGGTCTCGGCGAACAGCCGGAGCCCCCGGACCCCGGTGGCGGCGAGCATCTCCCAACCGCGTCCGGGCGACGGGCGGGTCCGCCCCCACGCCCCGAGGACGGCGACGTTGAGGTCCCGGTCGGGAATCATCGCGGCGTTGTAGAAGACCGCCCGCCGGCGGGCCGGTCCCCGAACCGTGGCCGCGGGCGGCAGGTCGAGGAGGAGGGCGCCCTCCCGACGCCGTTCGAGGCCGGTCAGTGCGCCCGTCCGGTGAGGAGCTTCACGATCTTGAAGGCGAGCAGGTTCTTGTTGACGGGGGTCACCTCGAGGAGCCGGAGATCGTCCCGCCGGCGGATGTCCTGGAGGAGCGGATTGCGCGACTTCTTGTGGAGCGTCATCACGATCGACTTGCTCGCGTCGAGGGTATCCACGACGCACCGGTTGAACGCCTCGCATTCGACCTCGATCTTCCCCACCTCGTCGATGACGATCACGTCGGCGTCGGCCCGCGCCTGCTCGAGCGCATGGACCCCGAGCCCCTCGAGCGCGGCGAGGTTCACGCCGTACTTGCCCGAGCGCTGCCGGGATTTGAGCCCCTCGTGGGCCAGCACCTCGTGTTCCTTGGTGATCCAGTTGGTGAGGGTGAATCCGGAACGGTGGCTGCGCTCGATGATCGGCTCGGTGACCATGCCGCCGACGGTCATCCCCTCCTGCTCCACGATCTGGATGATCCGGAGCAGGGTCTGGGTCTTCCCCGATCCCGGAAGGCCCGTGATCCCGATCTTCACGGGGGCGGCGGTACGGCGCGGCACGGATGCGGTTCTCCGGGACGGTTAAGAGGCCGGTGACGATAAGAGGATTGGTAGAGGGACGGTGGGCGCGCGCACGTTCCGTGACAGACCCCCGCACCGTCCCGCCCCGCCGTCGGCCGCGATCTATCCCCCGCGGGAGGACACCTTCCTGCTCCTCCCGTTCGCCCGGGTTCCCGCCGGGATCCGGCTCCTCGAGATCGGCACCGGCAACGGGCTCCTCGCCCTCACGGCGGCCCGGGCGGGGGCCCGCGTCGTCGCCACCGACCGGAACCGGGAGGCGCTCCGGGAGCTCCTCCGGACCGCCCGGGCCGGAGGGCTTCCCCTCGAGGTGGTCCGGACCGATCTCGCCCGCGGCCTCGGCCGGTTCGACCGGATCCTCGTGAATCCCCCGTACCTCCCGACCCCCCGGGGGTTCGAGGACCCCGATCCCCCGCTCCGGTGGGCGCTCGACGGGGGTCCGGACGGCCTCCGGCTCACGCGCCGGCTTCTCGGCGCCTTCCCCCGCCACCTCCGGCCCGGCGGCGCCGCCTACCTCCTCGGCTCCTCGCTCCAGGACCCGGCGGGGACGGCCCGGCTCCTCGCCCGCTGGCGGCGGGCCGGGGGCCGCTGTCGGATCGTGGCGCACCGGGAACTTCCCGGCGAACGGCTCACCGTGCGGCGGCTCGACCGCCCGGCACGGCCGCGCGCCGGCGGACGGCGTCGCGGACGATCTCGGCGAAGAACCGCTGCCCCGGCCCGGGGCCGACCGGGCGGCCCCGGCGGCGGCTCCAGTCCGGGGCCTGATCGGCGAAGTCGGCGCGCTCGGGGTGCGGCATGAGCCCGAAGACGGTGCCCGTGGGGTTCGTCAGGCCGGCGACATCGCCCGGGGATCCGTTCGGGTTCCACGGGTAGCCCGGCGACGGGGCTCCGTCCGGGCCGACCCAGCGGAAGAGGATCTGGCCCCGGGCCTCGAGCGTCCGGGCGGTCTCCCCGTTCCCGAGGTGGATCCTCCCCTCGGCATGCCCGGAAGGAGCGAGGAAGACCCAGCCGGGCGGGAGCTCCGCGAACGGGCGGAAGTTCCCCCCGTCCCATCGCAGGAAGGTGGGCCGGCACTCGTAGTGGCCGGAGTCGTTCGCGAGGAGCGCCGCGGTCGGCGGGCCGAGGCGGCCGTCCGGTCGGCCGGGAAGGAGCCCGAGCTCCGTCAGCGTCTGGAAGCCGTTGCAGATCCCCCCGACGAGCCGGCCGGAGCGGACGAACTCCTCGAGCTCGTGCCCGATCGACGACCGGACGCGGGCGGCCAGGATGGCCCCCGCGCGCACCGAGTCCCCGGCGCTGAAGCCTCCCGGGAAGAGCAGCAGGTCGAAGTCGTCGAGGTGCCGCCGTTCGCCGCGCGGGATCCCGCGGCCCTCGAACTGCTTGAGGTGGACCACCTCCGGACGGGCGCCGACGGAGCGGAGCGCGACCGCGAGCTCGGCATCGTTGTTCGTGCCCTCGATGGAGAGGAGCGCCGCCCGGACCGGGGTTCCCGGCACATCCGGTCCGACCGCGCGGGCGGATTAAACGGTGGCGTCCGGCCCGGCGAGGAGACGGAGCGGCGACGGGAGCGGATCGGCGTCGGCGTCGGCCCCGGCCGCGGCGGGGGCCGGCGTCCGGGGGCCGACGTAGAACGGCCGGCGCCGGGAGATGGCGTCGGCGAACGCCCGGCGGAGCGCCGCCCCGTCGTCCCCGGCGACCGCGAGCCGCGGCTTGAGATCGATCAGCCCGTCGTTGGTCATGAGACACCCCTTGAGGAGCAGATCG
>JAJZDH010000162.1 GCA_021828665.1 Thermoplasmata archaeon
CCCGATGTCGCGACGGGCGAGGAGGGAGCCCCCGGGGGAGGCCGGCGCCCTCGAATCCGGAACGGCGGAACCCCGTCGCCCCGGGCCTCGCCCGTCTCGCCCGTCCGGTCCTCGGCGGAGCTCCGGAGGCGCCCGGCGATCCGCCGCGCGGCCGCGACGATGGAGAAGAGGCCGAGGAATCGGCCTCGGGGTGGGGTCCGCGCGGGCGGAGTCCGCCGGTTCACCGCTCCCGAAGGAACCCCGGCCGGTGGAAGGTCCCGACCGGTCGCCCGATGTACTCCCCCCCTTCGACGATGCGGAGGCCGGCCCGGTAATGCTCCTCCGGGAAGATCGCCTCCCACCCCTCGAACGCGGTCCATCCGCAGGGGGTGGGCCGGTCCGCCGCCCGGATCGGTCGGCGGTTCCGGGGATCCACCACCAGAAGATCGGCCCGGTATCCGGCCGCCAGCCGGCCGAAGGGGGCCCCGAACCATAGCGCCGGGCGCTCGCAGGCCGCCCGGAGGAGCTCGGCCAGGCCGAGCCCCCCGCGCCGCACCTCCGCGAGAAGGAGCGGGAGCTGGGAGGCCACTCCGGGCATCCCGCTCGGGGCCCCGGCGAACGGTCCCTCCTTGGATTCGGGGGGGTGGGGCGCATGGTCGCTCGCGAGGAACGGGATGCGCCCCCGGGCGAAATCGTCGAACAGCCGGAGCCGCTCCTCCTCCGGGCGGAGCGGCGGATTGACCTTCTCCCGGGCACCGCCGCCCCGGCGGGCGGCGAGGAGGAGGTGATGGGAGGTCACCTCGCAGGCGAAACCGGCCCGGGCGACCCGTTCCACGCTCGCCGACCCGGTGACGTGGGCGAAGTTGAGCCGCATCCCGGTCGGGGCGACGCCGAGGATCCGCTCGATCGCCGCCGCCTCCGAGGCGAACGGGCGGGCCGCATCCCAACCGGCGGTGTCGGTGGGGACGGCCCCGGGGAGGAACCGGGTCGGCTCCTCGGCGTGGACGGAGAGCGGGGCGTCCACCGCCGCCACGGCGCGGAGGAGTTCCGGCACCCGATCGGGCTCCGGAGCGGCTCCGATGCCGGTGGTCGGGGCGAGGTACAGCTTGAACGCCCCGCACTCCCGGGCCAATCCGGGCACCCTTCGGGCCTCGGTGAGGGCGCCGTACAGCAGCATGTCGACCGCCAGGCGGCCCCGACCGGCCGCGCGGCGGTCCCGCGCCCGATCGGCGGTGGTCACCGGCGGGTCGGAGTTCGGCATCTCGCCGACGAGGGCCACCCCGCCGAGCGCCGCCTGGATCGTCCCGTCGGCGAAACTCTCGTCCCCCCGGGGACGGTCGGCGTGGCGGAAATGCACATGGAGGTCGGTGGCCGCCGGCAGGAGGAGGCGGTCCCCCAGATCGTGGCGTCGCGCTCCGCGCACCGATCGGGCGACCCGGAGGATCCGGCCCTCCCCATCGATCCCGATCTCCATCGGTTCGAGATGCCCCCGCCGCACTCCCCGGCCGGCGAGGACCAGCTCGGCGCCCCCCGCGGCCACCCGCTCCTCTTCGGTCCGTCCCCGTCGGCGCGCGGGCATCGCGGGCGCCAAGGGGGCCGGGCGGATAACGGCGCGAGCGGGCCCCTCCGGAGCGGCGGCCGGGCCAGCCGTTAAGAGGTCGCCGTGGGCTGGGGGACCGGAATGGCGCGCCGCCCGGAGCCGGGGCCCGGCACCTACGCGGCCGCCGGCGTGGATCGGGTGCCGGTGGCCCGGGCGCTGGCCGCCCTGCTCGCGGGCGTCCGGTACCGGGCGCCCCCGGCTAGCGGAAGGCGCCGGGGGGAGGCCGGCCACTACGCGGGGCTCCTCCGGATCGGCCGGGAGACGCTCGCCCTCACCACCGACACCGTCGGCACGAAGTCGCTTCTCGCCCAGGAGCTCGGCCGCTGGGAGGAGGTCGGGGAGGACCTGGTGGCGGTCAACGTGAACGACCTCGCGGCCGTCGGCGCCCGCCCCGCCGGATTCGTGGACTCCCTTTCCCTCGCGCGGCCGGATCCCCGCCAGCTCGCGGCCCTCGGACGGGGGATGGACCGGGGCCTGCGCGCGGCGCGCGCCCACCTCCTCGGCGGCGAGACCGCGATCGTCCCGGAGATCGTCCGCGGTCCCGACCTCGGCGGCACGGCCCTCGGATTCTTCCCCGCGGGCCGGCGGCCGGTGACGGGGGATCGCCTCCGCGCCGGCGACCTCCTCCTCGGGCTGGCCGCGTCGGGTCTCCATGCGAACGGCCTCACCCTCGCGCGGCGGATCGTGCGCGACCGCGGCATCGCCCTGAACCGGCCGCGGCCGGGCGCCACCGAATCGATCGGCCGGGAGATGCTGCGACCGACCCGGATCTACGTCGCGGCCACCGAGGCGGTCGCCGACGACCCCGGCGTCACCGGCTTCGCCCACATCTCCGGCGGAGGGGTCCGGAACCTGGTCCGCCTGAACCCGTCCGTCGGATTCGACCTCGATGCGGTCGGCCCGGTGCCCCCGCTCTGCGCCTTCCTGCAGGAGGCGGGCGGCGTCCCCCTCCGGGAGATGTACCAGACCTTCAACATGGGGATCGGCTTCGTCGTCGCGGTGCGGCCCGGGGCGGCCGACCGGGTGCGGACGCGGCTCGGGCGGGTGGGGTATCCCGACGCCCGCCCCATCGGTCGGGTCCGCGCCGGTCGGGGGGTCCGGATCCCGCCGCTCGGCCTCTCCTACCTCGGGTACGCGTGAAGGGGCGCCGGTGCGCGAGGGGCTCCCCGGAGGGCGGTCGGCGCTCCTCGCCGCCCTCCTCGCCGCCTTCTTCTGGGCGGCCTACTACGGATTCGTCCTCGGCCTCCGCGGCGCGGTCTCGCCGGTCGCGGTCATCACCTATCCGTTCCTGATCGGCGGGGCCGCCTTCCTCGCCCGGTCCGCCTACCGCGGCGAACTCGCGGCCTGGGTCCCCCTCCTCGTGTCGCCGGCCCAGTGGGCGCGGGTCCTCATGTTCTGGGGAGCGCAGGTGGGGATCGTCCTCCTGACGCTGGAGTCGGCGGCGGTGGATGCGTCGCTGCTCTCCCTGGTCGGGGATGCCGTGGCCACGCCGCTCCTCGTGCTCGTGCTGTTCCGGGAGGGGCCGGAACGGCTCCGTTCCCCGCTCTTCCTCGCTGGCCTCGTCCTCAGCACCGGCGGGGCGTCCCTCACCATCCTGGCCGGCGGGGCGCTCGAGCCGCTCTCCGGACTCTCGATGGCGGTCGCGCCCCTGGCGCAGGTGCTCGTCGCCCGCTTCTACACCGGCACGGCCCGGGCCGCGCGCCGGGCGCCGGTCGAGGCGCTCGTCGGCCAGGCCGCCCTCGCCGCGGC
>JAJZDH010000163.1 GCA_021828665.1 Thermoplasmata archaeon
ACCCGTAACCACGGAAGTGCGCCCCCGGCCACAAGGACCCGATGGCGTTCATGTTATTAAACTTAATTATTGCGCATTCCCTAACCGTATTCCAACTCGCCGACCAGCAACGGGTCGATGGGAGGCAGACCGACGAGGGCGCTCTTCAGGGCCGCCCTCGTCCCCAGGGTTCGAAGAATCTTGGAAAGTGAGGTGTGTCGATCCTCGAGCAGATCCTTGCCCTCGTCCCTCAGAAAGTGGAACCCGCAGAGGAAGCGGGGTACTCCGGGAAAGACCTTGTCCAGCGCTGCCAGCAGGGTGGCTCGGAGATCGCTCAGGGTCGCCGCCGGTGTTCCATAGCGGATCCGTATCTCTTCGAGGAGCGGGACCAGTTCGTCCACCGACTCGGAATGGCACATCCTCCCATACAATAGGAAGCCCGAGATAGCGTCCCGCACCGCCACCACCATCTCATACTCTCCGTCGACGGTCCCGTCGATCTGAAGGATCCATGGACCGAGGTGGTCGGTGATGGCCTCCCGATGCTTCTCGTGGATCCGACGAAACACCGTCAGAGCGAGGTTCGTCAACCGACAGAGGTGCGCTTCCGAGATCCCGTTCTCCATTTCGGAGGCGATCTCCCGACAGCTCCTCCCCTCCAGGAACCGGCGCTCGGCGGCTCGGACCATCACGTCGTTGGCGTAGACGCACCCTCGGTTGACCACTCCCCGGAGGCGCTCGGAACGGAGGAACTGACGAGCATGTCCGTTCTCGCACGCTCAAATGTGCTCCACCGCGACGAACTCCCCGATCTCGGCGGAGCGAACCGTTCGGCGGGTCGTCTTGTAGGCCTTGGAGCGACTCCCGCACTCTGAGCATCGCTCTCGCTCGGGAGCGAACCGTAGAACCGTTACACCGGCCCGGACGCGGTGGCTCATTTGAGGCGGAGGAAGAGCTTCTGGAGGTGTCGGTCGTTCTCGAGGACGATCTTGGTGATGGGCCAGACGTCGATCGTGAGACCCATCTTCTTGAGAATGTTCAGGAGTTCGACGTCGGTGAGGTCCAGTCGGAGGAGTCGGGTGACGTAGGGGAAGAGGAGCTCGGGAGTGAGAGTGAGCTCCTGCTTGGAGTTTGGGGTCTTGCCGAGGTAGCCGAGGTATTTGGTGACGACCTTGCCCCGGACGCGCTTGACCTCGACGAGGTTCCAATATTCTCGGCCGTTGGGTCGCTTGACACGCTTGGGAAGGATGGCCACGTATGGGCCATATACATCATACTAGAAAAACCTGTTGGTTCATCTCGTGAAAACGACCCTCAGGCGGGGTCCCGGACTAACGACTATTGCAGGTCATAGCGGGGAGCACAACGCTTTTCCCCCACGGCCCCGGTGCGGAGGCCATGGCGGGGGCCGCGATCCAGATCCTGCCGATGGATTCCCGGTTCCGCGGGCCGCTCTCGCCGGCGTGCGTGCAGTGCGCCGAGGGCCAGAAGATGGTCCTCTTCGTCACGGGCCGGTGCCGCTTCCGTTGCTTCTACTGCCCCGTCTCCGAGCGCCGGAACCAGAAGGACGTGACGTACGCCAACGAGCGGCTCGTCACCTCCGAGGAGGAGATCCTCGAGGAAGCGCGCGCCATGGGCGCCCGGGGGACCGGGATCACCGGCGGGGATCCCCTCGGCGAGATCGACCGGACCGAGCGGTACGTCCGCCTCCTCAAGGAGGAGTTCGGCCCCTCCCACCACATCCACCTCTACACCCACGAGCCGAACCGGGAGAAGCTCCGGCGTCTGGCCGCCGCGGGGCTCGACGAGTTCCGGCTGCACATCCCGCATTACCTGTGGGGCCCGCTCACCACCGACGGAGCGGCCTACCGCGCCGTCCTCGAGGAGGCTCCCGCCTGGGGGATCCGGCGCGGCGTGGAGATCCCCGTGTTGCCCGAGAAGGGCCGGGCGCTCACCGTCCTCCTGCGGGCGCTGGACGGGATCGGCGTCGATTTCGTGAACCTCAACGAGCTCGAGTTCTCCGAGACGAACGAGGAGAAGCTCCGGGCGCGCGGCTACGCCCTCGACCCGGCGGCCGGGTGGGGGGTCCGCGGCAGCCGCACCGTGGCCGAGCGACTGGTGAAGGAGGCCCACCTCAAGGTGCCGGTGCACTACTGCTCGTCGCGGTTCAAGGACGGGGTGCAGCTCAAGAACCGCCTGCTGCGGAGGGCCGCGCGGAGCGCTCCGGCCTTCGCCGAGCCGACCGGCGACGGCACCGTCCGGCTCGGCATTGTGGAGGCGCCGCCCGCCCTGGCGATGGACCGTTTCGCCCGCCGGATCGCCCGGCTCGGGGGGCTCGGGGCGGAGGATTACCGGATCGACCGGGTCCGTCGGCGCGTCGAGCTCGCGCCGGAGCGGGCCCGCCGACTGGCCGACCGGTTGCGGGAGGCCGCCTTCGTGGTGGAGGAGTACCCCACCGCCGACGCCCTCGAGGTGGAGCGCGAGCCGCTCAACTCCGCCGCCCGGCCCGGGCCGTTCCCGACCGGTGGCAGGTAGCCCTCGTCGCACGGGTGGCTCCCGTGGGTGAGGAAGCGCCCATCCCCCCGCTGGTGCTTGATCGAGCACGGTCCCCAGCCGTCGTCCTCGGCCCCGTACCACACGGGGCAGGAGCGGCACCTCAGGCGGGGCGCCGGGACGGACCCGGCCGGGGTGGCTCGCGGGCGCCTCCCGTCGGCCTTGGCCGCGGCGGTCACCGCACCTCCGGTGCCCGGAGCGCCTGCCACGCCCGGATCGTGTTGTGGGCCAGCATCGCCACGGTCACGGGGCCCACCCCTCCCGGTACCGGGGTCAGCGCCCCGGCCCACCCATCGAGGTCGGCGGGGTCCGCGTCCCCCACGAGGCGCCGCGGCTCCCCGGGCCCCCTCGGGTCCTCCACCGCGGAGGTGCCCACATCGACGACCGCGGCGCCCCGGGGGACGACCCGACGGTCGAGGAGCCCGGGACGGCCCGCGGCGGAGAAGATCACCTCCATGCCCGCGAGGCTCGCGGCCAGGTCGCCGGTGCGCGAATGCGCGAGCGTCACCGTCGCGTCCCCCTCCGGGCCGCGGGAGGCGGCCAGCAGCGCGATGGGGATCCCGACCGTCGGGGAGCGGCCCACGACGGCGACCCGGCGGCCGGCGAGCGGGCCGAAGTAGTGCCGGGCGGTACGGAGGGCAGCCCGGGCGACCGCCGGCACCTGCACCGGTCGGCCGGCGAGGAGCCGGCCCAGGTTTCCCGCCCCCACCCCGTCGACATCCTTCTCCGGTCGGAGGCGATCCACGGCGTCGCCGAACCGCAGGGCC
>JAJZDH010000012.1 GCA_021828665.1 Thermoplasmata archaeon
GCGGAGACGGAAAACGCCTGTGGAGGAAGGAGGTTCATGTCCGCTAGGACAGATGCCTTCCGAGGATTCAGGAACCCAGCATCAACCGTGCTTGCCACGGTTGTCTAGGTATGGGAGAACGGGTCGGTCGTCGTCTCCCTCCGCGGGGGAAGTCCCTTCCGTCGCCCGGCCCGCCACCCCGTGGGCCCGGAATCCGTGGTGCGGGCCGCGGCGGGGGGACGCCTCCCGGATCTGAAGATGATATATATTCATATTTACAAATATATTTAGTAAATCGGTTCAGTATATGTTTACGGGGAGCCTTTGCCCGACCATGGTACGGAGGACGAGGAAGGGTGCCGGGGGGGCCCGGGCCGGGGCGGCCGTCGACCGGGCGGCCGACGACGTGGAGAGCGAGCGGAGCCTGCAGCGGATGGGACCGGTGAGCCTCGGCGTTTCGCTGCCCCGGTCCTGGATCACCGGTCACCATCTCCGGATCGGGTCGTCGGTCCGCGTGGCCCCGCAGCTGGACGGATCGCTCCGGTTGCGCCGGGGGAGCCCCGACCCGCCGGCGAGCCTCGCCGTGATCGAGGTCGGCCCGGGCGCCGTCGCCGAGCATCTCTTCCGGGACCTCCTCGGGGCGTACCTCGGCGGCGCGGAGGCGTTCGAGGTCCGCGAGGCGGGAGGGATCTCCCCTTCCACGCGCGAGGTCGTGCGGAGCTTCGTGCGGCGGACGACCCAGCCGGAGGTGGTGGCCGACGAACCCGGCCGCCTCCGGCTCCGCGACGTTTCGGGGCCGAGCCCGGTCCCGCTGCCCCGGCTCGTGGCCCGGATGGGCCAGCTCGTGGCCGAGCTCCAGGAGGATGCGGCCCGTGCGGTCCGGGCGCCCCCGGCCGCCCCGGTCGTCCCCTTCGCCGACCGGGACGATGAGGTGGACCGGCTGGGGTGGTTCCTCGAGCGGATCCTCGTCCGCTCCGGCGCGGCAGCGGGGGGCGGGACGGAGCCCGAGGGCCCGGGGCCGCTCGGGTACTTCGTCGTCGCCCGGAGCCTCGAACGGATCGCCGACCACGCCGTCCGGATCGCGGAGGCGGGGGCGCTGCTCGCCGAGATGTCGCCGCCCGAGGAGATCCTCCGCCCCATCGAGCAGTTCCACGAGCAGGCCCGCCGGCACCTCGCGGCGGTGCGGGAGGTGCTGGCCCAGGGCGACCGGCACCGGGCCAACGAGCTGCTCGACCTCGGCGAGGCGCTCCATGCCACCGGCCGCGCCCTCGACGACCGGCTCTTTCCCCCGTCGGGACCCTCCGGCGTGGGGCCGACGGCGGCGGCGCTGCTCGCCCGTCTTCTGCAGTCGGTGGACCGCTCCGTGGCCTACGCGCAGGACCTCGCCGAGGTGGTGCTGACGCGGCGCGGCACCGTCCCGGAGGGGACGGCACCGGAGCCCCCGGGGAGCTCCCGCGCGGCGGCCCGGCCCGGGGGGACCCCGGCGCTCCGCGGACCGCCGACCCCCCGGGGTCGGTGAGCCGGCGAGTTCCCGGGAGGCGGCGCGGGGTGCGGCACCGCCCGGGCGGCGGGCCACCGCCCCGACGGCGGGAGGTTCGAGGCCTAGCGCGGGCGGAGTTCCCGGGCGACCGACGGGCGGCGGAGCTCGGCCGCCAGCCGACGGCGTTCCGCCCGGAGCTCGCTCCGGAGCTCCCGTCCCCAGACGCTCTCCGGCGGCAGCGGCTCTTCCGTCGTCAGCCAGTTCCAGAGCAGCGCCAGGTCGTGGACCCGGCCGAGCCGGTGGAGGAGCCGGTAAAGCCCGGCCGGGAACGCCGCCGTCGGCGGGCCCGGGGCGCCCTCCCGGAGGAGCTCCGACCGGTGCCGGTGCTCGCGCAGCCGGATCCGGAGCCGGTGGATCCGCTCCGTCCCGGGCCGTCGGCGGGCCCTCCGGTAGGCGGCGGCCAGGCGGCGCGGCCGGCGCCGGGAGCGGAGCCCGGGGACCGCCCTTAGCGCGCTCGGGGGCGGCCGGCGCGCGAGTTCCTCGAAGAGCCCCTCCTCCGCCCGCAGGCGGGCCTGGACGATCTCCCGGCCGATCCGGGCCTCGTCGCGGAGCCGGTCGAGGAGCTCCTCGCGGCGGCGCCGTTCGCGAGGCGGCTCGCGGCCGCGGGGCGGCATGCCGACCCGGAGCTCCTTCTGATCCAGGTCCCGGATCGCTCCCACGCTCCGGGCGATCGCGGCGAGCCGCCGCTCCAGCACCTGCCGGTGGCGGCGCGCCGGCCCGCGCCGGAGGCCGCGGCGGGCGATCCGTCCGGCGGCGCGCAGCCGCCGCAGCTCGACGTGGAGCCGGTGGACCGCCTCCGCATCCGGAGCGGGGTCCCGCCGGAACTCGGCGACGGTGCGTCGGGCCGCGGCAAGCCAGCGCGCCCACGCCTCGAGGACCGTCGCCGGGGAGGCGGGAGGGGGGTCGCCGTCGCCCGTCGCCCTCTCCGTTCCTGCCCGCATCCGCTCCCCGGCCCGGGTGCGGTGGCCCCGGCCCGCCCCGGCCCGCCGCCCCCCGCCGGCCCCAGCCCTCCGGACTCTTATGAGCGCCCGGACGCTCGAACGGATGTGCGGAGCCGCCCCCCTGTCCCCGACCGGGCGCCCCCCCGGACGGAAGGCCGGATCGCCGTGCTCGATGTCGGCTCCAACACCGCCCGCCTCGTCGTCTTCCGGGCCGGGCGGGCCGGTGCGCTCCGGGTCCTTGCGGAATGGAAGGAGGTGCCCCGGCTCGGATCGGATCCCGCTCCCGACGGTTCGCTCCGCGACGCCACGATGGAACGCGGCGTGGCGGCGCTGGTGCGGTTCTCCCGGATCCTCGAAGAGGTCGGCCCGGAGCGCGTCCTGGCGGTGGCCACGAGCGCGGTCCGGGACGCCCCGAACGCGCCGGAGTTCCTCCGGCGGGTCCGGGCCGCCTCCGGCTTCGAGCTCCGGATCCTCTCGGGCGCCGAGGAGGCGCGGTACGCGTACCTCGGCGTCGCGAGCGCCTGGGAGCTCGGCTCGGCGCTCGTCTGCGATCTCGGCGGCGGTTCGCTCCAGATCGTCGCGACGAGCCCCGGGCGGCTCAAGAACTCCGTGAGCCTCCCGCTGGGCGCGCTCCGCCTCCACCGCCGGTACCTCAACCACGACCCGCCCAAGGGCCGGGAGTTCGAGGAGCTCCGCGAGGCGGTCCGGGAGGCGCTCGCCGCGTCGCTCGCGGCGTTCGGCGGGGGGCCGTACGACCTCATCGGCCTCGGTGGCACGGTCCGGGCGATGGCCCGGGCCTCCATCGAGCTCCGGGCGTACCCGATCGCCCGGGTCCACGGCTACCGGCTCCGGGCCCGGGACCTCGAGGCGCTCGCGGAGCTGCTCGCGGAGATGCCGGCCGACCGGCGCCGGTCGGTCCCCGGCATCGGCTCCGACCGGGCGGACGTGGTCCTGGTCGGGCTCGTCCTCTTCGAGGAGCTCCTCCGGGCCGCCCGGGCCACGGAGATCACCGTGAGCGGCACCGGGATCCGCGAAGGGATCGCCCTCGAGGCGATCGGCGCGCGGTTGCCGGCCGACGCCGAGGAGCTCGCCCACCGCTCGGTCTCCGCCCTCGCCGAGGGGATCGGCTTCGACCTCGCCGAGGGGGAGCGGCTGGCCGAGTCGGCGACGGAGCTCCTCGAGGCCACGGCAGGAGGCGGGGGCCCCGACCCCTCGGAGCGGCGGGCGCTCCGCGTGGCCGCCTGGATGCGCGGGGCGGGGGCCGCCATCGACCTGTGGCGGTACGCCCGCCATTCGGCCTACCTCGTCCGGAACGTCCCGATCCACGGCCTCACGCTCCGGGAGACCCTCCTCGCCTCGCTGGCGCTCGACGGGGAGGCCGACGCCGGCGCCGCCGCGTCGCCCGCCGGTCGGAAGGAGGGGCTGCCGGGGCGGGGGGCCACCGACCGGGCCATCGCCCGCCGTCTGGGGCTCTTCCTCCAGGCGGCGGCCGGTCTCGGCCCCGCCCGGCCCCGGTTCGCCCACGGGGAGGGAGGCAAGACGCTATCCGTCGCGCTGGACCGTGACCGGGCGGCCGTGGTGAATCCCCGGACGGTGGAGAAGATCCGCAGGATGCTCGAGCGCGAGACCGGGCGGGAGGTGGTGGTCGTTGGCCCCTGAGGCGGCCGCCGCCCCGAGCCGGCCGTACCCGGGCCAGCTCCTCGTCTTCGAGGGGCTGGACGGCAGCGGCAAGTCGACCCAGGCGCATCTCCTCGGCACCTGGCTCCGGTCCCGGGGCCACCGGGTCTTCTTCACCGAGTGGAACTCCTCCGAGCTCGTCGCCGCCACCATCCGCCGGGGAAAGAAGAAGGGGCTCCTCACCCCCACGACCTTCTCGCTGCTCCACGCCACCGATTTCGCCGACCGGTTCGAACGGCACATCCTGCCGCCGCTGCGGGCCGGCTATCTCGTCCTCTGCGACCGGTACGTCTACACCGCCTTCGTCCGGGACGCGGCCCGCGGCTGCACCCCGTCGTGGGTCCGGAACCTGTACTCGTTCGCGCCCCGGCCGGACCGGACCTTCTACTTCCAGGTGCCGGTCTCGGTGTCGCTCCAGCGGAAGATCGCCTCCCGGACGAAGATCTCCTACTACGAGGCCGGCATGGACCTCGGCCTCGCCGGCGAGGTCACCGACTCCTACGCGAAGTTCCAGGCCCGGCTGAAGCACGAGTACGACCGGATGGCCACGACCGACGGCTTCGTCGTCGTCGACGCCTCCCGGCCCGTCGAACGGATCCAGGCGGAGATCCGGACCCAGATCCGGCCGCTCCTCGCCCACTTCCCCACGATGGAGAGCCTGATCCATGACCACTAAGTCGTACGGGACCCCGCTGCCGGGGGTGGCGCCGGGGGAGCTGCCGGGGCGGCTCATCGTGATCGAGGGGGCCGATGGCTCCGGCCGCACCACCGAGGTGGCGAGTCTCAAGGGGTGGCTCGAGGTCCAGGGCCACGCGGTCGTGGACACGGGACTGCGCCGCTCCACGCTCGTGAGCGGGCCGATCGACGCCGCCAAGCAGGGCCACACCCTCGGGGCCACCACGATGGCGCTCTTCTACGCCGTCGATTTCGCCGACCAGCTCGAGAACAAGATCATCCCCTCCCTCGCCGCCGGCAGCACCGTGCTCGCCGACCGGTACATCTACACGCTCATGGCCCGGGCGGTCGTCCGGGGCGCCTCCCGGGAATGGGCCCGGGCGCTGTACGGGTTCGCGCTCCGGCCGGACCTGGTCGTCTTCCTGAAGGCCCGGCCCGAGATCCTCCTGCACCGGGCGATCTCGAAGTACGGCAGCCTCGACTACTGGGAGAGCGGCATGGACCTCTGCCTGTCGCGCGACCGGTTCGAGAGCTTCTTCCGGTACCAGGAGCTCCTGAAGGCGGAGTTCGAGTGGATGGCGGCCACTTACGCCTTCCACGCCATCGACGCGAACCGCTCCCCGGAGCAGGTCCACCAGGAGGTGCGGCAGATCGTCGCCCCGCTGTACGGCCGGGGGAGGGCGCCGGCCGGCCGCCGGCGCCCCCGCCGGCGCCTCAGGCCCCGAGCTCCGTGAGCTGGCGGCGGGTCAGGAGCCAGCGAAGCCGCCCGGCGCCGGGCGCCACCCCGCCGAGGGGGAACTCGACGGCGGCGGCCCCGGCCCGGCTGAACCGGGTGACCCGGATCGGGTCGGAGGCGAGCGCGAGGCCCAGGAGCTCGGCGAGGAGCGGCTCGTGGCCGAAGAGCGCGACCGATTCGCTCCGGGCCCGGGCCCCGAGCGCCGCCACGACCTCGCCCACCTCCCCGGTCGGTCGGAGCTCGGCGAGGACCTCGAGCCGGGGCGGGCGCGCGTGCGCCTCCCGGAACAGCTCGGCGGTGCGGTGGGCCCGGACCGCGGGGCTGGTCAGGTACGCGGCGACCGGACCGGCCGCCCGGGCGAACCCCCGGGCCGCCGCCCGGACCTCCCGGGTCCCCGGGCCGGTGAGCGGCCGGTCTTCGTCGTCGGGCCACCGGAGCGGGTCCCGGTCGGCGGCGGGGCCGTGCCGGACGAGGTAGAGGTCCATGGGGGGGTCGGAGGCGGACGGACCGGGCCTTTAGGAGGGTTGCGGCTCCAGCGGCTCCGGCGGCTCCGGCCCCCCCGGCGGCGGCTCGCCGGGCGGCGCGGGGGGCGACGCGGGCCGGCCCCGGAGCGGGCGGGGCGATGCGCCCGGAACCTTCCCGGCCGGTGGAAGCAAGTCACTAAAGCCCGGAACATCCCTCCCCCCGGACGGGAGCGGGCGCCGTGGCGTGGGACACCGATCCGGTCACCCTCACCGCCATCGGCACCTGGGCGCTCGTCATCGGCACGCTCTTCCTGATGTACTGGCAGACCCGGCAGACCCGGCTCCTCAACTCCGCCACGTCGGTGATGGCGCTCCGGGAGCGGTTCGATGCCCCGCACCTGCGTCGCGCCCGGAAGTCGCTCGCGACCCGCCTATTGAACCAGCAGCACGAGGACATCACCAATCTGGAGGTCGGCACCTTCTTCGAGCTCGTGGCGACGTTGACCCACCGCCGCGTGCTCGACGAGGACCTCATCTGGGAGGCGTTCGGCAGCTGGGTGACCGCCTACTACTGGGCGCTGCGCCATCCCGTGGACATGATCGGCCGGGGCCGCGAGGCGTTCCAGGACCCGCTCATCTTCCACGAGTTCGAGTGGCTGGAGCGCTCGGTGCTCGCCGCCGACCGTCACCGGGGCGCCGTCCGGGAGGCGACGCCCGAGGACCGGGAGCGCGAGAGCCGGCTCATCCTCCAGCGCGAGGCGGACCTCGACCTCACCGACGCGTAGCGGCGGCGGGGGCGGCCGCCGCGGGGGCGGGCGGGACGGCCTTCCGGCGGGCCGCGGTCCGCGGCCGGGGCCGGCGCGCGAGGAGGAGGATCGCCCCCACCGCGAGGAGCACCGCCCCGCCGAGGCCGAGGAGCGCCTGGTCCGGGGCGCGGGCGAGCGCGACCTCGAAGAGCGCGGCGGCCCCCACGCCCACCCCGACCGGCACCAGCCACTGCCGCGGCGGGGCATCCTCCGCCGCCCCCTCCCCCGGCGGCGGGGCCACGAAGCCGAGGAACGCCCCCGCGAAGGCGAGGAGCAGCAGCCCGGCGAGGAGGCCGTCGGTCGGGACCTGCAGCGGGATCGCGGTGGGGTTCCCGCCGGCGAGGAGCGTGCTCCAGGCCCCGTCCTGGCGCTCGACGACGGCCGCCACGGCGGCCGCGAACGGTCCCGGACCGCTTCCCGGACCGGCCGATCCGGCGGCGGCGTCGAGCAGGAGGAGGCCGACCGCGCCGGCGGCCACCAGGGGCAGTTCGGCGTGGGGAGGGCGGCCGCCGGGCCGGAGGAGCGCCGCGGCGAGGAGGAGCGGGCTCGCGAGGAGGAGGCCGCCGAGGAGGGCGGCGCCGGAACCGTACGGCGCGAACCCCTGGGCGAGGGCGAGGAGGAGGCCGGCGAAGCCCGCGGCCGCCGCGGGCAGCCACCCGATGGGCAGCGGCCGGTCGGCGATCCAGAGGAGGAGCGGCACGAGGTCGGCGCCGATCCCGAGGAGCTCCGGGGCGGAGGGGGCCCCGACCCCGAGGAGCAGCCGGGCGAGGAGGTAGAGCGGTGCCGGGAGGGCGAGGAGGACGGCGGCACCGGGGAGGGCGGGCCGCGGGCGGCCTTCCTTCGGTATCATCCGGCCAACCCCCAGGCCCGGAGCTGCCCGTAGGTGGAGAGCACCTGGTTCGTCGCTCCCCGCCGGTCGTACGGGAAGACCGGGATCCCGACCCCCCGGAGCTCGGAGATCCGGCGCTCGAGCCGGCCGTGCTCCTCCCGCTCGGCCCATCCCAGCGCGATCGCCCCCGGGTGGCCGTCGGCGAGCGGCGGGTAGAAGGCGGCGCGGTTCGGCGGGAAGAGGTACAGGTGGTGGCCCCGGGCCCGGAACCGGGCGTACGTGGGACGGATCCGGTCGAGCGGCCCGTCGAGCGCCGAGAAGGCGAGGACGTGCGTGTTCGAGCGGAGCCGCCCCTCCAGCCGCTCGAGCGACGCCCCCAGGTCGAAGCTCCCGGGGACCGGCGCGAGGTAGGCCAGGTTCTCGGCGATGAGCCGGAAATGGTGCTCGCCGCGGTGCGGCCGGAGCCACTGCCGGGGCCGGTCGGTGGCGGTCATGAGACCGACGCGGTCCTCGCCGCTCCGGGCGACGGCGGCCGTGACCAGCGAGGCGGCCTCGAGGGCGCGGTCGAGGGCGTTCTCCCCCGGCCGCCCGGCGATCATCGACGGGGTGATGTCGAGGAGGAGGACGAAGTCCTGGCGGCTCTCCTGCTCGAACTCGCGGACGTACCACTGTCCGGGCCGGGAACGCTTCCACGCGACGTGCCGGATATCGTCGGAGAGCTGGTAGGGACGGAGCGACCGGAACTCGGTGCCGTAGCCGCGGTGGCGCAGCTCGAGACGCCCCTGCATCCGGGTGAAGAGCGCCGGCCCGATCCGGTGCGAACGCTCGATGGGCGCCGGCGGGACGACCCGGAGCGGCCGCTCCGAATCGGGCACCGTCCACTGGGTCCAGGCGAGACCGTGGGGGCTCGCGACGGTCACGGCGACCGGCCCCATGAGGTGGCTGCCCCGGTCGCCGGCCCGGAGCCGGTAGCCGAGGACCACCGAGCGGCCGGGCGCGAACCAGCGGCGACCGGCGGCGGTGCCCGCCACGACCGGGAGCGACCCGGGCAGGAGGTCGACCACCTCCGCGCGGACCGGCCGCGGGCCGCGGTACGCGACGGAGATCCGGCCGTCGAACTCGGCGCCGGGCGAGAGGACCCGCGGGGTCTCGGACCGGACCACCCGGAACGGGGTGCGCTCCGGCCCGGGGCGCTGCGCGTGGAAGAGGAGGATCTCTCCGGCGAGCCCGGCGAGGATCGCGACCGCCCCCACCAGGAGGAGGAGGTCGAGGGTGTACAGCGCGAGGAGGAGGGCGCCGAGCGCCGCCCCGACGCCGACCCACCCGCTCCGGGAGATCACGGACGGAACCCCATCGGGCGCGTCAGCGGGGGGCCCGGACCTCTTCCGCCCGCTTCTCGAGCACCTCCCGCAGGAGCGGCTCGACCCCGTTGCGGCCGGTGACGTACCGCTGGGCGAGGAGGTCCGGGTGGAGCAGGATCCGGTGGTTGAGCACCTCGAAGAGGACCGACTTCACATCGCCGGGGGTGGCGTACTCCCGGCCGGCGAGCAGCGCCGCCGCCTTGGTCGCCCGCAGGAACTGGACCCCGGCCCGGGGGGAGGCGCCCATGAGGATGCGGGGGTCGGTCCGGGTGCTCCGGATCAGACGCACCACGTAGTCGAGGAGGTCGTCGGTGAGGCCGACCGCGAGGGAGTCGGTCCGGAGCCGGTCCCAGGTCCCGGCGTCGAGGCCGAGGCTGGTCGCCTCGGGCACCGGCGCCCCCGTGTGGCGGGTCAGGAGGGTGCGCTCCTCCGCCTCGCTGGGGTAGCCGATCAGGATCCGGAAGAGGAAGCGGTCGAGCTCCGCCTCGGGCAGCGGGTAGGTCCCCTCCTGCTCGATGGGGTTCTCCGTCGCAATGACGATGAACGGGCGGGGCAGCGGGTACGGGGTGCCGTCGACGGTGACCTGCCGCTCCTGCATCGCCTCCAGAAGCGCCGATTGCACCTTCGGCGGGGCCCGGTTGATCTCGTCGGCGAGGACCACGTTCGCGAAGACCGGCCCCCGGCGGTACTCGAACCCCTGGGAGAGCGGGTTCAGCATCACCGTGCCCACGATGTCGGACGGCAGCATGTCCGGGGTGAACTGGATCCGCTTGAAGGTCAGGTCGAGCGCCGAGGAGAACCGGCGCACGAGCATCGTCTTCGCGACGCCCGGCACCCCCTCGAGCAGCACGTGCCCCTCGGCGACGAGGGCGACCGACAAGAGCCGCACCACGGGGTCGTACCCGATCACGGACTCGCCCACCGACCGGGTGAGCCGATCGAGGACCTCCGGGCCGCCCGGGGGGCCTCCCGGTGGCGCGATGGCGCCTCCGGGCGCCGACGGCCGGGTCGGGCCGGCGGCGGCCATCGCGGTGGGGGGGTTCGGCGAGGGGGCTCCGGGGCCGGGGTTCGTGCTCTTCATTCGTGGTTCTCCAGCCGGGTCAGTTGCCGGTCGACCCGGCCGAGGAGGAGGGGCAGTTCGGCGAGGAAGCGGCGGCGGGACTGCTCCCGCGTCCGCCAGAAGTCCCACCGGAGCCAGCTGTCGGTCTCCAGGCGGAACGCCCACGCCCGGTAGCTTACGAGCCGGTCCCGGAGGAGCCGGAGGGCGGGCGCCTCCGGGATGCCGAGCCGCGCCGCCGCCCGCCGCCGCCACGGGATCTCCTCCAGGTGGTGGCCGGTCCGCTCCTTTAGCGCGAGGTCGAGCCGGTCGTGGCCCTCGGCGAGAAGCCCCGAGAAGTTCCCCTCGTCGAGGTCGAGGTAGGTCCGCGAGACCGGGTCGTGGTCGGGCCGCATCGCGGGAGCCTCCGCGCCGCGGCGCCGGGGGACCGCCGGGGACCCGAGGAGCCCCCAGAGGGCGCCGGCGACCGCGAGGGAGAGCGCGGGGATCCCCACCCGGGGATCGGTGAGGAACGACTCCGCCAGGGCGACCGCGTCGCCGGTCATGCCACCGGCCCCCCGGTCCCGTCGCGAGGGGCCGATCCGCCGGTCTCCGCGGCCGGCGGCGGCGCCGGGCGCCGGCCGCCCTCGGCCAGGTACAGCCGCCACATCGGTTCGGGGCTGTACAGGCTGCGCAGGAGCTCGAGCACCTCGTCGCCCGCCCCGTCGGCCGTCCGGCCCCCGTAGCGGACGGGGGCGTACAGCCGGTAGAACCGGTCGAAGAACTCCGCGAGCGGCCGCATGGGCTCGGTGAACCCGAGCGCGAGGATCTCCTCGTGCGCGTAGCCAGGCGGGAATTCGACCCCGTAGGCCCGCTGGAGATCCTCGAGAAGTCGGGGGTACGCCTCCCGGAGCGCCCCGGCGGCGTCCCGGCGCAGGAGCCGCCGTTTCGCCTCGGTGAGGACCGGCACCTCGACGCCCCGGATCCGCTCGGTGACGACCGTCTCCGGGGCCGGCGCGGCCCGGTGCCGCCACCTCACCGGGAACTCCCCTGCGCTCCGACCCCCCGGGGAGGATCCTTCGCCGCCCCCGCGCGCCGCGCCCCCATCGCCCAGGCGATGGAGGCGACCGCCACGAGGAGGAGCACCGCGGGGCCGGCCAGGAGGAGCGCTTGGTCGAACCCGGGCGGTCCGAGGTACCCGAAAGCGGGCGGCGCCGTGCCGCGGCCCGGGGGGCAGCCGGAGGGGCCCGCGCACGCCGAGATCGGGATCAGGCGGACCGCGTACGGGGCGAGGACCTCGTCGTAGGTGAGCGGGACCCAGCTCGAGTTCGATTCGTAGCCCGTGGCCGTCGCGAGCACCTCGTACAGGCCAGCCGGATGGATGCCGCTGAAGTTCGCCCATCCCATCGGATCGGTCGAGCCGTTGGCCACGCCGGCGACGGTCACCTGGGCCGAGGGGATCGCCTGGCCGGTCCCGGAGTCGGTGACGCGCACATCCAGGACCGCTCCCAGCTCCGGGACCAGCGCCACCACCTCCACCGTGGGGGAGATCCACGGGTGGGCGAACGCGACCGAGACCGGGAAGTAGCCGGGCGCGCGGGCCGAGACCGTGAAGTTGTCGGCGGGCACCGAGCTCAGGTTGAACCATCCGAGGGCATCGGGGACGAGGTCGAGCGGGAGCGGCGCCCCGGGATCGGTATCGGCGAGCACCGCGGTGGTCCCGGGGACCGGCACCGACCGGACCGAGTCGAGGAAGCGGAGGTCGAGCGCCGACGACTGGCGGAGGAGGAGGGTCGCCGCGACCGGCCCCGCGTACGGCACCCGCACCCAGGCGGCGCTGTCGGAGAAGCCGGAGTGGTTGCCGACGACCTCGAGGGTCCCGTTCGGCACGTAGAGCGAGGTGACGTTGAGCCAGCCGCCCGGGTCCGACCGGCCGAGGAACAGCGTGCTCCCCTGGTACACGGTCACGCCGCCGAGCGGGGCGGGGACCCCTCCCGTCCCGAGGAAGTAGGTCCGCACGTGAAGCGACGGCAGCGGACCGAGGGGGACCGCGATCCGGTTCGTCACGTTGGGCAGGATCGTCGCCACCACCTCGTGGTCCCGGTACCCGGGGGCGGAGGCGGTGACGTTGATCTGGTCGGGGGCCGGGATGCTCAGGTTGAGGTAGCCGAGGGCGTCCGTCGCCGCGGTCCGGGTCACGCAGGCGCCGTCGACGGAGACCGAGGCGTTCGGGACCCCCTCTCCGGTCAGGTTGTCGAAGACCCGGAGATCGACGGCCGTGCCCGGGACCGAGCAGATGGGGGGAGCGTTCCCGCTCACCCCCGTCACGAAATTGGGAAAGCAGTTCGGCTGGGGGGCGTTCACCGGCTCGAGGACGGAGTAGTTGGGGGGCGGGATCTGGAGCACGATATTGCCGCCGACGACGTTCAGCCCGAGGCATCCGGGGAAGTCGGCGTAGGCGTTCGGGGCATCGAACCGGGGTCCGGGGCCGCCCCCGGCGGCGATCGGCGCCCACTCGGAGGTGGCCGGGTTGAAGTAGAAGCCGTCGCCGAGGGCGGTCGCCCCCCCGTTGTCCCAGTTGAAGCCGCCCTGCAGGTCGGCGACCCGGGCGATGGGGTTCCACGCGAACGCGCTCGCGGCGCGGGGCGAAGGGGCTCCGCCGGTGGTGTTCTGGATCCTCCACGCCGCGGGAACGCCACCGTACGTGTACAGCGTGTTCGAGCAGCCCAGCGCGCAGCCGCCGAAGAGCTCGTAGCGGTCGGTCACGTTCTGCCAGAGCATCACCGACCCGTACAGCGGCGGCGGGGCGCCGTGCGGATGGAGCTCGGTCCAATCGAAGGTGGTGAGGTTGAGGGTCCACGTGTCGTTCCAGATCACCGAGGCGGTCGACCCGTTCACGGAGTAGTCGGGGTCCCAACCGCCCTGCAGCAGGGCGGTCCCCGAGGCATTCACGGCGAAGGCGGCGCTCTGCCGGGGGGGCGGAGCGGCGCCGTGGGTCACGTTCCGCCAGGTCGCGTTCGCGAAGTAGTAGACCCAGGTGTCGTTCGTCGTGGTCTGCTGCGCCACGCTCGTGAGCCCCCCGAAGAGGACGGCGAAGTTCCGGCCGGGGACCGCCGCGAAGGAGACGTTCGTCCGGGGCGTGGGGCTCGGCACCTGCACCCCCAGGTTGAGGTTGCCGGAGCTGTAGTTGTAGTTCATGGTGTCGTTCGTGAGGCCCCCCGCCCCCAGGCCCCCGAAGACGGTGATGTTCCGGAGCGAGTTGTCGATGACCATCGCCGCCCCCTCGCCGAGGAAGCTCGGAGGGGCCGACGCGCCGTACAGGATGTAGGCGAATCCCCAGTCGTCCTGGGGCCAGCCGGCCGCGGCGACGATCCGCCCGAGCGCCGCCGCCGCGGTCGTCGTCCCCGGGGAGACGGCGACGGACGGCGCCGGGGTCGGTGCGGCGGAGCTCCGGGGAGTCACCGGCACAAGGCCGGTGACGGTCCCCGCGAGGAGGCAGGCCACGAGGAGGAGCGCGCCGACATACCCCCTCCCACCCTCTCGTCGGGGCCTCTCCGCCATGAACCATCGAACCAACCGCCCCAGATAATGCCTTGGCGCCCGGCCCGGAGGGCTCCGCGCGCCGAGCCCCGTCGCCGCCGGCCCCCGGGCCGGAGCCGGCGCCCCCGGTCGGCCCCCCGGGGGGGAAGGCCCGGACCGGCCGCCGCATCCCCTCGGGTCCGGTCCGGACGGCCGGAGCGGAAACGCTCCCGAGGCGCCCTCGGTCGCAGGCTCCGCGGACCGGAGGAAGCCGCGGCCACGGAGCCCGGGGAACCCCCCCTCCGCCGTGCCGGCGTCGGCCCGCCGGGGAGATCCCGCGGCCGTTCCGGAACGACGGCCCGGCGACGGGGCCGTCGGAGGGAGACCGATGGGATGGCCCGGGGGCTCGTGGACATCGCGGGGGGCCCCCGGGGCCGATGGATCCGGCCCGGGTCGCCATCCGGCGAAAGTTACAAAGTGGCCATCGAGAAAGCCCACCTCTTCAGAGGTGGGATGAATCGATAGAGGCTTAAGGCGGCATGAGTATGGCCGGGCAGCGAGCCGAACCGTGTTCGGCGATGAGCGCGATGAAGCCCCTTCCGGACGCGGAGGGGGCCGATGTTGCGGGTACGGCGTTGCGCGACTGGCGCGTAAAACCCAACAAGGCCAACCAGTCAAGCTCCGAAGAAGGCCACCCCGAGTGGCGCTCCCGAAATGGGAGAGGTCCCAAGCACTTGTGCTCGGGACGGGGGCACCTCGACATGCCCCATGAACCCGGCGGAATGAAGCCGAAGGCGGTGGACCCAACGGGAACCCCTCATGGTTGGAACCCCACGGTTTAAACCGTGGGAGGATGTCAGTTTGCTCGTCACGGGGCTTGTGGCCCCGGAAGGTGGGACGATGCCTCGATCATCGAGATCGGAGAAGACGCCGTCGACCGCTGGATTCTCGAAAGAGGAGAAAGCCGCGATGCGGGAGGCGGCCCAGGAGCGGAAGGCCCACGCGACCCGGGAAGAAGGGGAGCGCGCCGTGCTCGAGAAGATCGCCGGCATGGACCAATCGGACCGGGTGATCGCCGAGCGCGTTCACGCGATCGTCCGGGCCCAGGCGCCGGAGCTCGTCCCGAGGACCTGGTACGGGATGCCGGCGTACGCCAACGCGGACGGCGATGTGGTCTGCTTCTTCCAGGACGCGCGGAAGTTCGGAGCGCGGTATGCCACCCTCGGGTTCAACGACGCCGCGAACCTCGACGAGGGGACCATGTGGTCGACCGCATTCGCCATCACCCGGCTGACGGCGGCCGAAGAGGCGCGCATCGCCGCGCTCGTGAAGCGGGCGGTCGGTTGAACGGCGCGGGCCGCCGGGCCGCCACCGGGTGACCCGTTAGAGCTATTCCCGCCGAGCCCTATCGACCCGGCATCACCCGGGGGCTCGGGTGGAGGCTCCGATGCGGGCAGCGAAAGGCCGAGGCGGACCCGGCGTCCGCCTGGTCGCATGGACGACGGCGGTGGGGGTGGCGTTGATCTGCCTCACGAGCCTTCTTCTCCCCTACGCGAGCCAGCCGGTCCCGGCCGGGCATCCGGCGGCGCTCCCCTCTTCCCGGGGGGACCCGACGAGCCGGGCACCTCCCGCGGGGACCGCCCGGGGGGGAGTCGGTCTACCCTATGCCACGATCGATCGTCTGGAGACCACGCCGCTGGGGGCTCTCGCCCCCGCCGACATCGGCTATAACCAGGCATCCTGGCTCGCCTACGATCCCGCGGGCCGACTCTTCTTCGTCGCGGTCTCGCCCAACACCCTCGACGTGCTGAGCGGCGGAGCCCGCTTTCCGATCATACTCGCCGAAATCCCGGTCGGCACGAACCCATTCGGGGTGGCGTACGATGCGGGGACCGGGGACGTCTTTGTCGCCAACAACGGCTCCGACAACGTGAGCGTCGTTTCGGCCACCTCGTTCCAGATTCTCGCGAGCATCCCGGTGGGCGATGGGCCGACGGGGATCGCCTACGACCCGAACCAGGGTACCGTCTACGTGGCGAACCAGCGTTCGGATACGGTCAGCGTGCTCTCGGGCACGACGTTCTCGGTCCTGGCGACCATCCCGGTCGGCACCTCCCCCCTCGGCGTGGCCGTCGACTCCGCCGGCGGGCACGTTTACGTGGCCGACCATGGATCCGGCAGCGTCACGGAGATCTCCGACACCACGAACCGGGTGATCGGCACCCTTCCGGTCCCCCAGGGGCCGTACGGGGTCGCCGTGGACAACCGGACGGATCGCATCTACGTGACCGATGAGGGAGCCGTTCAGGTCTCGGCCATCTCCGACGCCCAAGGAAAGGTCGTGGCGAACTACTCGTTGCCCGCTCCTCCCTTCGGATCGTTCGACCTTCAGGGCATCGCCTACGACAGCGGCGACGGCCAGCTGTACATCGGGGCCGGTACAGCGTTCATCGTCGTTCTCAACACGAACGGATCCTTCCATGTGGGCATGTTCGACCCGGCGGGGGTGGTCTACGACCCGGATACCGGTGAGATCTGCGTCACGAATTCCGCCAACGCCACGTTCGAGTGCGCCGCGTTCTTCGGGAACCTCCCCTCGGGGCCCTACACGGTCACCTTCCACGAATCCGGTCCCGCCGCCAACGCCACCAACGGGTGGACGGTCCTCCTCGAGGGGGAGTTCAACAGCTCGGGGACGACCGGTCCGATCGGCTTCCAGGCGGCCAACGGTACCTACCCGTACGGCATTGCCCTCGGTCCGTCGTCGTCGCCGTCGGTGACCCCGACCCCCGGTAGCGGCTTCGTTACCGTGCGGGGAGCCAATCTCTCCGTGAACGTCTCGGTCGCGAGCAACGAATCGTACCCGATCTACGTGAGGGAAACCGGGCTCCCGACCGGCACCTCGTGGTATCCTTACGCCTGCAACGCGGCCGACCCCTGGACCTACGCGTACGACAATTGCGGATCGAGCTCGGCGTCCGCCAATTCGACCACGCTGTCCCTGATCAACGGCACCTACCAGTTCGCGATGCCGGAGGTCGCGCCGTACGTCGCGGCGCCCGCCTCGGGACTCTTCTCCGTCGCGGGGGGACCGGTCTGGGTCAACGTCACCTACTCGGCGCAGAACTTCCACCCTCCCGAGGCGGCCTACCCCGTCACCTTCCTCGAGACCGGCCTCGGCTCCGGGGCATCGTGGCAGGTGAATCTCTCGGGGAGGACGCAGGTGTCGACCAACGCCTCGCTGACGTTCCAGGTCCCGAACGGGTCGTACGCCTACGTGGTGGCCGCCCCGGGCTACGTGGCGAACCTCTCCCAGGGGGCGTTTACCGTGAACGGCACGCCGGTCTCCCTATATCTCGGATTCTCGAAGAACCTCTCGGGCCCCCTGTTCTATCGTCTGACCTTCGAGGAGTCGGGGCTACCGAACGGCACCCTGTGGGGGGTCCTTCTCGGGAACCAGTCCGGCGATTCGACCTCCTCCATGGTATCGTTCGAGGAGCCGAACGGATCCTACGGGTACCTCGTCCTGCCCGTGTACGACTTCCTCGTGACGAGCCCGGGTCCGGCGGTCGTACGGGGGTCGGACGCGGTCGTACCGGTCTCGTTCCAGCATCCGGTCTATTCCATCGCCTTCATCGAGATCGGGTTGCCGCCCGGAGCCAACTGGACCGTGACGGTCACGAGCCACTCGCCCGTCATCCACACCGGCCAGACGGCGGCCGGCACCTTGCTGACCTTCCTCCTTCCGAACGGCACGTACGTCGCGAACTTCTCCTTCCCCTCGGGATACTCCACCAATCTCTCCTCGACCACGTTCACCGTGGCTGGACACGCGGGCATCGGCGGGACGGCGACGGTCCGGCTTGCCACCTCCTCCCCGGGTTTGACTTCTCCGCCCAGCGGCGGAGGATGGACGGCGTGGCCGATCGCCATCCTGGTGGCCGTCGGCTTGGTGGCGGCCTTTCTGGGCGGATGGGTCATCGGCGGCCTCCGGCGCGCGCGGCCGCCTCCCGCCGGGCCCCCTTAGGAGCTTTTGGCACAGCCGCTCGCCTCCAGCGGCGTGCGTTCCTGAAACTCCAGACCTACTATTCCCGAAACTATTGAGCCACCCTGCGAGTGGAGATTCCGGGTGCTATACGACGGTCCGTTGTAGGGGAGGATCCGGCTCCGCTCGAGTACCCGGTCCAAGATCGCCTCGGCCAGATCCGGGTCGTGTAGCACTCGCCACCACTCCGTCTCAGTAGGGTAGGAAGGTGCGGCGGACTGTTGTCCGACCGCGCCCTCCCCCCATCGAACCGGACAGGCCGATTTGCGGCATCCGGCTCTCCAACGGTGTTCACCCAGCGGCCGTATTCGCTCACGCCGACATCCTCCACCAGTAGGGGTTGGGCTTGGGCATCATGCCCCCGAGGTCTCTTACGGCCCTTCGGATTACACGGCTCCTCGGTCGCCCTCTGGAACGGTTCCGTCGATACAGCCACGTCAGCCGCTCGAACGTGTAGGCCCATACCGTCCCGAGGCTCTCGCTCGCCATGCTTCGGCGGGCATACTCCCCCCATCCCCGTAGAACCCCCAGAACTTCCTTGACGGCGTCCTCCAAGGTCCCCCGAGACAGGACTCGTGCCTCAGTCATTCGGTGGATACGGTCCCGTATCCTCCGTTCCGATTTCGCGGACGGAAACCATGCCGTGACCCGTTTCCCTCTTCGAGGGTCATACCGCCTCTGGAACCGGAAGCCGAGGAAGTCGAATCCCTCTTCCGCCGTCACCAGCCGCGTCTTCTCCTCGCTCAGCGTCAACCCCAGTTCCACCATTATGGCGTCCAGGGTCTCCTTCGCCTTCGTCGAGTCTCGGGCTCCCAAGATCACAAAGTCATCGGCATACCTCACCAGATGGGCGTTCGCGCCCGCCCGGGAGGTCAACCCGCTTGCCTTCCAACCCTTGTCCAACCGGTCCAGATACACGTTCGCCAGCAGGGGCGACAGGGGGGAGCCTTGCGGAGTCCCCCGGTCCGAGTGCTGGAGGACCTCATCCTCCATCACTCCGCAGTCCAGCCACATCCGAATCACCTTCAGCATGGCTCCATCCACCACCCGCCGCGCCACCGCTTCCATCACTTTTGCTTTCGGCAGTCGGTCGAAGCACGCCGTGATGTCCGCGTCAATCACCTGCTCGCACCCGAAGTTCAACCACTTCACTACCTCGGCTACGGCATCGTGGGCGGACCTCCCCGGGCGGAACCCATAGGAGTTCGGTTCGAAGTCCACCTCAAATATCGGCTCCAACACCAGCTTCGCCGCCGTCTGGACCACCCGGTCCCTCACCGTGGGTATGCCCAATCTTCGGACTCCGCCATTGGGCTTCGGTATCCCCACTCGGAGCAGGGGACTCGGTTGGTACGTCTTCTCTTTCAACTCGCGGGCCAGCCCCTCTAAAAATTGGGGCACGCCTTCTCTCTCGGTTTCCTCTATGGTCTTCCCGTCCACCCCCGGTGCACCTCGGTTGGCTCGGACTTTCGCCCAGGCCTCCCCCAGCACATCCGGTCGGTAGAGTTTGTCGTACAGGGCGTGAAATCTACGCCCCGCGTTCGCCTTCGCCGCTCGGTAGAGCGTTTCTTGGAGTTCCCGGACCTTGTCGTTGCTCATGTCCTACGCCTCTCGACGACTTGGGCGGCCCGTCTCTCCCTTCCACGCGGCACCGAGGTGAGGCCCCTTCGCTCCCCCGCCGTTACGCGGCTTCCTCGCTACTATGCGCCTCTCCGACTTCTCACGAGCATCGGGTCGCGTTTCGGGCCTTGCCCTTATCTCGACCCGGTCCCCGGGTTGGGGACTTTCGGACGGTGCCTCCCCTCCGGGTCCCTCGTGAGACCTCCCGCCTTCTCTCGGCAGACCTTCTTCGCATGCCCACCCCCCTGACGCCGGGATGCCCCGGGACTTCCTCTCCGACTTTCGGTCCCGAATACTGCCTTCGCCTACTTCACAGAGGCTCGGCGCATCCAAGCCCGCATTACTGCGGGGTGCTTTCACGACGCTGTCGTGGCTTCCGCCACCCGGGTTCACTCGCGTTTGGGCCTGCGCTTTCGCGTCGGGGTCCCCGGGCCGCCCATCGTGGGTCCGGTTTCCTCCTTTGTCGACCTGCTTCGGACGAGCTGTCGCCAGCCCGCCCTTGGTCCTCGCTACGTGGTTGTCGGTTCTTCTCACGGTCGGTCTTTCACCTTCTGGTCTGCCGCCTTTGGCGGCGCACG
>JAJZDH010000164.1 GCA_021828665.1 Thermoplasmata archaeon
CGGCGGGATGATGCTAGCGGACAGCGGACCCAACGGGAACCCCACGATTGAAATCGTGGGAGGATGTCAGAAGGGCCGATGCCTCGGGGAGGCGGGGCCCCTCCCATGAAATCGCTCGGCGAACTCGAGGAGGCGCTGGGGCTCGGGCCGGGAACCCTCCGACCGGCCGGCGCCGATTCCGGAAAGGTCCCCGTGGCCACCGTCCGGCGACTGGTGGACGGTGGCGCCCGGCGTGGCAAGCTCGTCCTGGTGACCGCGATGACCCCGACCCGCCACGGGGAGGGGAAGACCGTGACCGCCATCGGTCTGGCCGACGGGATGGCCGCGGAGGGACACGGGGCGACCCTCTGCCTCCGCCAGCCATCGCTCGGCCCGGTCTTCGGGATCAAGGGAGGGGCGACCGGCGGCGGGCGCGCGACCGTCGAGCCGTCGGTCCGGATCAATCTCGGCTTCACGGGGGATTTCCACGCCGTCGCGGATGCCTCGAACCTCCTTTGCGCCCTCGTGGAGAACCACCGCTACCACGGCAACCCCCTCGGCCTGAGGCGGGACCGGGAGTTCCTCCCCCGGGCGCTCGATGTCGAGGACCGGGCGCTCCGCCGGGTGACCACGGGCGGCGGCCTCGATCCCAAGCTCCCCGCCGCGCCGGGGTCGTTCGTGATCACCGCCGCCTCGGAGGTGATGGCGATCCTCGCCCTCGCGCGGGACTACCCGGACCTGAAGGCCCGCCTCGGGCGCATCCTGGTCGGGCTCCGGGAGGACGGCACGGCGGTCCGGGCCTCCGCGCTGCGGGCGGAGGGCGCCCTGACCGCGATCCTCCGGGACGCGCTCGAACCGAACGTCACCCAGACCGCCGAGGGCACGCCGGCGATCGTGCACGCCGGACCGTTCGGCAATGTGGCCCACGGCACCGCGAGCCGCCTCGCCATCGAGCTCGGCCTCGCGACCTCCGAGTACTGCCTCGTGGAGGCCGGCTTCTCCACGGAGCTCGGCGCCGAGAAGTTCGTGGACATCGTCACCCCCGAGCTCGGCGTCGGCGTGGACGCGGGCGTCCTCGTCGTGACGCTCCGCGCGCTCCGGGTCCAGGGAGGCGCTTCCGACTCGGCGTCGGCCCGGCCGGACACCGCGGCGACGGAGCGGGGGTGCGCGAACCTCGAGCAGCACCTCGACAACCTCGCGACCCTCGGGATCGCCGCGGTGGTGGCGCTGAACCGGTTCCCGGGCGACAGCCCGGAGGAGATCGCCGCGGTGCGCGCCTTCTGCCGGAGCCGGGGCGCGGAGGTGGTCGAGTCCCGGGCTTTCGAGAACGGAGGGGCCGGAGCCGTCGACCTCGCCCGCGCGGTGCGCGCCGTCGCCGCCCTCGGCCGACGGAGCCGTCCGCTCCTCCCGCCCGGAGCGGGGCCGGCCGAACAGCTCCGGGCCATCGTGACCCGGCTGTACGGGGGCGCCGGGATCGCCGCGAGCGCGGCCGCGGAAGAGGAGCTCGCCGAGATGGTCCGCCTCGGGGAGTCCCAGGGACCGGTCTGCGTGGCGAAGACGCCGCTCTCCCTCTCGCACGACCCGAACCTCCTCGGTCGGCCCCGCGGGTTCGTGGCGCCGGTGAAGCGGTACACCCGGTGGGCGGGCGCGGGGTTCACCGTCGCCTACCTCGGTCCCGTCACCACGATGCCCGGGCTCCCGGCCCATCCGTCGTCGGAGCGGATCGACGTGGAGGCCGACGGGACGATCGTCGGACTCCTGTAGGACCGCGGTCCGGTGGCCCCTTCCGGGCCGAGGAGCCCCGCTGCCGCCCGCCGGACCGGGCGGGAGTCGACCCGGCGCCCCCTCCCGCCCTCCGGTGGGGCCGACCACCCCGCCCGGACGCCCGAGGCCGCTCCCCGCCCCGCTCCCCCCTTCGGCTCAGGGCCGCGCCAGCTTCTCGATCGCCGTTCTTAGAAAGTCCCACCTCGAAGGGTTTCCGACGAACGGGCCGGGTCATGGCCCGCGGTTCCCTTCCAGCCCCTTCGGTATCTCCGGCGGTCCACGCCCCCCGCCGGCGGCCGGACGGAGAGCGGGGGCTTGAGGTCCGGGACCATCTGCGGCCGCGGAGCTCCCGTTCCTCCCGTCGCGGAGGGGCGGAGCCCCCGGCGCCGGGAGAGGCCGGGTCCGATGCGAACGCCCTCGGACGGGGCCCCCCCTCCCGCTCCCGGGCCCACCTTTCAGCGTTCGCGCGAGGGCTCGTTCCCATGGTCCCCCGTCGCGCATCTCCCCGCGGCCGACGGGGAACCATGCGTGCTTCCACAACGTACGAGCGCCGCGCCGCCTACGAGACGATCGCCACGCCCGAACAGGTCCCGACGTACTCCCTGGTCCCCGTTCGAGGGCCGGGCGGCGAGGTTCTCGACGCCTACCGCGGGGTCCAGCGCGAGGACAACCGCGAGGTGGTCGCGGTCGTCTCCGCGCGATACGGACTCGTCGGGCATCGGGAGGTGGCGCGCGCGGTCCACCGGATCGGGGAGGCGCTCGAGCCTCCCGAGTCCGGTACCCCCGCCGCCACCTTCCCCCGCGAATCGATCCGTCTCTACGCCGGGGGGCGCCGGATGGAGGTCAAGCTCGTCGTCGGTCGCAAGTTCCATCTCCAGGAGGGCGAGGACCTCTACCCCGGACTCCGGGTGCTCAACTCGCTGGACGGTTCGTGGGCCGTTCGCCTGTCGGGCTTCGCCGTGCGTCTCGCCTGCCAGAACCAACTCTACGCGGAGTCCGGCAATGTGTCGGAGTGGCGCGAGCTCCATCTCTCCAACGAGACCGACCTGCTCTCCCAGATGGGCCGGGCGATCCACCAGTTCCTCGGTTCGTTCCAGGACGGGCTCGGGCTCTACGCGCACGCCATGCACGAGGAGATCCTCGCGAGCGAGGTGGCGCCGGCGCTCCGGGCGCAGGGGATCCCCTGGGGCCACGCGGGCACCATCGGGGCCCGTGCGGAGGCCGAGGCGAGCCACGTCGCGATCCTGAGCCGGTGGACCGCGTACCAGATCACGACCGCCTACCTGACCCGCGAGGTGCACGTGAACCCGGACCGCGAGCGGCAGTTCGAGAGGGCGGCGGCGCGGGCCCTGCTCCTACCGACCCGGGATCGGTCCGAGGGGGTCCTCGCCCCACCCCGTCTCGGCGACCGCCAGGAGATCTGACGGCCACCGGCGGAGTTCCTTCGGTTCGCGAAGGGAGTCCGGGGCCGCCTTCGGAAGGAGATACGGTGGACGGAGCGGTATCCGATGGCATCGGTGGTGGCTCGCGAGCGTCG
>JAJZDH010000165.1 GCA_021828665.1 Thermoplasmata archaeon
CGGGCCGCCGCCACCGCCGCGACCCCGGTCGTCGTGGCTGGGTCGGCGACCACCGAGATCACGCCGTCGGCGCGGATCTGCGGGTCCCGGATCATCGTCAGGGTGCGGCCGTCGTCCCCGGAGAGGAGCGCGAACGGCGGCGGAAGGCCGCGGCGGACCTCCCGGGAGTAGGTGGGATCCCCGCAGGCATCCTTGACCGCCACGATGTTCGGGTGGCGCCGGTGGAGGAGTTCGAGATCGACGGGAAGCAGGCGGGTTCCCGTCCGCCCGGGGATCACGTACGGCACGAACTCGAGCTCCGGGTGGCGCCCGGCGAGCGGCTCCAGGCTCTCGCGCCGGATCTCGGCGGAGCTCGGTGCGTTGTAGGCCGGGTCCACGATGAGAAAGCGCGTCACCCCACGGTCGGCGAGCCGGACCGTGAGCGCCTCGGTGACCCGGGGATCGGAGCGCCCGGTGCCGGCGATGACCTCCATCGAGCCCGGCAACCGCTCCCGGGCCCGGACCACCAGGAGCTCGAGCTCCTCGGGGGAGAGCGTCGGGGATTCGGCGGTGGTCCCGCCCACCACCACCCCTCCGACGCCGCCGGCCCGCTGGAGATCGAGGAGGCGGTCGAAGCGGTCCCGGTCGATGGCGAGGTCCCGGTCCCACGGGGTGAGGAGCGCCGTGTAGACGCCCTGGAGGGTCGGCATACGGGCGGCGGCGACCGGAGCCGAGTATATAACGGCGACGATTTACGGCGTTTCGTTACGATTTTCGTATGGAGCGCCGGCCCCCGGGGGCTCGGGCGGACGGCGCGGCCGGGGGCTCCGGGGCGGGCGGCGGCTCGATCCGGTCGTACCGGAAGTCGAGGACCGGCCGGATCTGCGCGAGCGGGGCCTCGAAGCTCTCGATCGCCCGAAGCGAACCCTGGAGGATCTCGGTCAGCGGCGTGCGGCGGACCGGGCCGGCGGGAAGGGCGGGGGCGGCGGGGCTCCGGGGCGCGCCGAGGAGGCCGAGGAGGAGGCGGCTACCGTCCCGGACGAAGAGGAACGGGTAGGCCGGCGCTTCGTGGGTGAGCCGCTGGAAGAGCCTCTCGGCCGCCTCCGCTTCGGTGAGGGTCCCGAGCAGGAGGAGGAGCCGGTCGAGGGAGCGACCCCGATAGGGCGGCACCGCGCCGGCGCGCAGGAGGACCCGATGGCGGAGCCATCCGGAGCCGATCAGCCGTTGCTGGGCGAGCGGCAGCCCGAACGGGCCGACGAGGTGGCCCGGCCGGGCCCACCCGGCCGTGAGGAAGGGGCGGCGGAGGAGCTCCCGCGCCGCCCATCGGGTCCGGGGGGTCCAGACCGGGCCGAGGCCCGGCCCGTCCCCCTCGGGGACGCTCGGGATCGCGGTGGGGTACCCCCGGATCCCCTCCTGACCGATGAGGTGCGCCCAGGCACCCTCGAAATCGAAGAAGACCGGGAACCCTTCCGGAGTGGCGGGCGGGTGGAGGAGCGTGGCGGCGCCGGTGAGCTCCGGGTCGGCGAGGCGGGCCGTGGCGGCCTCCCGCGCGGCTCGGTGGGGGTGGAGGAACATCCCCAGGGCGAATTGCGGTCCCGACCAGAGGAGGACGCCACCGGGCTCGGTCGACCACCGCTCCCGGAGCGCCCCGGCGGCGTCGGCGAACGGCCGGGCCACGGCCACCGTGATCTCCGGATAGCCGAACAGGCCGGGCGCCGGCACGTACCGGTCCTGAAGCCACCCTTCGGCGTAGGCCCGCCGACGGGCGGCGTGGTAGGTGGACCGCGGGAGGCCGGAGAGCCGGAGCCGCTCGCGTTCCCCGGCGGCCGGGTTGGCGAGGGAGACGCTGATGACCCGGGCCTCGGCCTCGGTGAGACGTCGTTCCCGGCTCCCGGCCGCCCCCGCCGCTTCCGATCCTCCGACCACGGTTTCGCACGCCGTCCCGCCGACCGACCGAAGCCAAGGACATCTGTTTATCCCCCGGTTCCGCGCATGAGCGACGCGGGGGACCGTGGTCCCCCAATGGGAAGGAACGATGTCCACAACGGGCGGACGGAAGGGACGGCGCGGACGATGGGCGATTGTGGGGGGGCTCCTCCTGGCCGTGGCGCTATTGGCCGTGCCGGGCCTGCCCGGGGCGAGTGCGCAGGCCGCCGCGACGGCCGGCCCCGCTCCGGGAGCTCCCTGGGCGTATGGAGTCTCGGAGAACGTCAGCCTGACGGTTTCCACGAATGCCACGACCTACTCGGTCGCGGGATACTTCGCCTACCATGTGATCCTCTCCGAGAAGAACACCTCGAACTCGACCTTCCAGCTCGAGCTCCAGCGGACGGAAGGGTTCGCCTTCACCGCCACCTATTGCCGGCCCTCCTGCACCACCACGGCCGTCGAGGCGATCGTGATCCACGATCGGGCGTGGGAATCGGAGGTCGGGTTCGCGAACCTCACCCGGAACGGCTCCGTGATGGTGAACGGGAGCGCGGTACCGGCCCTCGCGCTCGTCAATACCTCGACCCGGACCGATTCGAACGTCACCGAGACGGCGAACTACACCCTCCACACGGCGCTCCGGAACCTCCGGGGAACGGACTCGGTGGAGTTCGCGGGGTCCTCGACGTCCACCGTCGCCTTCTCGCCGGCGCTCGGACTCGTGCCGGAGACGTTGTCCCCCGGCCTGATGTGGAATGCCACCAGCACCCTTTCCGCCCAGGGTTCGGCCTCCGGCTCCATCACCCACAACCGCACCAGCACTCCGGGGGGCTCCCTCTCCGGTCGGACCACCTGGAACCCGTCCATCAGTGAGACGGGCGTGGTCCGGGTGATCGGTCGCGATCTCGGCCGGATCGTGCTCCGGGGCGGGGTCAGCGCGCCGGTCCTCGCCCTCTCCGTCGTCGGCCCCTTCGTGGCCGGCGAGGGGATCCTGTTCGTCCCCTCCGCCGCGGACCTCTTCGGTTCCGGGGCGGCCGCCTATTCGGGAGTCGCGGCGGGAACCTCGACGGCCAGTACGCTCACGATGGACTGGAACCAGGGGGGCGTCGGCGCCGATGGGCTCCTCGCTACGTCGGCCGCCTTCGTGCCGGCCCCGAACGGCGCGAGCCTGGTCGGCGGGGATCCCGCCACCCTCGCGGGCTCTCCTCCGGTCACCGCGCTCGCCGCTGCCTCCTCCGGAGGCGCCGTCGTCCAGGCGGAGCCGGAGAGCGTCGCCCAGGCCTCGAGCGGATCGGCCTGCATCCTCGCCGGCTCCTGCAGTCCGCAGCCGAACCCGAGCCTGGCCGCCCCG
Source organism: Thermoplasmata archaeon (assembly GCA_021828665.1). Classification (GTDB taxonomy): domain Archaea; phylum Thermoplasmatota; class Thermoplasmata; order Lutacidiplasmatales; family UBA184; genus JAKIVR01. The sequence goes on from JAJZDH010000165.1 coordinate 3,260, forward strand.
T
>JAJZDH010000166.1 GCA_021828665.1 Thermoplasmata archaeon
GGCGGAGACGGAAAACGCCTGTGGAGGAAGGAGGTTCATGTCCGCTAGGACAGATGCCTTCCGAGGATTCAGGAACCCAGCATCAACCGTGCTTGCCACGGTTGTCTAGGTATGGGAGAACGGCTCCATGGTACTTCGCCGAAGTACCCCCCTGGGCCCCTATGAATCTGCGACCGAAACGGTTCGTTCCGGGTCCCGGCTCCGGCCGGAACGGGGGTCTTGGATCGGGTCGCGAAAACCGGTCCGGGGGAATCGGCTCCCTCCCGGTCGCTGCCAGCCGGGTGGGCAGGGTCAGCGCCGGCCGTTCCGGGTCGGAGGGGGTCGGATCGACGGGCCTTCCACCGACGGGCCCCCCCCGGGCGGGGGATTCCGGTGCCGTGGGCCGACCGCCGACCGGGTCGATCCGGGAATCCCCCGATCCAGATCCCACCGGCTCACTCGGCCTTCTTCTTCTTGTCCTTGCAGCCGCAGGTTTCGCACATCGGACCTTCCTCCGGACCGGAGGAAGCGGACCGTACCCTAATACGGTCCGGCCGAACCGGTTCGAAGGAGCCCCGCCGAGTCACGGCGCTTCGCGGGGAGATCGGGCGTGGGGAGCGCGGGAGGCGTGGCGGGGAGCCCGGAACGACCCCGTTCCCGTAGGGGGACGACGCCCGCCCCGGGGGATCCCCGTCCGGCCCCGGGGCCTCGCCGACGACGGTTCCTCCATCTCCTCCAGGAGCTCGTGGAGGACCGAGGCGTTGGAGAGGTCGGAATCGCGGGCGGCGTAGATGAGGGTGACCGTCCCCGAACGGGATTCCTGCAGGATCCGGGCGAGGATCTCCGTGTGGTGCCGGAGCTCCGCCCGATACCGTCGACGGAAGGCCGGGTACTTCTCCGGCGCATGACCGAACCACGCCCGGAGCCCGTCGGAGGGGGCGAGCTCCCGGAGCCACTCCTCGAGCGCGAGCCTCGCCCGGGTCACCCCCCGGGGCCACAGCCGATCGATGAGGTACCGCTTCCCATCGGATGGCGCGGGCGGCGCGTAGGCCCGCTTCGTCCGGATCGTCATGGGAGTCGGGCTTCCGGCGGGCCGCCGCTCCCGGGGCCGAGGCCCCGAGCCCGCTCCCGGCGCCGGCCGCTCCCCGGAACCGGCATCGTCGGAGGCGCCCGGACCACGGCCGGTGGCGTCCCGTTGTGGCCCCGGCCTTCATCGGCGGGGGTGGAACGAGCTCCTCGGGGGTCGTCCGGTTCCCGAGCGCGTCGTTCCCGTTCCCCGCGCCGGTGTTCCCGTCCCGGTGGGCGGAGATGACTCGCGTCGCCGAACGGCGTGCTCTCGCGGGAGCCGCGCGGGACGACGGGGATCGCCCTCTCTCCGGGTCGGGAGAGCGCGGGCTTCCGGGCTCCGGGGTGGACGATCCGGACCATGGCTCCCCACCGGGGACCCAGGCGACGGTCCTCTTTAGGCCGGCCGGCGAACCGTTTCGTCGGCCGGAGGGTCGGGCCGCCCGGCCTCCCCCGCGGCGCCGGTTTCCTCGAGAAGTTTCCGCTCGGCGAGGGCCAGCGCCCGGGAAACAGTGGACTTCGCGAGGCCCAATCTCCCGGCGAGGGCGGTGAGCGAGATCCGTCGCGGGACGTCGAAGTACCCTTCGTCCCGGGCCCGGCGGAACAGCTCCCGTTCCCGTCGGGTGAGCCGGTCCGTGGGTGCTTCCGGCACCCAGGGGCGGAGCTCCTCGACGTGCACCTCGGGCATCACGGCGGTCAGCCCGTCGAGGAGCTGACGAACCTTGGCCCGGGGGCCCGCCACGACCCAGGTGGCGGTGCCGTTCGCCACCCAGAATGGAAAGGTCCGCAGGATCCGGAGCCGCCGGAAGATGGAGAGGAACTCCGGGACCCGGTGGGTGACCCGGATCCGTCCCGTCCCCTCCGCCTGGTCCAGAAGCTCTACCTGCTCGACGGTCGGGTGGTTTCTGAGCATGCCCACGATCGCCGGGAGCCCGGGACCGTGGAGCCGGACCTCGGTCAACATCCTCCGCTCGTGGAGCAAGAGCCGGTCCAGCACCTCCAGCCGACATTCCGGATGCGCCACGGTCAGCGCATGGAGCCACGTCGTCGCGGGGAGAACCACCTTCATCCGGCAGATCACGATCCGGGGCCGGGCCGCCGCCGGCTCCCGGAGCGGTTCCCAAGGCGTTCCCGCGGGGGGATCCCCTCCGGGGCGACGCCGAATCTCCTCGCCGGACCGACTGCGGGGAGGGGGGGTTCGGCCTCCCCGCGGCCGCCGCCCCGACCTCCCCATCGGTGGGCGTGAGGATCGGACGAGGGAGTCCCGCCGGTGTCGTACCCCCCCGACGATGGGGGCTCGGGGGGATCCCTCCACGTTACGGACCCTCCGGGGCGCGCCCCGGCGGATCGGGGTCCCGGAGCGCGCGGGTCACTTCCCGGATCCTCTCCTCTGGAAGGTGCGTGTCGAACCAAGGATAGACCGATCCCTCTTCCCGGACATTGTGGGCCCATAGCACGTTGACGAGCTCGGACTCGAGGTCCTCCGTGGAGGTCGGACCCGTCTCCAGCCGGAGCCGGATCCGGTCGAGGATCCCTTCGATCCGGCGATGTTCGTCCAGCATGAGGTCGACCAGATGACGGTGGGAGGGGTCGCCTTCGCCGAAGGCCGGGAAGAGGAGCCGTTCCTCGACCTCGATGTGGCGCCGGAGACCGGCCGCGAAGCGCGCGAAGATCTGCTGTCGCCGGTCCCGACCATACCCGGCGGCGGCCTGGAACTCCTCGAACTCCCGGTCGAGTCCCCGGTGATCTCCCGAGAGGAGACGGGAAGGAGGCTCCACCGGCCCCGTCATCGGTGCTCCCACCGGTCCCGGAGGGCACGGATCTCCCGGCTCGAAAGCCCCGGAAGGGGATTGAGCGCGGGGTAGAGGGTGGGGATGGTCCCGGCCCCCCACGCGAGCGTCACGCCCACCAGAAGCGCCCCGGCCAACGGGGCGACCCATCCTGCGACCACCGGCGTTCCCGGCACGAGGGTGACGGCCATCCCCACGACCCCGATCGCCCACACCATCGAAAGGATCCCGAGCATCCGTCGCGTCCAGAGGTGCGAGATCCTCTGGAACGGGGCCATCATGAGGAAGCTCATGAAGAGGACGAAGAGCCCCACGAACCCGAAAAGATTGAGCACCGCGTGGGGGACGACCAACGTGTCGGTGGACGCCTCCGCCATGGACAGGCCCAGGAATCCTCCGACCACCATAAAGAGAG
>JAJZDH010000013.1 GCA_021828665.1 Thermoplasmata archaeon
TCACGAGGGAGACGGAGGTGCGGTCGTGCCGATAGCCCATGACCCATCTACACACTCGAAGGGTATAATGCCATCGATTCATCCCACCTCTTTAGAGGTGGGATGAATCGATGGGCCACTTTGTAAGTACGTACGTTCCTTAGAAGGCGGGCGCGGGCGGTGCCCGGGCCGGGGGATCCATGGTCGCGAGTCCGGGCCCGCCGCCCCCGAGGGGGAGCTCCGGCCGGGCGGGGGGGGCCGCGGCGGGGCAGCCGTGACGGCGATCGCCCTCCTCCTCCTCGTCCTGCTGGCGGCGGGGATGGTCTACGCCACCGCCTACCTGCTCCGGCTCGCCGGCGAGGCCCGCACCCGGGTGGCGGCGGCGGTGGTCCTCTTCCTCATGGGGATGATGGTCGCCATGCTCGGCGGCGCGGCGATCTACGCCGCCGCCCCCAGCCCCTCGGACCTGGTGGTGGCGTTCTGGGCGGCGGGGGCGGCGATGTCGGCGGGGGTCTTCCCGCTCTTCGCCGTCGTCCTCGGCGAGGCGCGGCGGGCGCCCGCCGAGGGGCCGCGGCCCATCGGCTCCCCGCGGCTCTTCGTGGGCGCGGCGATCGGCCTCACCCTCGCGAACGAGCTCCTCATGGGCGCCGTCTTCTCCATCGCCTCGGGGATCGGAGCGGCGCTCTCCGGACCGTCGGCGGGCGGGCCCGTCTCCGGGTTCTTCGCCGTGGTCGACGCCCCCTGGTTCCTCCTGTCGATGGCGGGGGAGATGGCGCTCACCACCTGGTTCGTGCGGGACCGGCTGCCCCGGCCGCTCCGGAACCTCCTCCTCGCCCAGGCGGCGATCATGGCGCTCTCCCCGCCCGCCTTCGCCGCCGGCGGCTGGACCCTGACCGCCGTGGTGGGGGGCAGCGCGGGGATGATCGCGGTCATCGTCTATCTCTTCGAGCACCTCTACCGGAGCCCGACGATCCCGGCCGCGTTCGGGCGGTACGCCCTCCGGCTGCTCGCGGTCTACGCGCTCATGATGGCGGGGCTCTTCGTCTGGCTCGCCTACGGGCCGCCGGAGCTGTTCGGGGCGTCGGTCCTCCTCGAGATGCTCCTCTTCTTCGAGGCGGTCCTGCGGCCGGAGCCGTTCGGCGGCGGCCCCGCCCTCTCCTGGCTCGAGGATCCGCGGTGGACCACGGCGCTCCTCTCCGTCGTCTTCGCGGGCGAGCTGTTCATGGGGGCGCTCCTCGACCTCCGGCTCGAGCCCGGACCGTTCCGGGCCGCCCTTCCGGCGGCCCCGCTCGGCGGGCCGTTCCCGGCCGCCGTCGGGAACGCCTTCGCGAACGGCTTCTGGTTCACGGCGCTGGTCACCGGCTCGACCTGGTTCCTCGCCATGATGGGGGTCGAGATGGGGGCGCTCGTCCTCTTCAAGATCCGGGAGAGCCGGAACCGGGAGAACCGGTTCCGGATGGGGCTCCTCCTCGCCTCCTACGCCGCCTTCGCCGTCTTCTTCCCGTCCGTCTACTACCCGATCGCCTTCCCCCACCTCGCCCGGGGCGCCCAGGTGCCGGTCCTCGGCTGGTCGATGGGCATCGGATCGGCGCCGCTCGCCGCCTCCGTCCTCGGCGTGGTGGCGGTGAGCTACCTCGTCGTCGGGATCCTCGCCGTGCTCTTCGGCCGCCGCGTGGTCTGCTCGGTCTTCTGCACGGCGCCGCTCATGTTCCAGGGGACGACCATCGATGCGATGAAGCGGTTCAACCGCTCCTCGCCGATCGCCCGCCGGTACCTGAGCAGCCGGCTCTCGTCGGCCTACCGGGCCACCACGGGCGTCGTCATGGGCTCCCTCGGGGTCTTCGCCGTCCTCTCCTACCTCGACACCACGGGGACGCTCCGGTTCGAGCTCCTCGGGGCCGACCCGACGGTCTTCCTCTTCGCCCTCTACTTCGGGGTCCTGTGGTACGCGCTGTTCGTCACGATCCCGTACGCCGGGAACTACAACTGCGTCACCATGGGGTGGTGCTACACGGGCACCTTCGCCCAGGCGTTCCAGAAGATCGGGGTCTTCCGCCTGAAGGTCCGGGACCGGGAGGTCTGCCGACGCTGCACCACCCTCGACTGCGCCCGGGCCTGCCCCATCGGGCTCGTCGACATGCCCGGCCACTTCCGGGCCCGGGGGGAGTTCGTGAGCTCGAAGTGCTGCGGCGTCGGCGACTGCATCGAGGCCTGTCCCTACGGGAACATGTACATCTACGACATCCGCCACCTTCTCGGCCTCCGCCGGCGGCCGGCTCCCCCCGCCGCCGCCCCCGGGCTCCGGCTCCCGATGGTCCGGTCCCGGGCGACCGTCCCGGCGGCCGCCGGGAACCGGAGCGGCCCGGCCCCGACCACCGCCACCGTGGAGGGGGGCCGCACGGCCCCTTCCGGCCCCGGCGCCGGACCATCAACGAATTAATCCCTCGCGGGTGCGGGCGGCCATGTTCCGCGACTCCCCCGCGCTGCCGTTCGGGCTAGACTGGGCGACCCGGGCCGAGCGGGCCGGGGCGACGGTGCACTCCCTCCGGGAGGAGTCGTCGTTCGCCTTCCGCCTCCTCCTCGTGCTCGGGTTTGCCGGCCTCACCGGCCTCTCGGCGCAGATCGTGTTGCCGCTCCCGTTCACCCCCGTTCCGGTCACCGGCCAGGTCCTGGGGGTCCTCGTCAGCGCCGCCGTCCTCGGCCGGTGGCTGGGGCCGGCCTCCCAGGTGGCGTACGTCGGGCTCGGCGCGGTGGGCGTACCCTGGTTCGCGCCCGCCTCGGCGGCCCACCCGTTCACCGTCGGCGGGTGGTCGGCGATCGTCGGGGCCACGGGCGGCTATCTCCTCGGTTTCATCGTCGCGGCGGCGGTCATCGGCGGGCTGCTCGACCGCGTCGTGCGCCAGCATACCTTCGCGGCGAACCTCTCCGTCCTCCTGATCGGCGTCGCCGTGATCTACGCGATGGGTTCCTTCGGGCTCGCCCTCGCCCTCCATACCGGGCTCGAGGCGACGCTGCTGTACGGCGTCCTCCCCTTCCTCCCGGGGGACGTCCTCAAGTCGGTCCTCGGGGCGTGCGTGATGGTGGGGACGGTGCCCCGCTTCGCCGGTCGCTCCTCCGGGTCCGCGGTCCCGGCGGCGACGGGAGGCCGGGAGCTGCGTACCGTGGACTACCTCGTCGTCGCCGCCCTCCTCGCGGGGCTGTGGCTCTTGCTGCCCGCCGTGGCCGCGAGCTCCCTCGCGACCGCCACGATCCAGCTGTACTACTTCCTCGCCGTGGCGGTCGCCTCGGCAGCGGTCGTCCTGTCGCTCGGTCTCCGCTTCCTCCTCCGGAACGAGGCCCGGCGGACCCGGAACCGCTCGGCCGCCTCCTGAGCGCGCGCCACCCCGTCCCGGCGCACGGCGGATCCCCCGTCGGCGGCGGCCCGACGGCTCCCGTCGGCCACGCCGGTGCGACCGCCCACCGGGCCGATCCGCCGCGACCCGGGAATCGCCCCATCCCAAGGGGAGCCGGCCGGTGGCTTGCCCCCCCGCCGCATCGACCCGGAGCGCACCGGCTCGAGATCCACCCCGCAATCTCAATCTTCCGACGTGCGGGTGGTATCCCACGCCCTTCCGATTAATGCCGCCGAAGTCTCCGAGGTTGTTTTCAAGAACGATTATATATGTGAACTTCTATGCGACGTCATGCAATCCCCCAATCCGGGAGCCAGCGGAACGCCGTTCGCGCCGCCGCCACCCCCACCGCCGCCCGACATGGGTGGCCCGGCTATGGTGGAAGCCGAAGTCGGCGCGTGGACGCCGTTCAAGACCCACGGAAGCTCGGGGGGGTTGATCGCCGGGGCCGTGATTTTTCTGCTGATCGGGATTTTTTCCTTGTACGTGACCGTGATCGGGGTCGTCTTCATCCTGATCGGGGTGCTCTTCATCGTCCTGATCGTCCTGCGGATGCGCAAGCCCAAGGTGCGGTACGTGCTGACGAACCGCCGGGCCGTGGTCTACAGCACGACGCGCGCCGGACAGACCGAGCTTCAGGGGTGCGAGCTCCGCAGCGCGGCGGTGACCGTCCTCAACCGCCGGGTGATCTCCCAGACCCAGGGGCGCGGCGGCGGGGGCCTCGTGGGCATGGCGGTCGTGGGGATCGGGGGAGGCTCCGGCCGGGCCGTGAGCCAATCCGACCAGGTCGGGGACGTCCTCTTCATGGTCGGAGGCGTGCCTCAGGTGCGCTTCGTCGGTTGCCCGGACCCCGACGGCGTTTCGGCCACGGCCGTCCAGCTGATCTCGCACCTGAAGGGAGTGTAGGGGCCGCGGCAGCCGGTCCGGAACGGTCGGCGGCGGGAGAGGCATCAGGGACCCGGCGGTCGGTGTTGCCATGGGCACCTGTCAACTGTGCAACGCGAGCGGTTTCCGGCTCGAACTCACCCCCTGCAAACGGTGCAATCGCCTCTTCTGCCCGACGCACCGCTACGCAATCCCGGTCGCCCGGGAGCAACAGCTGATCGACGGCCTGAAGGGTGGGGGCGGATTCCTCCGTTCCCAGAGCCAGGCCCAGGGGGCTTCGGTGTGGCTCGTCTCCCCCGCGCAGGCGCCCCGGGGCTGGCAGGAGTCGTTCGTCTTCTGCACGCGGGAGTGCGGCCAGGCCTTCCTCGGAACCTTGACTCCGCACAAGGTCGAAAGCCCCCAGGGGACGCTCACGATCCTGAGCTACAACGACTTCGGCGCCGGCAAGACGGGCCGGGGCATGGAGGTCGACTACACCCGGGTGGCGTCGGTGACGAACGTCTACGCCATCGTGGAGTCGAACCTCCCCCCCGAACTGCGACCGATGTTCCAGTCCCGCGCCTCCGGTTCGGACTACCGGAACCAGGAGAGCGCCCGGGCGCGTGCGGCGTGGTTGGCGGGCGACTACGTCCTCGCGGGAGACATCTACGACCGGCTCGGGGAGTCCGCCTACGCCGCCCAGGCGCGCGAGCTCGCCAAGACGAGCCGCGTGATCAACGTCTCGGTCAACTACAACACCCTCATGGACCAGCTCAAGGAACTTCGCAAACCGATCGCCTACACCTGCCCGAAGTGCGGGGCGGGGACCACCATCGACTCGAACATCGCCTCGAGCCAGTTGAAGTGCGCGTACTGCATGACGACCTTCTCGATCCCGGAAATCATGTCGGTCGTGAACCGCATCGCGTCCCAGACGGCCGGCGCCTCGACGGAGAAACGTCCGTCCTGAGCCGGCGCGGGGGCTCCCCCGGGGGGCGACGTTCGCGCCGGCCTCCGGCACCCCGCGGCGCCGGGGTTCGGACCGCGCCCGGACCGGCCGGGCGTTCCGTACCGGGGAGCGCGGCCGCGCGCGGGACGGTCACACGTCGAAGTATCGGTAGAACTCGTACGGGTGCGGACGGAGGTTGAGCTGGAGCTGCTCCTCCCGCTTGATCTCGACAAAGGCGTCGAGCGCGGAGCGCGCGAAGACGGGGGCGAGGAACTCCGCGTCGGAGGCGAGGCATTCGAGCGCCTCGCCGAGGGAGCCGGGGAGCTCCCGGATCTCGAGCTCCCGCCGGCGGGCGGGGGAGAGCTTGTAGATGTCCGCGTCGACGGGCGCGGGCGGGTCGATCTTCTTCCGGATCCCGTCGAGGCCGGCGAGGGCGAGGGCGGCCTCGGTGAGGTAGATGTTGGCCGCGGCGTCGGGGGTCCGGTACTCGATCCGCTTGGCCGCCGGGACCCCCTTGAGGTAGAACGGGATCCGGACGTTCGCCGAGCGGTTGGCCCGGCTCCAGGCGATGAAGACGGGGGCCTCGAATCCCGGCACCAGGCGACGGTACGAGTTCGTCGTGGGGTTGGTGAGGGCGCAGAGCGCCCGGGCGTGCCGCAGCAGGCCGCCGATGTAGTACCGGCAGGTCTGGCTGACCTCGGCGTACCGGTCGGTCTCGTCGAAGAAGGTGTTCGCGCCGCCGCTCCAGAGCGACTGGTTCACGTGCATGCCGCTCCCGTTGTCGCCGAAGACCGGCTTCGGCATGAACGAGGCGACCTTCTGGTGCTGCCGGGCCACGGCGCGCACCACGTACCGGATATCCTGGACGTGGTCGGCGGCGGGCACCAGCGCGTCGAAGTGCATGTTGATCTCGCCCTGGCCGGCGGTGGCCACCTCGTGGTGGTGGGCGTCCATCCGGATCCGGAAGTGGTCGGCGAGGATGTTGCACATCTCGCTGCGGAGCCCCTCGAGGCTGTCGTTGGGGAGCGCCCGGTGGTATCCCTCCTTGAACCGGACCACCGAGCCGGTCTCGGCGGCGTTCCACGGCGCCTCGGCGCTCTCGATGAGGTAGCCGGAGCCGCCCCAGGCGTCCCGGACGGCGTTCGCCGACGGCAAGAGCCGCAGGTTGTCGAAGAGGAAGAACTCGATCTCCGGTCCCCAGTACGACTGGTCGTAGCCGGCCTCCCGGAGCACCTGGCCCGTGCGCCGGGCGATCCCGCGGGGATCGTGGGCGTACGGCTCCCGGGAGCCTCCCACCAGGACGTCGCAGATGAATCGGGCGCTGCCGCCGTAGGCCGCCGCCCACGGCAGGGTCGCGTACGTCGTGGGGTCGGGCCGGAGGATCATGTCGGACTCGAAGATCTCCCGGAAGCCGCGCACCGAGGAGCCGTCGAGCTTCGGGATCCCCTGGCCGAACGCCTCGGGCCCGACCTCCGTCGCCGGGATGTGGATGTGGTTGAACCCGCCGAGGAGATCGGTGTAGTACAGCTCGATCCACCGGATCTTCTCCTGCCGGATCGTCTCCAGCGCCGCCGTGCCCCGCGCCGTCCGCTCCGCCTCGGTGTCCCCGATCGCCCCGCCCCGCCGCTCCGGTTCCGCCGCCATCCGCGAACCCCCTCGGCCCCCGGACCGTCCCCGGCTACATCAACCCGTCGGCTCGGTTTTTGGTCATTCGTCCAAAATGCGGAAACTATTTCAACATAATGAGTTATTGCCTATTAGGCCATGAGCCGTACGTCCATACCCGACGAGGTCGACCGGGCGATCCTCCGGGAGCTCAACGTCGACGCCCGCCGCAGCCACCGCGCCGTCGCGGCCCGGCTCCGGATCGCGCCCACCACCGTGAGCCACCGGATCGACCGGATGGAGCGGGCGGGGATCATCCGCGGCTACGTGCCGCTCCTCGACGACGAGCGGATGGGCTGGGAGCTCACGGCCACCGTCGGCATCCGGATCTCGAACGGCCGGCTCAAGGAGGTCGAGGAGCGGCTCGCTCGGGATCCCCGGGCGTATGCGATCTTCGATGTCACGGGCGACTTCGACGCGCTCCTGATCGGCCGGTTCCGGGACCGGCGCGATCTGGACCGGTTCGTCAAGCGGGCGCTCCAGGACCCGCACATCGAGCGCACGAGCACCCAGGTGGTGCTGAACCGGGTCAAGGAGGACCGTCGCGTGCCGGTCCCCGGGCCGTCGGGCGGCGAGGCGGACCCCCCCCGGGCGTCGTAAACCCCAAATACCGTCCCACCGACTCCGGGCGTCGGGGTTCTCGGCCATGGATTGGGGGATGCGCAACCGGATCGCCCGGATGTTCCGACCGGATTCCGGGCGGACCGTGATGCTGGCGGTCGACCACGGCTACTTCATGGGGCCGACCCGCCGGCTCGAGCACGTCGGCGCCACCCTCGCCCCGCTCCTCCCGTATGCCGACGCCGTGGCGCTGACCCGGGGGATCCTTAGGACCAGCCTGCCGCCGACGGTCCCGACGCCCATCGTCCTCCGGGTCTCGGGGGGCGTGACGGTGCTTCACGAGGACCTGAGCGACGAGGCGATCACCACCCCGCTCGAGGAGGCGCTCCGGCTCAACGCGAGTTGCGTCGCCATGAGCCTCTTCGTGGGCTCCCCCCACGAGCACGAGACGATGACCGCGCTCGGGCAGCTGGTGACCGATGGCGAGGCCGCCGGCATGCCGGTCATGGCCATCACCGCCGTCGGCAAGGAGCTCGAGAAGCGGGACCCCCGCTACCTCGCGCTCGCCTGCCGGGTCGCCGCCGAGCTCGGGGCGCACCTCGTCAAGACCTACTACTGCGACGGCTTCTCCAAGGTCGTCGACGGCTGCCCGGTGCCGCTCGTCGTGGCGGGCGGGCCGAAGCTCGACAGCGACCGCGCCGTCCTCGAGCTGGCGCACGCCGCCATCGCCCAGGGGGCCTCCGGCCTCGACATGGGGCGGAACATCTGGCAGTCCGACCACCCCGTCGCGATGATCCGGGCGCTCCGGGCGATCGTGCACGAGAAGGCCACCGTGAAAGAGGCGATGGAGCTCCTCGGCAGCTCCGAACCCCCCCGCGCCGACCGGGCGGCAGCGTCGACCTGAGCGCGCCGCCGGACCGCGCCGGTCCGGACCCGGGCGTTCCGGACCCCACCCCAAGGCCTCTTATGGCGACAGGCTAGCGGCGGGGCGGGACGCGGGGATCGCCCAGCTTGGTCAAAGGCGCCAGATTCAGGGTCTGGTCTCGTAGGAGTTCGTGGGTTCAAATCCCTCTCCCCGCACCTGAACCGCGCCTTCCCGGCGCATCGGAAGCGACCGGCTCGCCATGGGATATCTCAGGTCGGGAATCCCCCCTCCCGATCTCCGGAAACCCGCGACCGTCGGGCCGAACGGAAGCCGTGGCCGCGCGCGCCCGACGGCGAGGTGCGGCACCGATGGCCCGCCCCGGGTCCCGAGGGGAGATGGCAAGGGGACGTACCGCGCCGCGCGATTCGCGGGGGCCCACTGTACGCGCGGCGGGATGTCCGCGCGGGTCGCTCGGTGGGCCATGAGGCGCGAGCGCGAAGGTGGTACCTACCTCGAACGCCTCGGTCCCTCCGCTCTTCGGAAACGGCCGTGCGGGGCCCGGGCCGCCGCGCCGGTAGGCCCCTCTACGGTTCCGACGACGGATTGCGGGTCGTTCGCCGTCGCCGCCATCGTCCGACCGCGAACGCCCCCACGGCGGCGGCGGCCGCCACCACCACCGACGCGGCGGCCCCGTATTCCAGCAGGGTCGGCGTGGAGGCGACGGTCGCGAGGCGATTCAGGTACACCGAGAGGTAGACGGTCGCCCCGGCGACGATCTGGACCGTTTCGCGGAGGGTCCGGTACCCGGCCGCCGATGCGGTCAGCGCATGGGGTCCCGCCGCGAGGGAGAGGTTGAACGTCCCGGTGGCGGTGAGGGTCACGGGAGCCCCGTCCACGGCCACGGTCACGCCCGAAGGCTCGAGGGCCGTGGCGACGAGCCACCCGTCGGAGACGGCGAGAACGATCCGAAGGGGAACGGTGGCGTTGTCGATCACGGTGACGGTGCCTGTCGCGGACATGTATCCGGAGGCGGAGGCGTTGTACGGGTACGTGCCCGGGGGGAGCGTGAGGTTGAACGTGCCGTTCGCGAGGGCGACGCGAGTACCGTTGACCCAGACGGACGCGTTCCCGGGGTTCACGGTCCCCCGCACCTCGCCGGTGGACCGGGAAAGCCACAGGAGCGGCGCGAGGTGTCCGAGCGGGGCCAGGGTGAGCGGGCCGAGGGAGAGGGAAAGGTACCCCGGCGCCGATCCGTTGAGCCAGATCGACCCCGGGGCGAGGCGGAGGTCGAACTGGCCGCCGGGCAGGACCGCGACCCCCCGGCCGTTCTCCTGGAGCCGGGCCGACGACGGGAAGATCGTCCCGTTCACCCAGCCGAACTGGGAGGCCAGGGTGAGGTTCGCCCAGGTGGTCTCGTTGTCGGCGATGGTCACGTTCGCGCTCGCCGACGAATAGCCGGAGAGGGCGGCGGTCACGGTGTAGGCGCCCGGGAGGAGCGTGGCGTGGAAGCGGCCGTCCGGGGCGACGGTCACCACCCCGGTGGGGTTCACCGACACCACCGCTTGGGCAGGGGAAACGGTCCCGTTGAGATACCCCGGCAACCGCCGGAGCGAGAAGCGCGCGTAGGAGACGTTGCCGGGGGTCACCGTGACCCGGAGCGAGCTCGGATAGTACGCCGCGAGGGTCGCCTCGACCGTGTAGGTCCCGTCGTTCTCCCAGACGGACGCGGTCCCGGTCGTCGTGTTCACGGCGAGCGGGGCCCCGTTCACCGTGACGGAGGCGCCGGCCGGTTGGACGGCCACCTGGAGTTGACCGGGCGCCCCCGGCGTCTGGCAGAACCCGCCGGGATTCGCCACGTAGCAGGCGGTGAGCGGGAGCGGGCCGGTGACATTTCCGGATACGGTGGGATCGGTCGAAATGAGGCTTCCATACCAGAGGGCGAAGTAGGAGGTGGTCCCGCCCGGACTGGTGGCCGACGAGGGGGCGGTGAGGGAATAGTTCTCCCCGACGAGCCAGTTCCCGTACGACGGCACCGCCGAGAGCTGGGTGGGGGTGGGCGCGGTGCCGCCGGCGACGATGGAGACCGGCACGTTCGACGAGAGATTGGCATACGTCATCTCCGCCGTGGCGAGGGAAAGGTTGTAGATGCCGCCAAATTGGAACACGGGATTGCACGCGAGGGAGCAATACCAACTTTCCGAGGAGAGGGCCGCGGTCCAGATCGGTCGGGCCACGCGCCCGTCGGGGACGATGTCGGTGTAGTCCCCGATCCAAGAGGCCTGGTAGGGGGGTCCGGGGTAACTCGGATCGGAGGCCGCCGCGCTCACCGCGTACGGCGCGCCGAACGAGGCGCCGCCGTTGTGGGAGATGGAGCCCATGAGCCAGTACTCCCCGGTGGACGCGTCCTCCCCGTACCAGTCCACGTAGACGGTCCCGTTCGGACCGACCGTCACGGCCGGCTGGAAGCCCTCGAGGTGGCTGCCCGGATCCACCACGATCGGCTTCGACCAGAGGCTGCCGTTGTCGGAGGAGTAGGCGAGCTCGATCCGGGGGGTGCCGGCGGATCCGCCCGTTCCATTCTGCCACACCTCGATCAACCGGCCCGCGTACGGGTTCCCGGCGGCGGAGTTGACGGCAAGGGAGGGGAAGATGAAGGCGGCGAATGCATCGGGAGAGGAGGCCGATTCCGAGTTTCCTCCAACCCCGTTGGTGGACTGGGCGATGACCTCCGGCGCCGAGAACGTCGCGCCGCCGTCGGTGGAATGGCAGAACTCGAGGGAGCCATTATTCTGGTCGATCCAAGTGACATCGATCCCGCCCCATGGGTCCACCACCAGAAACGGCGCCGAACCGTTCGTTCCCGAGGAAATGTTGCGCGGCGTCGTCCACCGAAGACCGTCGTCGTACGACGCCTGGAAGGCAATGAGGCCCGTGTCGCTCCCGTACACGATGTCGAGGGAGCCGTTGGAGGGGTTGACCGCCATCCAAGGCCGGGAGAGGGCAACGATAGAAGCCACGGCCAGGTTCGTCGCCCCGAGCGCGATCGGGGCCCCCCAGGCCTTCCCTCCGTCCGTGGAGCGGGAGACGAAGAGGCTCGACGTTGCCCTCGGGGCACGACAGGTCGCCCCCAAGGGGTTGCCATCGTAATTGGTGATATAGACCACGTACACCGTGCGGTTCGGCCCGAAGGCGATCGTCGGACTGGTATCGGGGCTCTGCCCGCACCAGGGCGACGAGCGGTTGGACCACTCGGGGCTGGGCGGGAGCGTTTGCGTCGTCCAGCTCTTTCCCCCATCCATCGACGTGGAGACGCCGATCGAGCCGTTCGTGTAGTAGCTCGTGGTGTTGTTGTACGCGCTCGCGTCGAAGTCAACTTCACCGGCCACGAGGTTCGCCGGATCGAGGGGATTCACCGCGAGGCCGGCCTCGGTGCTCCAGTTCGTGATGTACTGGTTCGTGGAGTTCGGGCCCGGGCCGGCCGATGGCCGTGCGCTCAGGAGGTCGCGAGGGTAGGGGACCTCGGGCGCCGGCGGGCAGCCGGGGAGCCGGCACCCTTCCCCCCTCGTGCCGTGGGCCAAGAATGGTCCCCCGGCCCACGGCGCCGCCCACGGGGCCGCCGCCCCGGAGGGGGCCCCCGCCAAGCCCGCCGCCACGCTCACCGAGAGGAGGAGGCCGCCAATCAGCGCGGCGCGCACATCCATGGAGGTATCCTCTCCGTGGCGGCCCCGCCGCCGAGGCACAGGGACCGCTCATCGCCGCACGGCCCTTAAGCTTGCGGGCGGTCGGGGAGGTTCTCCCACGGATGGACCGAGATCGTTGGGATCGGCGCTCGCTGGGAGCGGGACCGGCGGGAGGCTCCGCCGGCCCGGGGCGCCCCCGGGATTGGGCGGCGCGTTCCACTTTTCGCGGCCGGGATTGGTCGGAGGCCGCTTGCGATCGGCACCGATGGCCCCCTTCCGGGGAGCGACTCCCGCCGCCGTCTCCGTGCCGCCACCATCTCACCTCGTGCGGCGGGCCGGTCGGTGCCCCAGGCGGAGCGGGACCCGGTCGATGGTCCCCACCTTCCCGCGAGCCAGAAGCGCCCGGAGCGGGAGGAGGCGAGGGCCGGTGAGCGAATTCGGATTAGCGACACGGAGTTCCCGGGTCCGGAAGATGGGGACGGATCTAGGGTTCGGGACGACGCGGCGGCGCCCGTTTCGGGGGATCACCTAAGTGTGGACTTTCGCACTTTTCGGGCCTGAATCGACCCCCGCCTGATCGGGTCGACCGCCATCTCCGGGCCGTTTCCACTGGAGCGCCACAGGGAGGATTGTAACCCCGAGTCTCGCCGGTGTGAAGCAACGATACCCCGGGGGCAGCCTTGCGGCTGCGCTCGGCACGAAGCGCTCCCCGCCCAAGAACCCGTCGGTCCAGGCCACCACCGAGCCCATCGCGTGGTGGCTCGTTCTTCTCGAGCTCTTCCAGCCGATATTCGCTGCCCCGGCCTTCGCGACCTTCCAAGAGCTCCTTACCGCGTGGGTCCTCTGCCCCGCCCGCCGCACCGTCACCGGCATGATGCGCGGCGGCGACCTTGTGCGTCGACGGCCCCACGACGCCTACCATCGCCTCCTCCGCGTTGCCTCGTGGTCCCTCGAGGAACTCTGGGACCTCACCGCCGAACTCCTGATCGGCCTCTTCGCCGAGACCGGCCGCATCGACCTTCTCCTCGACGACACCCTCTTCCACCGTCGCGGACGGAAGATCGACGGCGCCGGGGTCTTCCGAGACGCCGTGCGCTCCAGCGGCGGCTCCGTCGTCTACGACCGCGGCCTCAACCTCGTCGTCCTCGCGCTCCGCGTCACGCCGCCGTGGGGCGGCGAGCCGCTCGCCCTTCCTCTCGCCGTCCGACTCCGCCGCAAGCACGGACGGACCCTCCTCGACCTCGCCGCCGAGGCGATCCACCACCTGGCCGAGCGGTTCCCCGACCGGGAGTTCCATCTCATCGCCGACGGTGCCTACGCTCCCCTCGCCGGGTGGGGACTGCCTCGAACCGCCGTCACCTCGAGGATCCGACGGGACGTGGCGCTCTACGACCTCCCTCGGCCGCCTCGGAAGGGCCGGGTGGGGCGGCCCCCGAAGAAGGGGGCGCGGCTCGCGCCGCTCCCCCGGTGGGCGGACCACACTCGGAATGGGTGGGCGAAGGTCGTCGTGGACCGTCGGGGACGATGGGAGGAGCGGCTCCTGCTGGCCCGGGAGGTTCTTTGGTACCATGTCTGCGGAGTGCGTCCCATCCGCGTGGTGGTCAGTCGCGACCCGAACGGGCACGAGAAGGACGACTTCCTGTTCACCACGGACCTCGCCCTGAGCCCGGGGGCGGTCGTCAGTCACTACTTCGGGCGCTGGCCCATCGAGGATACTCTGAGGAGTTCGAAGCAGAGCCTCGGGGGCGAGGAGCCGCAGAGTTGGAAGGGCAAGGGTCCGGAGCGGGCGGCGTCGCTCGCCTTCTGGCTCTACAGCACGGTCTGGATGTGGTACCTGGAGAGCCAGGGACCCACGCCGCGGTTCGTGAAGCTCCCGTGGTATCCGAAGAAGGCTCGTCCGTCGTTCGTGGACGCGGTATCGGCGCTGCGGGCGGAGATCTGGCGGGGGAAGGTTTCCGCAAGGTCCGAGGGAGAACGCGGAGTTCACGAAATCACCCGGTCGATGGTGGAGGTGCTGGCGCTGTCACGATGATGGAGCGCCCCTCACCGGGGCTCCGGGAGGGGTCGCGAATGTGCGAAGGACCACTGACACGTACCGGAGGGATATCAGCGCCTGTGGGCGTATGACGAACTTCGGGAGTACGGGGAGACCCGCGTCCCTGAGGTCGAGATTCCCCCTGCCCTTGGGTCCCCCCCGATGTAGGCGCCCAAGCACCCCCCGAGGGCGATTTCCAGTCGGGGGGCTACCCTTCGCTCATTCGTTCAGCAGAGCAGGCCCCCCCGGCCATCTCCCGATCGGCCCCGCCGGGGGTGGGGCGCTCGATCGAACCGCCGCGACCTTGGGAAATCGATCCTCCTCCGAGGCCGACGGCGGGCACGGGCAGAGGCCGGCTCCGGCCCATGTCCGCCTCCCAGCCGCCGGGCGGTGGGGCCGGGGTGGCGAGGGGACCACGGACGGCCCGGCTCCCGCCGGCTCGGCCCGGGATGGCCTCCCCGACCCTCCGCTCCCGCTCACGGACCGCGGCTCCGATCTCGGGTGCGGTCGCACCGTCGACCGGGACCGTCCCGCGCGGAGATCCATCGCCTCCCGCGGCCGTGTCGCGTCGTACCCGGGCGCGCCGGGGGTCCCGTCGGGAAGGGATCCGGTCCGTCAGCGGTCCCCGGATCGCGGCCCCGGTCTTCGCGCGGGATCGTGCCCGAGGTTGGCCTTCCCCGGCGGGAGCGGCTCGTCCTCCTTGCCCGTCCCGCTGCCGATCCCGTCGCCGCCATCGGCCGGGCCGATGGTCCCGGAGAGCGATTCCGCGGTGGTGAGCGCCCGGGCGCTCACGCGCCGGTAGACCTCCTGGAGACCGAGGGCGAGGCGGTGGGCCTCCGGCGGGGAGCAGAAGGCCGGCTCGCCCACCCTCCGGAGGATCGAGAACTCGACCGCCGGGGGGTGGGGCGTGACGGCCGCGGCCCCGAACCGGGGACCGGGCGCCCACCAGAGGGCGAGATCCGGGGTCGGGTCCGTCGGCCCGGTCGACCGGTGCCGCTTCGGGGCCCCGCGGGCGGCGGCGGGGGCGGGCCCGCCCGCGTCGCCGCCGCTCCCCGCGATCGGGGCACGCAGCGCGTCCAGCACCTCTTCCCGTTCCTTCCCGCGGAGGCGGAAGATGAGGAACGGGTCCTGATCGAGCCGTTCCGCGAGAAGGTAGTGGACCGCCGCGATGTGCTTGCAGGGATTGGCGATATCGGGGCAGCTGCAGTCGGTCTCGAGATCGCGCGCGCGGCGGGGCAGGAGCGCCGTCCCCGCGGCACCGAAGATCTCCTCCATCTCCTCGGGGACCTCCCCCGCCAGGAGCCGCGCGACGAGTCCCGGGTCGGAACGGAGGGCCTCGGCGATCTTCGGCCAGGCAGCGGAGGGGACCGGGGCCATCCGGACGGTCACGGTGTACGGGGCCGGCCGGGAGCCCTGGACGAGCGCGGTCACCCGGCCGGGAACGACGGTGAGCTCGAGCACCTGGCCCTGACGGGCGTACGACCGGCCCCTCTCGAGCCGGTTCGCCCACCCGAACGACTCGAGCCCCTCGATCCAGCGGCGGGACCACCAGTGCTGCCCGGGGGAGGCCCGCCGGTCGGAGAGCGCGATCCCCTTCTTCGTCCGGAGGGGGACCGAGCGGGGCGGGTAGCGGCCGCCGTACCCCGTCGCCTCCGGGGCGGAGTCGTCGTCGTCCTCCCCGCGGCCGGAGCGTCGGCCTCCCCACCGCGCCATCCGTTCACTCCTCCACGAGCGTGTTCCGCAGCCGGACGAGCTCGCGCAGCTGCCCGGTGGAAAGCTCCGCGAGCCACTGCTCGCCGCCCCCAACGACCGCCCGGGCGAGCGCCCGTTTCTCCCGGAGCGCCTGGTCGATCGTCTCCTCGAGGGTTCCGCTGGTCACCAGGGTCCGGACCTCGACCGTCTGGTTTTGGCCGATCCGGTGGGCCCGGTCGGTCGCCTGGTCCTCCACCGCCGGGTTCCACCACCGGTCGAAATGGATCACGTGGCGCGCGGCGGTGAGGTTGACGCCTACCCCGCCGGCCCGGAGGGAGAGCAGGAAGACCCGGGCCGGGCTCTCCGGATCCTGGAACCGGCGGACGAGCTCCTCGCGCCGCGGTCGGGGGGTCGCCCCCCGCAGGAGCAGCACCTCCGTCCCGAGCCGGTCCTGAAGGTACGGCTGCAGCCGCTCGGCGAAGCTCGCGAACTGGGTGAAGACGAGCGCCCTCTCGCCCGAGCCCGCGATCTCCTGGAGGAGCTCGACGAGCCGGGAAAGCTTGCCGCTCCTCCCATGGAGGTGGCTGTCGTCGCCCAGCATGAGGGCGGGGTGGTCGCAGACCTGCTTCAGGCGGAGCAGCGTCTGGAGGACGAGGCCGCTGCGGCCGAACCGGGCCCGGGCGAGCTCGCCGCCCCCGCGCGACGCGGCGCGGGCGACCTCGGCATCGGCGCCGGCGAGATCCTCCATCATCCGGTCGACCTGGGCCTGGTACAAGCTCGCCTGCTCCTGGGTGAGGGAACAGTGCTCCTGGACCTCGATCTTGGCGGGGAGCTCCGGGGCAATCTCCGGGTCGCTCTTGAGCCGGCGCAGGAGGAACGGGCGGAGGAGCGCCTGCAGCCGGGCGGCGGCGGCCGGGTCCCCCCGGTCCTCGATGGGGCCGGCGAACCGCTCCTCGAAGTCGCCGAGGGGGCCGAGGTAGCCCGGGTTCGCGATGGCGAAGAGCGACCAGAGGTCACGCAGCCGGTTCTCCACGGGGGTCCCGGTCAGGATCGCCCTCCACGGCGCCGCGATCCGCCGGGCCACCTGGGACTGCTTCGCGCTCGGGTTCTTCACCGCCTGCGCCTCGTCGAGGATGAAGCTTCCCCAGGGGATCCGGGTGAGCTCGTCCTGGTCCCGCAGGAGGAGCGCGTACGATGTGAGGAAGAGGTCCGAGCCCGCGGCGGCCTTTGCGAGCGCCGGGCCCCGCGCCCGGTCGGCTCCATGGTGCAGCACCACCGAGAGGTCGGGCGTGAAGCGGGCCGCCTCGCGCTGCCAGTTCCCGAGGACCGAGGTCGGGCAGACGAGGAGCGTGGGGCCGGGGCGGTTCCCCTCCCCCGCCCCGTGCGCGAGGAGGGCGAGCACCTGGACCGTCTTGCCGAGCCCCATGTCGTCGGCGAGGCAGCCGCCGAGGCCGAGCTCCCGGAGGAAGTGGAGCCAGGCGAGCCCGCGGAGCTGGTAGGGGCGCAGCGTGCCCACGAAGCCGGTCGGGGTCGCGAGCGGCACGATGGTGCGGGGCGACCGCAGCCGGTCGAGCATCTCTTGGACGCCCGCCTCCGCCTCGACGCCGAGGACCGGCAGCTCCCGCCCCTCCCCTTCGACCCCCTCGGACCACCGGAGCGCGTCGAGCCACGAGGCGGCACCGCCCCGGCGCGCCCACCGCTTCGCGGTCGCGGCGAGCCGTTCGGGGTCGGCGGTGACCCAGGTGCCCCGGAGGCAGACGAGCCCGCCCTTCGCCCGGGCGAGGGCGGCCATCTCGTCGGGGGTGAGCGGATCCTCCCCCAGCGCAAGCCGCCAGTCGAAGACCGCGAGCGTCACGGCGCCGAACCGCCCGCCGCCGGCGGAGTCGAACCCGCCCCGCTTCAGGCGCAGCCGCACGCCGAGCCGCTGGCCCGGATTCTTCCACCAGGCGGGGACGTAGACGCCGATGGCGGACTCCTCGAGGAGCGGCGCCACCTCGGCAAGGAAGGCGAACGCCTCGTCCGTCCGGAGCGAAAGCCCCGAGGGGGCGGGCCGATGGATCCCCTCCGCGAGCGGCGGCCAGAGCGGGGCGATCCGGGCGAGGTCGGCGAGGAGCTTCTCCTCGGGCCGCCCCCCCTGCCGCCGCAGGAGCGCCGCCCCCTCGCCGCCTTCCCCGCCCCAGATCTCGGCGGCGGGCACGAGGAGGCTCGGGTCGTGGAGCGGCTGGAGGAGGTAGGTGAGCGTCCATACGCGGGCCCTCGGGTCGGGCGACCAGGGGGTCCCGGTCGGCCACCCCTCGGGGGGGTGCGGCTCCTCGAGCCGCAGGCAGGTGCGGAGCGGCGAGGGGGAGGTGGCGCCCGCGAGCGGCCGCAGCCAGGCCCGGAGCGCGTGGTCGAGGTGCTCCGCTTGGGCCGGGGCGAGCTCCACCGCGCCGTCCGGCCCGGTCAGCCCCCGCCACCAGGCCGCAAGGCCGGGCCCGGTGGGGGCGGGCGGGCCCCCGGAAGGTTCCCCACCGGCACCGCCCGCCCAGCGGCGGACGCAGGCATCCACCGCCTCCCGCAGGAACTCATCGAGGAGCGCCTCGCCTCCCCCCCCACCGCTCCCACCGGCACCGCCGCCCTCCGCCGCCATGCCCTCCCCGTCGGCGCCCCCGAAGCCGAGGCTCCCGCGGGGGATCGACGCCGCGAGCGCCGCGATCCGGAGCGCGTCCGCCGGATCGTCGAGCACCGGGACCCAGCGGGCCCGGGCGCCGCGGGGGGAGATCTCCAACCGGGGGGCGAACCGCTGCCGCGCGAGGAGGGAGAGGACGAGACGGCTGGCCCGGGCCCAGTACTCGATGTCCGGGCCCGCTTCGCATCCCTCGGGCAGCTGGGGCGTGGCGCTCCCGAGCGAGGAGACGGCAGTCACGAGGTCGATCGGGAGCACCTGGACGATCCAAGGGGCTACCCGGCGGGGCCGCTTCCGTCCGTCCGGGATCGGTGGGGCCGCGACCGCGGGGAGCGGTCGGCTACCCACGACCGGGAACGGCACGACCGCCTTCGAGGCCGGCAAGCGGTGCGCGGACGGGATGCCGAGGCCGAGCGGTGTGCCAGCGAGCCGCGCGGCAACTTCCTCGAGACGCATCTGGCTCGGGTGGGGGCGATTGCTCGGGGCGGGGGGGATCTCCTCCAGCCAGAACCGCTCGACCGGCGATTCCCCCCAGATGGCGAAGGAGCCGGTCGCACCGACGCCGGACCGGCTCCGCCACCCCCCGTGCAGCCGGAAAGGGCCGCCGGGTGGGGGCGTGTCGGCGGTTGCGACCACGACGGCGTCGGCCGCCGCAGCAGCAGGCGCCGCCGGCCGGACGGGGTCCGGAGCGCCGCGGCGCCCCGCCCACCGTTGAGCGCCGACGGAAGGGGCTCGAACTCCCGAGCGGTCCATGAATGCGACCTACCACCGCCGCCCGGCACGGGCTTGCGGGAGGGTGAGACGACCGGGCTTAAGCACCTTTCTTGGCGGTCCGTCCTCCTTGCCGCCCCCGTCCGTTCGTGGACATCCATCGAAAGGTCTACGTTCTTGGGGTCTGTCGGGAGCGTTCGTGGGCCACCACACCGGCGGAGGGATCGAGCCGTGGCGTCGTGTCGGTGGTCTGGACTTGAACCGGTGGGACCTGTGGTTCCTATTGCCCTTTGCGTTGAAAGGTTCCGGTTGACCTCGGCGCTTACGGGAGCGCAGGGAGCGGCAACTCCGAGTGCCGGATGAACGAAGCGACCAGCTCGGGGTGCGCCGGCATCGATCGCAGCTCC
>JAJZDH010000014.1 GCA_021828665.1 Thermoplasmata archaeon
TGAGGTCCGGGAGCGGGAAATCGGCCCGAGAGTGGCCAATGAAACCGACCGACGAGCAGAAGGAGCTCCTCTCCGCCCTCGGGGCGATGAGGTACCTACTGCCTACCTAACACCCGCGGAATACAGGTCGGTGACGGTCGGCGCGGGCCACACCACCTTGCCACCGCCCCCAGCGACGTCCAGTGGTGGAGGGCTGTCGCCGATCGAAACCCTCCTGATCGGAGGCGTTCTCGTGGGTATGGGGGGGCTCCTCGCCGTCGCCGTGTGGATCCGTTCCCGCCACCATTCCCGAGGATCGGGGAGGTGAGACGAACGCCGGCGAACACCGATTGCGAGCCAATTCCCTCGGGCACCGCGGCGGACGGCTCCGAGGAGGACGTTCCCGGGAAGCCGGGCCCGGCGGGCCCACTCGAGCGAGAACGGTTCGTCCCCGCCTTGGCGAGGCGCTTCCGCTCCTCGCCGTGAACCCCGGAGGATCGGACCGGAGATGGGAGGCCGAAGGGAGGCCGCCTTCCTGACGGCTTATTGGGCGTACTGCGCGAGGAGGGATTGGACTCTCCCGGGCGATGATCGCCGAGGGGTGGTCTACGCGGGACGGGTCCGGGAGGCCCCCGAATACCGGACGAACGCCCACACGGCCACCGCCAAGGTCAGAAGGTCGACCACGAGCATCCCGTCGTACAGCCAAGGAATGTAGCTCAACGAGTAGGGGTACGGGGAAGGAACAAAGAGATACTTCGCAAAATCGGTGGCGGAGGAGAACCCCACCTGCGAGTAGGTGGCGACGATCCCGACCATCGCGACCGCGACGAGCGCCGCCCACAGGGCCGCAACGATCGAGACGCGTCTCCATACCCCACCGGAAGACGGGGTCCCGCGGGATGCCGCGAACCCGACGATCACCACCGCCACGAGATCGATCACGGCAATCGCCAGCACCCCCCACCAGTGGAGGTAATATCCCGCAATCATGGAGCCGGCCGGATGGGCCCCGAAGTCGGTTTGGAGATTCTTGTCGGTGGCGAGCATCACCACGGCGAAGAGGAAGTCGAGGCCCAGAAGGAGGGCCAGTAGCCAGACCGCGCCGGCTCCCGGAGGCGCCGGCGCCGCCGCTCGTTCGGGCGATTCCGGGAACGTCGTCGTCGCGTTCTCCTGATTTCCGGACATGATGACGTTCGAAGCGGCCGCCGAAGGGATCTCCCGGAGGGCGGTCGGGATAGCATGAGAAAGGCGATGCACCACATATAGTTCTAGTCCCCCGCCCGGAGCTCGGCGCCGACGGGCCGGTGGAGAAATCCGACGTGCTCCTCGCCGATGGATCCGGGGCGCGCCGGAGCCGACCACCGGCGGCGAACCCGGGCGACCGGAATGCGGGCGGCCATTCCCAGAACGGAAGGACCGTCCCGAGGCGAGTTCGGCCGGCCGAGACGCAATCCTCCCGCGGGGGAGGGAGGGGACCACATCGCGGCATCAGCGCCTCTCCCCGATCGACGGGGGAAGGGGAGACTCCGGCGGCGTTTCGCGGGGAGATGCCGGGAGGAGGCCATCGTCTGGCCTGCCTATCCGGTGGCCGCTGCCCGGACAGGGGAGGGGGGGACGACCTTGTCCCGGGGGAGGAGGTTCCGAGAGGGATCGAGCCCCTTCGTAGCCGGCCCGGGAGGGAAGTTGCGCTCCCGATTCCGGCCCTTCCTGGGATGGGAACTTCGGGCCGGCGGGGGATTCCGCGGAACGGGAGCTTCCCGCCGCTGGGAGGCAGGTCCGCCGGCTTTGGCCTGGATCGAACGAACGTACGAACGAACGAACGCGAACCACTTATCCACGGGGGGGAGTGCGGCGATCGGGATGCCCCGCTCTCCCGCCGGACCGAAGCTCACCGTGGATGCTCTCTGGATCTCCCGCGGGCGGATCCTCCTGGTCCGGAGGGGCCGGGACCCGTTCCGGGGACGGTGGGCGCTTCCGGGCGGCTTCGTCGAGGCCGGCGAAACCACCGAATCGGCCGTGGAACGGGAACTTCGCGAGGAGACCGGCCTCTCCGCCCGACCGGTCGGGATTGTGGGGGTGTATTCCGAACCCGGACGGGACCCGCGGGGCCCGGCCGTGACGATCGCCTACCGGATGCGGGGGGCAGCCGGAAGCCCCCAGGGGGGAGACGATGCGGAGATGGCACGGTGGATCCCGGTCGACCGCCTTCCCCCGCTCGCCTTCGACCACGATCGGATCGTTCTCGACGGGATCCGCCCGCGGAAGGGGCGGGCGTAGGCCCCTTCGCCCGGGGGTGGGCCGTCCCCCGCGCCTCCCCGGCGCCCCCGACCCCCTACCGAGGAGCGATCCGGGGCCGGAGGGGCGAACGGGCATATCCCGGCAACCGGGCGATGTGCGTGCCGGCGAGGATGGCCCAGAGCAGGATGGGCGCGATGACGATCCGCTCGATCAGGCCGTTCACCATGGGATTCGAGTTCAGCTCGAAGAGGGCGATGGCGAGGAAGGTGGCGATCCCCGACGCGAGGGTGTAGAAGGCATAGACCTCCCACCGCGGATCCCCGAGCATGGCGCTCCCCAGGAACAGCAGCGCGGCGCCCGCCGCCAGGAAGGTCCCGTCGCTCACCAGCCCGTGGACCCTTCCGCCGAGCTCGGGGGAGTTCTCCGGGAAAACGCCCACCAGGAGGGCGAAGAGCGTGGTGACGGCGAGCGCTCCGCGTCCGATCCGGGACGCCGTGCCGGGGACGAAGGCGGATCCGATGAGGAGCGCGCCCAGGAATCCCAGGACCCCGAGGGTTTCGATGGAGCCGTTGAACAGGGCCGCCCAGGGGGAGAGGTGCGGGTTGCCGAGGTCGCTCACAAAGTTCGCCAGATCGCTATACCGCGGGTACGCGATCTGGACCACGATCATGGCGACGACGAACTGGGCCGAGCCGACGAGGAGCAGGAGGCCGCCGGCGTGGGCGGAACGGTGGACCAGGGCGCCCGGACGCGTCATCCGTCGGCAGGGGCTTCGGACGGCGACCGGGCCGTCGATCTCATTTCAGTCCTTTCGCGCGTTCTTCGCGTAGGAGGCGTCGCTCGCCCGCTTCAGTCGGGCTCCGTCGCGGTCGCACGTCGGTCGGGCACTCGGCGGGACATCGATGACATACCCGCCGCCGCACTTCGGGCATTCGTAATAGGGCATGGTGGCACCGAGGGTCCTAAGGCGACGGTATATAAACCCCTCTCGCTCGACCCGACATGCGTCGCCGCGGCACCCCTCCGGCCGATCCCCCGCCCCTGCCGGCCGAGGAGCGTTTCCGCCGTCTCGATGCGTACCGGGTCGACCGGGAGTGGAGGCGGTACGAGGGGACGCCCCTCCGGGACCTGTTCCGCGAGCTCCGGCTCCGCTTCCTGGGCCGGCACGGCTGTCCGGTGCCCGGCCCCGTCCTGGAGGTCGGCCCCGGACCGGGCCGCTTCTCGGGCGCCCTTGGAGCCCCGGACCATTCCCGGATCCTCCTCGATCTCTCCCGGGAGGCCCTCGTCGCGGCCCGTTCCCGCCTGGAGGCCGCCGGGGAGACCGAGCGGGTGCCGACCGACCTCCTGCGGGGGAACGGCCGGAATCCCCCGTTCCGGAGCGGGAGCTTCGGCCAGGTCGTCCTGCTGGGAAACACCCTCGGGTTCGCGGGCCCGGGCGCGGAGGCGCTCCTCGGCGCGGTGGACCGCTGCCTCGCGCCGGGCGGTAGCGTGCTGCTCGAGATCGTGGCCGGGCCCGGCGAACGCTCGAACTACCTCCACCGGTTGCCGCCGGGGGCGCTCCGGAGGCTGCTCGCCGCCCCCACCCGGGCGCTCGTCCCCCGGGTCCTCCGGGAAGGGTTCCGCCCCCTGGAGAGCGCCCGGAGATCCGCGTTCCGCCGGTTTTCCGTCGCCGAGCAGGACGCGCTCCTCGGGAGCTTCGGCTGGCGCCTCGAGGAACGGCTGGCCGTGGCCCCCGCCCTCGGCCACGACCCGGACCAGCTCCGGGCGATCTGGGAGGACCCCCGCGCCCGGGAGAAGCTCCTCCTCGTCGAGGAGGCGGTCGGGCGGGAGCCGGGGCGTTGGCCCCGCGCCTCGGCGCTCCTCGTGGCCGCCCGGGCGGACCGCGCCATTTAATACCTCGGCCACCGAGACTCCTACGACCGCAGGCCCGCGATGGCGACGACGACCCCTTCCGCAAGCGGCCGCGAGACCCCCCCGGCCCGGCGACCGCCGGAGGAGCGGGGGTCCCCCCCGGGGCCGCCGGCGGCCCGCTCGGCCGCTGTCCCGACCGAAAAGGACCTCCTCCAGGCCCGGGAGGATTCCCTCCTGCAACTCCGGATCGGACGGACGGCGCACTACTACACCGTCGTCCTCTACCTCCTCTTCCTGGCCGACGGCTACGCCATCGTGGCGGTCAACCCGTACACCTCCCCCATCCCGCGGTTCGGCGCGACGTACGTCCTGCTCGCCCCGGTCTTCGGCGCGCTCCTCGTGGCGCTCTTCGGACTCTGGGTGAAGTGGGAGGTCTACCAGCTCTGGCCCTGGGAGTTCCACTTCTGGGTCACGGTCGTGGCGGTCCCGGTCAGCGGCTTCGGCGCCTACCTCGTCGCGGCCCACCTGACCGGCTTCGGCCCGACCGCCGCGTACCCGCTGCTGCCCGACGCGGTGCCGCTCCTCCTCGCCGGCATCTCCCTCGGACTCGTCGGCCTCGCGCTGACCTGGGGGGAGTGGACGCAGCGCAAGATCGCGGCGGTCACGGCCTCGCTCCTCCCGGTCCTGCTCGCGCTGGACCTCTTCGTGCCCGGATCGGCGGGCCGCCCCACCGTCCTTACCCTGACCCTCGTCGCCGGAGGCGGCCTGTACCTGGTGGCCGGCTCGATCCTCCACCTCATCTCCTCCGGCACGCACGCCCACGAACGGGAGATGATCATCTCCGGCCAGTCCCGCCTCTTCCGGTTCTCCGACGATCTCCGGGGCCGGGAGGAGGCGCTCCGGTTCCGCGAGGTCGCCCTCTTCCGCCGCGAAGCGGATGTCGAGGTGGCGGAGGCCGCCCTGGCCCGTCGGCTGCTGGCCGACGCCGACGTGAAGGAGCAGTTGGCCCAGCTCGAGAAGGAGCTCGAGACCCGGACCCAGCGGATCCACGAGAACCTCCGGACGGCCTCGCTCAAACTCTCCCAGGCCACCCAGACCGAGCGCGAGCTCGCCGACCGCGAGGCCCAGCTGCAACTCCGGGAGCAGGAGGTGATCCGCCGCGAGACCGGCCGGAACGAACGGGAGACGGCGCTCGCGGCCGGGGAGGGGGCGCTCGTGCGGCGGCAGCTCGAATTGGCGACGCACGAACGGGAGTTCCAGCAACGCCAGGCGGCGCTGCCGCTCGAGGAGTCGCGCCTCGAGGCACGCCGGCAGGAGCTCGACCGGGTCTCCGAACGCCTCCTCGCCCGGGAGGCGGAGATCGCCTCCCGGATCCCGGCCGCGGCAGGATCGTCGGACCGGGAGAAGGATCTCCTCGAGCGCGAGGCCCGGCTCGAACAGGCGAAGGCCGTCCTCGCCGAGCAGAGCTCCCAGGTCAACCGCCGGTCGCGGGAGACGGAGGAACGGCGCAGCGATGCCCGCCGGATGCTCGAGGAGCAGGTCCGGCGGGAGGAATCGCTCGTGGAGCGGGAGCATTCGCTCGCCCTGCGGTCGGCCGAGGTGGACCGGCGGGCCGAGAGCGCCCGGGCCCACGAGAAGGAGTACGCGGAGGCGCTCGCCCGGGTGGAGGCCCGGGCGCGGGACCTCGAGGCCGCCCAGGAACGGGTGCAGGTCGCCGAGGAGGCGGCCCGGGACCGGCTCGCCAAGCTCACCGCCCGGGCCGGGGCGCTCCAGCAGATCGACGAGGAGCTCCGAAAGAACCGCGCCGATCTCGAGGAGGGCCGCCATGCCCTCGTCGTCCGGGAACGGGAACTCGACGCCCTCGAGTCGGAGATTTCGCTCCGGCGCCAGAGCGGGCCGATGCCCGGAGCGGAACCCCGCCCGTCGCCCCCGGCGGGCGACCCCCGCCCCGGCGCTCCGGGAGTTCCCGCCGGGGCGGCCGAACGAGCGGCGGCCGGCGACCGGCGCCCCGGCTCCCGGGTCCGGACCGGCGCCCCCACGGGGATCCCCCGTCTCGATGATCTCCTGGGCGGCGGACTGCCTCCCGCCGCCCAAGTACTCCTGGTCGGGCCGCCATTCCTCGGCAAGGAGGTGATGCTGTACGGCTTCCTCGCCGAGGGTCTCAAGCGGGGCGAGTCGGTCCTGCTCGTGACCACCTCCCGGAGCCCGTCCGAGACCGTCCCGGAGATCGGCCTGGTCTCCCCCCAGTTCCGGGAGTACGAGCAGATGGGCCGGGTCCACTGGATCGACGCCTCGAACCCCTCGGCGGCCCCGTCGGCGGGCGATCCTCTCGACGGCGCCGGCCTCCGGGCGGTCGTCAAGGGGCCCGGCGATTTCCCGGGAATCCTCGCGGCGGTCACGAGCCTCCTCGGCGCCCGGGCCGCCGGCCCGAACCCCCCGAAGGCATTCCGGGTGGCGGTCACGGACCTCTCCCCATGGCTCGCCCACGGCGGCGAGAAGGAGGGGCTCGCCTTCCTCCGGTCGCTCATCGGCCGGCTGAAGGAGGCGGGGGCGCTCGGGATGTACCTCATCGATCCCGCGAGCGTGCCCGAGGGCCAGGTCGAAGGTACCCTCAGCCGGATGGACGGCGCCGTGATGTTCCGCCAGGACCGGACCCGCACCCAGCTCACCCTCCGCGGGCTGGGGCTGGAGGCCCCGCAGGACTGGATCGATTACCGGTCGACCAACCACTCCCTCACCCTGGGGTCGTTCGCCCTGGAACGGATCCGCTGAACCGACGCCGTCCCCCCGGCGCCGCCCAACCCCGCCGGTGCCGCTCCCTCCGCAACGGTCCGTTCGCGCCGGGGCGGCGGGCCCCCCACGGACGTGGGGAAGGCGAGGGTCCCCCATCGGTTCGCGATCCCCCGGCGAGCGGACTCCGCCGGCATGGGGTTCCCGAGGGAGCGTCCCACCCGGACGGACGATACGGACGGACGCCGTCCAGGCTCCGGGGGGGGCCGGTGGGCCGGCCGGAAGGGAGTCGCGCCCCCGTCCGGCCATCCGGAGTTCCGGGACCCTCCGGCGGAGCTTGGGCGGCGCCATTCGACCCGATGGCCCGCTCGGGCGCCGGGACGGGAGACGCCGCACGGTTCCGGGCCGTGCCCGCCCGAGCCCGTGGTTCCGCCCGCCTCAGGGCGGACGGCGGGCGGGGGTTCGACGGTCGGCCGTCCCGGGGACGGAACCCACCGGTGCGGGGAGCTCCCCCTGCCGGAGCCGCGGTTCCGCGCGACCGAGGGCGAGCCAGAGGCCGTAAAGCAGTCCCAGCGGCGAGGGCGGGCAGCCGGGGATGTAGACCTCCACGGGCAGGACGCGATCCACCCCCCCTTCGATCTCCGCCGAGCCGACGAACGGACCGCCGGAGATGCCGCAGGCGCCGACCGCGATCACGAAGCTCGGGCCGGGGACCGCCCGGTACGTCCGTTCCAGGGCGGCCCGCATGTTGCGGGTGACCGGTCCGGAGACGAGGAGGGCATCCGCGTGGCGGGGGGAGGCCACGAAATAGATGCCGAGACGTTCGAGGTCGTAGCGGGGCCACTGCAGGGCCGCGATCTCCACCTCGCAGCCGTTGCAACTGCCGGCATCGACGGCGCGGATCGAGAGCGACCCCGCGAACAGGCGACCGACCCGCTCGCCCACCTCGTGCCGGAGCCGCTCCGGGTCCGGACGGGGCCCTCCCCGGACGAGACGGAGGTCGTCCCGGTGCCGGACGGCCAGCTCGCCCATGGGCCCGGCGGCCATGGCTCCCGACGGGCAGGCGTCCACGCAGAGATGGCAGAACAGGCAGAGGCCGTAATCGAGGCTCACCACCGTTCCGGAAGCGGAGGGGGCGGTCCGGAGCGCCCCGTTCGGGCAGGCCCGGGCGCACGCCGCGCAGCCGTCGCACCGGTCGGGATCGGGTCGGGGGAACCGCCGGGTCGGCGGTTCGTCCGTGGGCCAGGGACCCCGTGGATATCCAAGGGGGGCCGGAGCCCCGCCCGGGAGCCCCGGGGGGACCGGGGGTGGTCGGGGGCGGCCGGGGCGGGGGGGCTCCGGACCGTTCATCGGTCGTACCCCGAATAGGAGAGGTTGAAGCTCTTGTTAATCAGCGGGAAATCGGGAACGATATTCCCGCGGACCGCCCATTCGAGCGCGGGCCAGTTGAGGAAGGACGGGTCCCGGACGTGGACCCGGCCGACGGTGCCCGCCGGATCCAGGCGGACGTGCACCAGGAACTCGCCCCGCGGGGATTCCACCCACCCGAGACCGTCGGTCGGGGACGGCGCCGCCACCGCCACCGAAGGTCCCGCCGATGGATTCCCGCCGGTCCCGGCCCGATCCCGCGCCTCGAGGAACTGACCGGCCAGCCGGCACGCCTCCTCGATCTCCGCCACCTTGACCTGGAACCGGGCCTTGACATCCCCCTCGCGCGCGCGCGGGACCCGGACCTCGATGCCCCGGTATGGCCCGTACGGCCGGTCCGCACGGAGGTCCCGCCGCAGCCCCGACGCCCGGGCGACCGGTCCGACGCACGGCACCAGCTCGGCGACCCAGCGGGGGAGGGTGCCCGTACCCTCCAGCCGGTCGAGCACCGACGATTTGTCGAGGAGCTCCTCGCTCCAGCTCCGGGTCCGCTGCCCGAGCCCGACCAGCGTGGCGGCGACCCGATCGGACGGGACGGGAAGCAGGGGCCGCCGAAGCCCCCCCACGGCGAGGATCGATCGGCCGAGGCGGGATCCCGTGAGCCGGGCGAGGGTCCGGTACGCCTCCTCCCGGAGGCCGTTCGCCCGGGCGGCCCCGACGGCGTACCCGATATCGAGGGCGATCCCCGCGAGGTCGCCGAGAAGGAAGGCGGTCCGTTCGAGCTCGAGGAGCAGCCCGCGGGCGCGATCGTCGGCCGGCGCGACCACGCTCCCGCGGGCTCGCTCCACCGCCTGGGCGTAGGCCATGGCGCCGGCGAGGGACATGTCCCCCGAGATCGATTCGGCCCAGATTGTCCCGAGATCGGCCGGCCGCCCCGAGAGGAGCCGTTCGGTGCCCTTGTGGGTGTATCCGAGCCGGATCTCGAGCCGGAGGATCCGCTCCCCGACGACCTGGAACCGGAAGTGTCCGGGCTCGATGACGCCCGCGTGGACCGGCCCGACGGCGATCTCGTGGACCCCCTCTCCCTCGACGGCCGCGAACCGATCGGCGGGGACCGCCGGCGAGCCCGCCGGAGGGTCCCCGGCGGCCGGCCGTGGCTCCGGGTCCCGGGCCCCGTGGCGCCGGAGCGGGCGCCGGTCGCGGGCCCCCTCGAACTCCACCCCGAACGATTCGGCCGCCTCCCGCTCGAACGGGGCCACGTACGGGATCGGATCGACCAGGCTCGCGAGCCGGGGCCGGAGAGGGTCAAGGCCCACGGAAAGGTGGACGCCGGCCGAGCTGCCCTGGCCCAGGAAGAGGGCATGGACCCGGAGCCCCCCGGGACCGTCCCCGGTGCGGTCGGCGAAGAGCGTGGAGAGCCGGTGGCCGAGCCCCTCGGTGGCCGTCCGGGAGCTCCAGACCCATTGCGCGGGTTCCACGGAGAGCCTCCACAGCTCCTCCGTCGGCTCCCACCGGACCGTCCCGGCGCGCAGCGAACCCAGCATCTCCCGCTCGGTGGCCCGGTCGAGCGGGGCCGCCGGCTCCTCGCGCGGGACGCGGGGCCCTTCGACCGCCTCCTCGCCCTCCCGGGGGATCGGGCTCATCCCGTCACCACCCGGGCCGCCGCCCGGAGCAGAAGGAGGAGCGGATCGGGGAGGACGAGCCCCAGCCCGACGGCGAACGCCACCAGGACCCCGACGGCGAGCGAGAGCCCGACCGTCGCGCGGAGCGGGGGCCCGAACGGGTGGTGGGGCGCGCCGAGGAGGACCCGGAGGAGCTGGATCAGGAGTCCCCCGAAGACCAGCCCGAGGGCGGTGAGGAGCAGCGTCGCCGCCACGGGATCCCCGCCGGAGAATCCGGCGGAGACGATGAGGAACTCGCTCGAGAAGAGGGAGAACGGCGGGACCCCCGCGATGGCGAGCCCGCTGACCAGGAGGAGGAGCCCCGTGGCGGGGAGCGCGGCGAGCGTGCCCTGGATCTTCTCGAGATCCTTCGTCCCGGCGGCGACGGCCAGGCTGCCGCCCAGGAGGAAGAGCGCCGCCTTGGTGGTGGCGTGGTTGAGCATCTGCAGGAGCGAGCCGAAGACGCCGATCGCCCCGCCGAAGGCGAGCCCCAGGGAGATGATCCCCATGTTCTCCACCGACGAATACGCGAGGAGCCGCTTGAGGTCCCGCTGGGTGTACAGGAAGAGGGCGGCGAGGAAGACCGACAGGAGCCCGAACACGAGGAAGAGGGCGCTGTTGAGATCGAATCCCGGGAGCGGCCGGGTGAGCGCGTCGATCCGGATGAGGGCGTACATCGCGCAGTTCAGGAGCGCCCCCGACAGCAGCGCCGACACCGGCGTCGGTGCCTCGGAATGGGCATCGGGCAGCCAGGTGTGGAGCGGCGCGAGCCCGGCCTTGGTGCCGTAGCCGACGAACAGGAAGATCAGGGCGAGGCGGACGAGGCCGGGATCGAGCCGGGGCGCGGCGGCGAGGAGGGTGGTCCAGTCGAGCCCGCTCGCCGAGGCCCCGAGGGTGCGGACCGAGGCCAGGTAGAGCAGGAGGGTGCCGAAGAGGGCGAAGGCGAGGCCCGCCGAGCACAGGATGAGATACTTCCAGGAGGCCTCCTGGGCGCGGCGGGTCCCGTAGTGGGCCACCAGGAGGGCGGAGACCAGCGTGGTGGCCTCGAGGGCGATCCAGAGGAGCCCCAGGTTGTCGGCCTCGAGGACCAGGTACATGGTCAGCAGGAAGAGGAGCACGAAGGCGTAGTACCGGCGCAGCCGGGGCACCGGGGTCGGATGCGGGCTCCCGTCCCGGCCCATGTAGTCGATCGAGTACAGGAGCGCGGAGAACCCCACGAGCCCGACGATCAGGAAGACGAGCGCGGAGAGGGCATCCACGTACAGGAGGCCGGAGGCGAAGGCGACCGGCCCCTGCCCGAGCACCTGGGCGATCAGGAGGAGGACAACGGCGAGGGAGAGGACCGCCGCCCCGGCCGCGACCCCGTTGAGCTGGGCCCGGGTCCGGGCCGCCCCGAGGAGCGCCACCCCGACCGGGGGGACCAGCAGCACGAGCAGCATCCACGGCGGACCTCCCACGTTCCCCCTCCCTCAGCCTTCCAGCGTCCGCAGCGCGTCGACGTCGACATGGTCGAACGACTCCTTCATCCGGGACAGGAAGATCCGGGCGACGATGGCGAGGACCAGGAGGTTCGCCGCGAGCCCGAGCTCCACTAGGATCCCGAGGCCGTAGGTGAGGGCGATGCCGGCGAGCAGGATGCCGTTGTTCATCACCAGGAGCCCGACGACCTGGGTGATGGCCTTCCGGCGGCTGACGACCAGGAAGAAGCCGATGAGCAGGACCGCCACCGAGATCGACAGGAGGCCGGCCGACGGCACCTCGGCGTACGGGGCGACCGGGCCGGCCACCAGGACGGAGACCAAGAGGAGGCCGAGGCCGGCGAGGGCGCTCCGCCGGACGGAGACGTACGTGTCGATGGTCCGGCCGATGTCGAGGGAGCGGATGACCCGGCGCAGGACGGCCGGCAGGATCCCGACATTGACCGCGACGGTGAGCGCCGCCAGCAGGTAGATCTCCGGGGCATCGTAGAGGTAGGCGACCAGACCGGCCGTCAGGCCGATGGCCGCGGACTGCACGGCGTACGTGGCCACCAGCGGCTCGATCCGCCGGTGGATGAGGCCGATCCACGCGAGGACCAGGACGGCCGCGCCGGTCAGGTCGAGCGCCTGGAGCGCGAGGGCGGAGCCGGTCACGCGCCGCCCCCGATGACGTAGGTGAGGGCGAGGGAGCCGAAGGCGAGGACGGCGGCGAGGGCGAGCAGATCGGCGACCCGGAACAGCCGCCACTTGGCCACTCTCGTCTCCAGGTGGCCGACGAGGAGATCGGCGCCCACCAGCTTCGCCACGAGGAGGATCGCCCCCGCCGCCAGGAGCGGCACCGTCCACACCGTCGGGATCCCCCACGGCAGGGCGAGGGCGGCGAGGAGCCCCACCAGCAGGGTGAACTTGATCCCCTCCCCCCAGGCGACCAGCGCCAGGTCCCGGCCGGAGGCTTCGAGGACCAGCGCCTCGTGGATCATGGTGAGCTCGAGATGGGTCGCCGGGTTGTCCACGGGCAAGCGGCCGGTCTCGACGAGGAGCAGGAGGACGTACGCCACGAGGGCCAGCAGCAGCGGGGGGCTCGCGTACGCCGCCCCGAGGGCGATGCCGCGGGCGGCGATGACCCCCGCCTGCGTCGATCCGGCCGGCCCGCCGAAGGCAAAGATCACGAGGAGGAAGACCGGCTCGGCGAGCGCGCCCATCCACATCTCCCGGCTCGATCCGAGGCCGCCGAAGGAGGTGCCGACGTCGAGCGCCTGGATCGCGAGGAAGAAGCGGGAGAGGGCGAGGAGACCCACCAGGACGATGAGATCGCCGATCCCGCCGAGCGGGCCGGGGAGGAAGAGCCAGGGGACGAGCGGCACGGCCGCGAGGAGGGCGGCGAAGGAGATCCGGGCCGAATACCGGGAGATCGCCGAGGTGGCGTCGGCCCGGATCCGGTCCTTGCCGAGGAGCTTCACCAGGGTCCGGTACGGTTGCCCGAGGGAGGGCCCCGGCCGTCCCTGGGCCCGCGCCTTCACCCGGGCGAGGAGGCCGAGGAGGAAGGGGCTCAGGCCGAGGACGAGGAGATACTCCGCCGCGAGCTCTCCGACCGGGCGCAGTTCGGAGAGGTTCAGGGGGAACCGCCCCCCACGAGACGGAGCAGGAGCAGCAGGCCGACGAGGGTGACGAACATGTAGACGAGATAGGCGTGGATCCGCCCGGACTGCAGGCGGCTCGTCGCCCGGGCGGCCCCGAGGAGGCCGCCCGCGAGCGGGTGGTACAGGTACTTACGGACGGGCTCTTCGATCTCCCGGCCGAACCCGACGACCGGGGCCAATCCCGCCCGCCCGGGGCCTTCCGACCCCCCGAGCTCGATCCGGTCCCGGGGGCGGTAATACGGGTGGAAGAGGTGCTCGATCGGTTGGGCGTAGCCGAGCGCGGTCGGTTCGGCCCGGGCCGTCGTCGGTTCCCCGCCGCATTCCCAGGCGGGACCGACGGTGTCCCGCCGGGGGACGCCGCGGAGCCGCCAGAGGGCCCAGGAGACGAGGAGCATCCCGGCGAGCAGGAGGGCGACCGCTCCGGGGGCGAACGGCAGGGAGACCCCGGCGCCGGGGGACGGCAGCGCGGTGGGGAACGCCACGACGGACCCGCTCCCCAGGGAGGCTCCGGTCAACTCGAGGAGGGAGCGGTGCATCGCCGCGAGCGCGAGGAACGGCGCCACGCCGAGGAGGGCGCAGAATCCCGCGAGGATCCCCATCCCGGCGGAGAGCGTCCCCGGCGGCGCGGCCGCCCGGGCCGCCGGCTCGGAGCGGGGGCGGCCGAGGAAGACGATCCCGAACGCCTTCACGAAACAGTAGGCCGCGAGCCCGGACGTGAGGGCGAGGATGCCGGCGAGCGCCGCGAAGAGCATCTCCGTGGCCACCGAGCCGGTGGCGAACGCCCCGAAGAAGCTGTGGAAGAGCAGCCACTCGCTCACGAAGCCGTTGAACGGCGGCAGCCCCGAGATGGCCAGCGCGCCCACCAGGAAGCCGACCCCGACGGCGGGCATCCGGCGCGCGAGCCCCCCCATCCGCTCCATGTCCCGGGTCCCGACGGCGCCCACGGCGGCGCCGGCGCCGAGGAAGAGGAGCGGTTTGAACAGCGCATGGTTCCAGGTGTGGAGGAGCGCCGCCGCGAGCGCGAGCGCCGCGAGCGCCGGATCCCCGAGGTCCAGGAAGAGCAGCGCGGCCCCGACGCCGAGGAGGATGATCCCGATGTTCTCGATGGAGTGGTAGGCGAGGAGGCGCTTGAGATCGTGCTGGGCGAGCGCCGAGAGCACCCCGGAGAGGGAGGCGAGCGCCCCCAGAGCCAGGAGCAGGTCGGCCCACCACTCCGGGCCGCCCCCCATCAGCTCGAAGAGGACCCGGAGGAGTCCCAGGATCCCCATCTTGATCATCACGCCGGAGAGGAGCGCCGACACATTGCTCGGGGCGGCCGGGTGCGCCTCGGGCAGCCAGATGTGGAGCGGGACGAGGCCGGCCTTCATCCCGAATCCGAGGAGCGCCGCGACGAAGGCGGCGTCCAGGATCCCGACGGGGAGCCCCGGGGCGCTCCGGGCGATCCCGGCGAAGGTGCCGGTGCCGCTGCCGGTCGCGAGGAGCAAGAGGCTGGTCAAGATCGCGGCGGTCCCGGCCTGGCTCATCGCGAGGTACAGGAACCCGGCGCGGCGGGTCTCCGGCGAGCGGTGCTCGTGGACCACGAGGAAGTAGGAGAGGAGGGTCATCCCCTCCCACGCCACCAGGAAGGTGAACACCGTGCCCGCGAGGCAGACGAGCAGGAGGGAGATCAGGAAGAGGGAAAGGAGACCGGCCAGGCGGGCCGAACCGTGGGCCACGTACCGGTCGATGTAGCCGATCGAGGCGATCAGGATCGCCGCCCCGCTCACGGAGACGACGAGGAGGAAGAACGCCCCCAGCGGGTCCTCCGTCAGGGCGAGGGCCACGAGCGGGTTCGCGGCGGTGGTTCCCGGGATCGCGAGGGCGCCGGTCGCGAGGTCGGCGCCGGTGAGGACGGTGAGCGCCTGGACCGCGGAGACCGCGGCGGCCCCCGCGCCGACCGCGAGGGAGGCGCGGACCCACCGGCCGCTCCGGCCGACCAGGGCGAGGAGGGAGGCGGCCAGGAAGCCGGCGAGGCCGATGACGAGGAGAAGTCCGGAGAGGATCATCGTGGGAGGAGGGGGCTAGGGATCGAGGGGGGAGGTCCGGTCCGTCCGGCGGGGGCCGGCCGCTGCGTCCATGGCCCACCACGCGGCGAGGGCTACTTGGCGGCGAAGTTCCCACGGTCCTGGACAATCTGGACCGAGGGGGCAGGGTCATAACCCGGCGTCGGAGGGGCGGCCCATGGCGACGGAGGGGCGGCGGGTGGACGGGGAGATGCCGGTGCCGTCGCCCGCCGCCGCGGTCCGGCGGTCGGGCCCCGCGGAGCGCCCGTCGTCGCACCGGCGCGGGCCGGAACGGCATCGGCATTCCCGCATCGCCCGACGACTCGGCCGCGCCGGCCCCCACACGCTCGCCGTCAGCCTGCCGAGGAGCTGGCTCCTCCGCCACGGGCTCGAACGGGGCGATACGGTCTGGCTCGCCCTGCGGGAGGACGGCCGGATCGAGGTGGCACCGGCAGCCCCGGGCGCACCGGCCGACCTCCCGGGCCCCTGCCTCACCGTCCGCTCCCCCCACTTCGAGGAGCCCGACGAGCTCGCCCGGACGGTCTTCGGCGCCTACGTGGTCGGGTACGAGCGGATCGAGCTCGTGGACGAGGAAGGGTTCGGCCCGGGGTGCCGGTCGCGGATCGAGGCAACGGCCCGGTCGCTGCTCGGCCTGGAGACGGTGCTCTCCGAACCGCACGCGGTCACCCTGGTGAGCTTCCTCGACGTCGGCAAGGACACGATCCCGAAGATCGTGGCCCGGTCCGGCACCGTCGTGGACGAGATGGCGGAAATGCTCGCCGACGCCCTCCGGACCGGGACCCCCCGCCTCGGGGAGCGGCTCGGGGAACGTCTCCGGGAGCGGGAGTCGGAGGCGGACCGACTTTATGCCCTCACGCTCCGGCAGTTGATGCTCGCTCAGCAGGATCCGGTCCTCGCCCGGGCCCTTCGGGTCGAGGAGCCCCGGGACCTGCTGGGGAACCGCGTGGTGGCGAAGGTGCTGGAGGAGGTCGCCGACCTCCTCTGCCGGGCCGGCCCGGAGCTTCGGACCGGATTGGCCGGGAGGGCGATCCCCGTAACGCTCCGCGCGAACCTCGTGAGCCATCTCGAGGGTCTCCGGGGGATGGTGCGCGAGGCGCTGCACGCCCTGGGGAGCGGGGACAGCGACGGGGCACACCGGGTGCTCCGCGAACGCGACCGGTCGGTGGAGACCCTCCGCGCCACCGAGGCGATCCTCGCCCGCGCCCGCCTCCCGCGGCGGCAAACCGCGGCGCTCGCCGTGGTGGCGTGGGGGCTGGCGACGGCCGGCCGCCTGTGCGGAACGATCGCCGAGGTGGCGCTGAATGCCTCCCTGCATTCCACGGGGCTCCCGCGGGCGGACGGGGGCCCGCTCCCGCCGCCCCCCACGGTCGTTCGGTCGACCTCCTCCGCTCCCGGGATAGGTCGGCAGCGGAGCTCCGCGTCCCCCGAGACCGCCGCCGAATCCGTCCTTCCCGACGGCGCTCCCGTTGGTCCGCACCGGCTCCGGGCGCGCCCCTCCGGCGCGGCGACGGAGACGGCGGGCCGCGGCGCCGCCCCGGACCTTCCTCGGCGGGATTCGCCCCGCGCGGAGGAGGGCCGGCAGGAACGGTCCGGGCCATGGGGAAGCCGGGTCGGTCCGGGGCCGCCCGGACCGGGGAGGTCGCCCCCCGCCCCCTACCGGGCGGAGCGGGCGATCCCGTCCGGGTACAGCTGCGCGATGAGCCGGAGCGAGCCGAGGGCACTGTAGCCGGCCCGGGCGACGATGCGGTCCCGGGTGCGGATCCGCTTCACTCCCACGAAGCCCCGCGTGATGAACAGCAGGTACGAGTCCTGCTTCAGGGTGAGGGCGAAGATGGCCCCCTCGGGCTCCAGCAGCACCTTGATCGTGCGCCGCTCCGAGATCCACCGCCGGGTCATGCGCCCCCGAAGCCCGGGGGGCGATAAAGCGTCTCGGTGGGTCCTCGGGCCGGCGGCGCGGCGGGGGTCGGCGGGGAGGCGCCGGGGGCGGGCACCGGCGAGCGTCGAAGTTCGAGCAGGATCCATTCGCTCAACGCCGGCAATCTCGGGGTGATCCACCGGTCGAGGCGGCGGGCGAACGCCCACGTCCGGGGACCGAAGGCGCGGAGGAGCCGCGGACTCGCGAACGGCGGCGCGAGCGCGGAGAGCGGGATCGCCCGACGGAACACGAAGTACGGGGCGCAGGCCCGGGCGTACTCCCGGGGTGTCCAGAGATGGATGTCGAGGGGGTAGCGGATCTTCTCCGCGGGGACCGGCCGCTGCTGGCGGGCGCGGATGGCCCCCCAATCGGCCCGGGCCGCCTCGAACACGAGCGGGGCGATCGCCCACCGTTGCAGGAGCCCGAGGAGGAGGGGGGCGCCGGGACGGAGGAGGCGGGCGAGGCCCCGGGCGACCGCGGGCGCGTCCGGTTCGAGGTTCGGCGCTCCGAAGGTCGACCAGGCCCCTCCGAAGCTCCCCGCCGCCAGGTCCGGGAGGTCCGAGCCGATCGTGGCGAGCCCCCCGGCCCGGAGGGTGACCCGGTCGGCGAGCCCCTCCGCGGCGAGCCGCTCGGCAAGGGCTTGGCGCATCCCCGGCGAGAGGTCGACCGCGGTCACCCGGTGGCCCGCGCGCACCATCGGCACGGTCTCGAACCCCGGGCCGGGCCCGATCTCGAGGAGCGGATCCCGGCCCGCGAGGAGCTCCTCCAGATGCTCGAGGGCGCGCGACTTGAGGTACCGTTCGAACGGGTTGCTCGCCACCGAGGCTGGGTAGAACGGAGCGACGGCATCGAACTCCTGGCGGATCAGCGCGAGCCGCCCGGGCGGCGAGAGGCGGGGCGCGGGGCGGAGCACGAGGATCTTCGGGTGCCGCGCGAAGTAGCGGTCCCACACGGCCGCACCGTACTTCCGACGGAATTCCCGACGGACCCATTCGGACCGGGCCGGGTCCGAGACCAAGTCGGCCGCTCGCAGTTCCCCCGCGCTCCCCACGTTCTCCCCGGGGCGCAGGAGGCGGGCGCCGCCGGCCCGGAGCGTGGCGGAGGACCAGCCGGGCGCTACGGAGGAGAGTACCACGAAGAGCTCCGGGCCATCCTCCACGTACCGCAGCGGGACCACCCCACCCCCCGGAGCGCGTAGCCGGACGGCGTCCACCGGCCCGTGGCGGGGCTCATCGCGGCGCATCGTCGACGACTCCCGTTCGCCCGGAAGGGTCTCCGCGGGCCGGCCGCGGCTCCTCCACTGGGTCCGGAACGTCCGTTCCGGCGACCGCGTCGCCGGCCGCGATGGCGACCGGCACCCCGTCCGGTCGGTACCGGAGATCGAGCAGATCTCCCCGGCGTTCGCCCCGGAACCCGCAGGCCCCGCAAGAACCCGAGAGATCCCCGACCGCCCATCGCAACGGCTGTCCGCACCGCGGACAGGCAAGGCACTCCCAGAGCGGGTTCAGGTGCCCGGCCCCGCGGTCCGGTTCCCCCGATCGCACGAGCAGCGCCCACCGCGTCGGGGCCCCCGGAGCCCGCCCGATCGGGCCGGCGGCCGCAAGGAAGAACCGGGTCGGCACCCACCGTCTCAGGAGCGCGAACTCCTCGAACCCGCTCCCGAGCTCGTGTTCGATGCGGAAGCCGACGGCGAGGGCGTCCGACCGGAACTCCCGGCGGTCCGATACGTACACGGGGAACGGACCGCTCCCCCGGTGCACCGTCCGGCCCCGCGCCCAGCTCACGGGGGGCGCGCCGTCGGAGGGGGAACCGACGATCCGGTGGCGAAGGTCGTGCACCAGCGTTCCGATGGAGGGACGCGGGTTGTAGCTGATCAGCAGCCGACCTCGGGGCCGGAGCACCCGGGCGAGCTCCCGCAGCGCCGCCCGAGGGTCCCCGAGATGGTGGTGCACCCGGACAAGGGTGGCGGCCCCGAAGGATCCGTCCCGGAACGGGAGATGATAGAGATTGAGGGCGACGCGCAGGGCGGGCGGGCGCACCCCCGGGGGCCATTCGAGCCGCTCGATCGCCGCGCGGTCATAATCGCTGACCACGAGCTCCTCCGCGAGACCGGAGACCGTCGCGCTGAGCCGGCCGAAGCCGGTCCCCACCTCGAGGACCCGGGTGGGCTCGGCCGCACGGAGCTCCCGATCGACCAGTGCCCGCTCGACCTCGGTCACCGTGCGGCGCCCCTTCCAGAGCGCCCGGAAGTCGAATCCGGAGTAGTTGCTGACGGTCCGGTCCGGCACGGCCCCTACCTCCGGCCGGGCCGCGCCGGTCCGGGACCGGACCCCCCGGGGGAGCCGGGACGGCGGCGGGCACCCCGGCCCCGACGCACCGCGCGGTGGCTCGGGCGGACCGGATGCCGCTGGCGCACACCACCACGATCGGCGCTGTCCGGGGCACCGACACGAGCTCCTGCTCGAACCCCGTCTCGAGCTGCGACAAGGGAAGGTTGCGGGCTCCG